>CAMKKS010000028.1 GCA_946413485.1 uncultured Rickettsiales bacterium | reverse complement strand
AGTTGAAAAACATCCAAGGATACAACCTTTTATTTCTTTGTAAATTCTGTAATAAAATTGAATAAACAATTCATTACTACAAGCGCCCCATTTTTCATTGATTTCGTATTTCAATCTAGTGACAGAACATTTGCTTTTGTGTTTTTCGTTTGATGTTATTGTTTTCTTGCTTGTTGCTTCGGCATATGGCGGATTTATAAAAATAACTAATTTTTCAGGTGTTTCTTTAATGATCTTCCAAAGGTTGTTTGGAATTTTGCCTCCTTCGGATTGCGGTAACCACTCATCGTTTAAAAAATCAAATTGAAATATTTGCTTTTCTGGTGTGTTTGGTAATCTTCCAAGTGTTTTTATCAATCTCAAATGACATCTTTTTAAGCTTGATAGAAAACATTTGTGTTGAAATTCTGGTTTAAAATCTTGTAACAAGTTTGCGGTTCCACAACAACAATCCCAAACATAGTAGTTTTTTAACCAACTTTGTTCGTCTTTTTGATCTGACCCTATTGCTTTGTTTAGATATTCAATTCCTCTATCGGCCCAAATTTTTGGAGTAAAAAAATCACCATCTCGTTCTCTTAAATCTTGGCTTACAAGCAAATCAATTCGGTCAATAATTTCTTTTCTGTCTTTTTCATTTTTTGGTGGTCTTTTATATTTGTTCCAAAATATTTTGTATTTTTCAATGTCTTTTATCTTTATTTCACCTCTAAACATCCTTTGTTTTACTTCAACCAAATCTTTGTAAACATATGTGTTGTCTTGCCAAGTAAGCACAACATCCAGTATATCAATAATGCTTTTTTTCTGTACTTCATCAAACATTATGTCAGCAAGATAGCAATATGGTAAGATATCTGCAGTTGTAGGAAAAGTGTCATTAAAACCCTCTTGATATTCAATAAGCGTTCCAACTTCATTAAGCCAGTGCTTTTTGTAAATTGTATCAAAATTGTTTGCATTAATAGCATTTTTTAATTCTTTTGTTTGAGTTTGTATTTCTTTTAACTTCTTACCAAATTCTTCAATGTTATCAGTGTAATAAGTAATTCCACCGCATCTTTCAATTTCTTTTTTAATGACGTTAATTGTAACATCGTCTAAATTACTTGCTCTTTGATTTAAATTTAATGTATTTTCACCACTTATAAAAGTAGATATTGTTTTTTTTTCAATTATTGCACCTTTTTCATTATCAAAGCACCCGAGATATTGCGGTATTTCTATCTTATATTTCTTTTCTATTTGTAATGTCGTAACAACAATTTGTGCTAACATTTCATCAATAGTATATTGAGTTCCATCCTTTGATTCTAGGAAAATACAATAACTTGTTTTATTTTTATTTTTATTTTTTATTGCTATATCAACGTCATTCCCTGAAACAATACCATTATTTACCCAATCATCTGTAGAAAACCCCCATTTTTCCATTTGTTGACCTCTGAAGTTATATTCTTGTTTAGTCATTTGCAATCTTAATAAAGAATGTTAATTTAAAAAACAAGATTATTTATTGATTTTAATTTTAAATAAAAATAGATGCTTTAAAAAAATTATGAAGAGTTTTGATTTTAAAAAATTTGAAAAAGAAGCGCAGGAAAAATGGAACAATGAAAATGTTTTTGAATTTAATAATGATAGCAAGGAACCATATTATGTGCTTGAACAGTTTCCTTATCCGTCTGGTAACATGCACATGGGTCATCTTCGTTGTTATACAATTGGTGATGCAATAGCACGCTTTAGACGTCTCCAAGGTTATTCTGTTTTACATCCTTTTGGTTTTGATGCTTTTGGGCTTCCGGCTGAAAATGCTGCAATTGATAATGGTGCAAATCCATCTACATGGACACATGAAAATATAAAAAAAATTCTTAGTGATATTGATGCTTTAGGTATGTCTATTGATAAAAATAGAATTGTTATAACTTGTGAACCAGAATATTATAAACATGAACAAAAGATGTTTTTAGATTTTGTTAAAAATGGAATAGCTTACCAAAAAGAAAGTATTGTAAATTGGGATCCTGTTGATCAAACTGTTTTAGCTAATGAACAAGTTATTGATGGTAAAGGTTGGAGAAGTGGCGCAATTGTTGAAAAAAAGAAACTAAAACAATGGTATTTAAAAATTACAAAATATGCCGATGATTTACTTAAATGTCTTGACGATGCATTACCATATTGGCCAAATAAAGTTAAAACAATGCAACAAAATTGGATTGATAAAAGCTATGGTGCAATAATTAAATTTTCATCTTCTATTGGTGATATTGAAGTTTATACGACAAGACCAGATACGCTTTTTGGTGGAAGTTTTGTAGGTCTTTCTCCATTTCATGCAGTTGCAAAGAAGATTGCTGAAACAAACAAAGAAGTTGCTGATTTTATAAGTGAATGCGAAAAAGATCAATTAAAAGGAATTGATTCAAAAGAAAATAAAGAAAAAAAAGGAATATTTACTGGAATAAATTGCATTCATCCATTAACAGGTAAAGAAATACCTTTATGGATTGCAAATTTTGTGTTAATGGACTACGGAACTGGTGCGGTTTTTGGTTGTCCAGCTCATGATGCAAGAGATAAAGAATTTTGGGATAAATATGGTTTAGAATATGTACAAGTTATAGACGAAAATGGAAAACTAATTAACTCTGGAAAATTTAATGGTTTAACAAGTAAAGAAGCAAAAGAGGCTATAACAAAAGAGCTTGAAAATCTTAAAAAAGGAGAATCAAAAGTTATGTTTAAATTGCGTGATTGGGGTGTTTCACGTCAAAGATATTGGGGTTGTCCTATACCAATGATATATTGTGATAAATGTGGCTGCTTGCCAGAAAAGGAAGAAAATTTACCGGTTGTTTTACCTAAAGATGTAAAATTTGATGGAAAAGGTAATCCATTAGATAAACATCCTACTTGGAAATATTGTAAATGTCCTGCATGTGACGGTAATGCAACTCGTGAAACTGATACTTTTGATACTTTTTTTGAAAGTAGTTGGTATTTTTTACGATATCTTTCACCAAATGATGATAAAAAACCATTTAATTCAAGTGATGTTAAAAACATTATGCCAGTTCAAGATTATGTCGGTGGAATAGAACATGCAATTTTACATTTACTTTATTCAAGATTTTTCGTTAAAGCGCTTGCTGATTGTGGTTATTTTTCTGAAAAAGATTTACAAAATCTTGAACCATTTAAACGTCTTATTACACAAGGAATGGTTCTACATGAAGCTTTTAAAGATGAAAATGGTAAATGGGTTGAAGCTAGTAAAGTTATAAAAAAAGATGGTAAATGTTGGGTTGAAGTGAATAATGTGCAAGATAATCTTATTAATAAGAATAGTGAAAATAATAATATTTAAATATTATTTGTCGATGAGAGACATAGTAATGAAGAAGAAAAAGAAATTAAAGAAGACGACAATAATAATTCGATAAATAACTTTGATAATGGGTTACGATTTTTTTGATTTTGACTTTTAAATATTATTTAAATTGTTTTATTATAATGAATCTTTTAGAATCTTTCAAAACTTTTTTACGTATAAATAGATCGGCTTCAGATAATACTGTAGAATCATATTTAAGAGATTTACAAAATTTTTGTAAATTTTTAAAAAAAGATTTGAATGACATAAAATCATTAAAAACAATTAATAATAAGGATGTAAGAGAGTGGTTAATCAGTAGAAGAAATTTAGTTTCAAATCGTACTATTTCACGACAAATTGTGGCAATTAAAATGTTTTTTGTTTTTTTAAATGAAACTTACAATGTAAGAAATGAGGTTATTCTAAACATGAATGGCTTAAAGGACAATAGTGGAATTCCAAAAGCAATAGGGTATGAACAAATTAAGGAAATAATAGATAGTTTTGAAAAAGTTTTAAATTACAAAAATAACTGGGAGATTGCACGTGATAAATTACTATTGGTTTTGCTTTTTTCAAGCGGTATGCGTATATCTGAAGCTTTAGCCTTAAAACATAATGATTTCTTAAAACAAGAATTTATAATTTTTGGCAAAGGAAAAAAAGAAAGAATTGTTCCTATTATTGATATAGTAATTGAATATTATAACGAGTACAAAAAAAAACTATTAGATAATAACATTAAAATTAGTGCTAATGATTTTGTTTTTTTAAATTCAAAAAAAAAACAACTAACAGCAAGAGAAGCAGAAAGGTTTTTTCAAAAAATAAAAATAAACAAAAATTTACAATATTTTTCACCTCATATCATGAGACATTCATTTGCTAGTTCTTTGTTAGAAAATGGTGCCAATATTAATCAAATACAGGAACTTTTAGGTCATTCGAATCTAGCAACAACACAAAAATATACAAAAATTACACAAAAAACTATTAATGATAAATTGAAAAAAATTAATTGGTAAGTTATAAATTGTGGAGTTAATGGGATTTGAACCCACAGCCCCCTGTATGCGATACAGATGCTCTACCAATTGCGCTATAACCCCTTATGAAAGTAAAATTTTTAAAAAAATAAAATGCAATAATAGTTTATAATTAGTTTATAGTCTTATTAATGCGCTTCCCCATGTTAGACCAGCGCCAAGCGCTTCAAGAACAATTAAATCTCCTTTTTTAACTTTTTTTTCTTTTAAAGCCACATCCAGTGCAAGAGGTATAGAAGCTGCTGATGTATTTGCATGTTCGCCAATTGTTAACATAAATTTTTCTTCTGGAATATTTAGTTTTTCTCTAATAAGAGATATTATTCTATAATTTGCTTGATGAGGAATTATTAATGAAATATCATCAAGAGTATATTTATTTTTAGTAACTATATCTTTAATGGATGAAGCCATTTTTTCAACTGCTTGCTTAAAAACAGCTTGTCCGTTCATTTGAATAGCGCCAGTAGTTTGTTTTAACATTTTTCCATTAAAATTTTTTATTTCATTTTCAATGTTTTTATTTGAAACACCGCCGTTTGTGTATAAAATATCACTAAAATTACCATCAGCGTATATGCTTGTATCAATGATATAACTATTATCATTTTTATTTGTATTTTTTAATATAACAGCACCTGCACCATCGCCAAAAAGCACACATGTTGTTCTGTCACTCCAATCTACTATTGATGACATTTTTTCAGCACCAACGACAACAACATTTTTTAATTCTTTATTTTTCATTATATCATTTGCTATAGATAAAGCATAAACAAAACCACTGCAAGCGGCTTGTAAATCAAATGCGATAATTGATTTTTTTATTTCAAGTTTTTTTTGAATAATACAAGCAGTACTTGGAAAAGTTAAGTCAGGCGTGGAAGTTGCACATATTATTGCATCAATTTCATTTTTGTTAATTTTTGCTTTTTCTATAGCAGATTTTATTGCTTTAACAGCTAAATCTGATGTATATTCACCATCAGGAGATATATGTCTATTATGTATGCCAGTTCTTTTTGTTATCCATTCATCCGATGTTTTAACTATTTTTTCGAGATCAAAATTACTGGTTGTATTTTTTGGTAAGTACCCACCAACACCTATGATTTTAACTTTATTCACTAAAAAAGTATTTTTCAGTTAAAAAAAATTAAGAAAAAGTCAAGTATTTTTTGTTATAAATAAAAAATAATTTTCTTGACAGCGACTAATTTTAATATAAAATATTGTCGTTAAATATAATGTTTCCTGAACATAATGAATATAATAATATTGATGTTCCGAAAGAATACGTAGAAATTGCACGTCAAATAAAATTAAATCGTATTTTGATGCAAAAAAGAATGTTAAAATTATTATATCAAAACTTTAATGAAAATTGTGAAAAAAGTAAACAAGAATTAATGGAAATAATGGAATACGTTATATCTTCTGAAGGAAAATATTATAGATCTTTTTTTGTTAATATTCTCGGTGAAGCATTAGGTGTAAACAAAGCAAGAACATTTTTTACTGGCTCAATAATTGAAATGTTACATAGTTATATTTTGATGCAAAGCGCAATACCCGATATTGAAAACAATGATTATCGATATAATCAAGAATCATGTCATAGAAAATTTGGTGTTGATAAGACAATAATAGCTTCAAGTGCATTAATTACATTAATTATGGAAATGATAACAAGTAGTGATTCTGTAAAAATTAGTAGCAATACAAGATGTGAACTTATAAAAATTATAGCTAAATATAGTGGCAAAGATGGTATTAGTGGCGGACAAATGATGAGAATTTTACTTAAAAAAAAGAATAAATGCACACAAGATGAAGTAAATAGAATAAAAAAATTAAAGATTAATTCATTATTCAGCGCTGGTGCTGAGTGTATTGAATTGCTAGCTGATACAACGGATGAACAAAATATTGCAATAAAGAATTATATTAATAATTTTTGCAATTTAATCAATCTTTACGAAGAATTAGATGAAAAGTGTAAAAATAGCAAAGAACTTTTAAAACGTGCAAAATTGTTAATGTCACAAGGTTGCGCAAGTATTTCAAAAATACCAAATAATGAAAAATTAGTTTCTTTTATAAAATATAATAATTTTTGTTTAGAAAAACTTATAGAATATAGTAATTCAAACAAACCAATTGTAGTCGAAAGTGATATAGCTAGAGTTTAGAAAATAAAACAATTTATTTTATTTTAAATCCATTTGGATTAAGTTTATACCAACTATCTAAAAATTCTTTTAATCCTTTTTTTTTATTTTTAACAGATATCATGTGTTTCTCAACATCTTCAATAGCATTATTGTAAGCAGTTTTATCAATTAAACCTTGTACCAAAGCCATTCTCAAATATACTAAATATGTAGCTAAAACATCGGTTTCACAATACTCCCTGATTTCATTGTATTTTTTATCATCAAAATATTCTGCAACATGAGACCCATCAACTCCTATTTTGCAAGGAATATTTAGTAATATACATATCTCATGCAAAGTATAATGTCCATATTTATAAAGTAAATCAAAGTGACTATCTGAATAAGGATATTCATAATTATCAAATTTTCCACCATAATTAAAATACCAACCACAATCTATACCATATTTTAAAGCTTTACATTTTAAAACATTCATATCAAACATTCTGCCATTAAAAGATATAATTCTAGGTTTTTTTTCTTCTAATAATTTCCAAAATGTTTTTACAACTTCTTCTTCTGTGCTTTTAAAACTACTACAACTATCGAGTTTTTCTAAAATATATTTTTCTTTTTTTGATTTATCATCTAATTCTATTTTCGCACATAAAAAACTTATACAAGCAATTCTATGAAATGGTTGTCGTAAAAACTCATTGTTGTGTTTTTCTAGATGATAAATTCTCATTTCTTCTCTTAAATCTTGTTCTTGCATGTTTTTTAATTCATTTTCTGGAATATCGCATAATTCGCCAGCAAGCGTTGTATCTGGAATTGTTTCTATATCAAAAACAATAATGTTTTTAAAACTTTCTTTTTTGTTATTTGATTCAAAGGCCATTGTTTAACAGGCAATAGTTGAATATTTTTTTTAAAAAACAAGCTTTTATTTGACAATAAAAAGCCGTCATTAACTATGAATGCATATGCAAAGATTGTCAGACACAATGAGTTTATTTACTGATTCAATAATTCGCGGCATGACAAATTTTGCTAATTCTTTTAATGCTATAAATTTAAGTCAGGGTTTTCCAGAATTTGGCCCACCAATTGAAATTCTTAATCGTTTAGAAGAAGTTGCACATGATGAAAGATTTCATCAGTATCCAATTTCATATGGTTCAAAAAATATTCGCGTTGCACTTGCGGAAAAAATAAAAATGTTCACAAATCTTGAAGTTAATCCAGAAGAAGAATTAACTATTACTTGCGGTGGAACAGCAGCAATGATCGTTACGTTACTATCTATTATCAACAAAGGTGATAAAGTTGCAATGTTTACACCAATATATGAAAATTATAAAACAGATTGCATTATAGCTGGTGCAGAAATGGTTTTTATACCGTTAAAACAACCAACATATAGATTTAATCAAGATGATTTAGAAAATGCTTTTAAAAAAGGACTAAAGGCAATAATTGTCTGTAATCCTTCAAATCCGAGCGGAAGGGTTTTTACTATTGAAGAAATGACAATGATAGCTGATTTAGCAAAAAAGTATGATGTGTATGTAATTACCGATGAAGTATACGAACATATGGTTTATGAGAAAAATAAAATGATTTACATGACTACATTACCTGGCATGCGTGAAAGAACAATAGTATGTAATTCAATGTCAAAAACTTATTCAATGACCGGTTGGAGAATTGGTTATGTTATGGCACCAAAAAATATAACAGATGTGGTAAAAAAGGTTAATAATTTTCTTACAATTTCGGCACCAGCGCCTTTACAAGAGGCCGTAACAACTGGTTTAAAATTTAAGAAAGAATTTTATGAAAAATTACAACAAAAATATTTCTTAAAAAGGGAATTAATTTGTAAAGGATTAGATGAAATTGGAATTGAATATTTTAAACCAGAAGGAACTTATTTTATTTTAATGAATTTAAAAAAATATGTTGAAAATTTAGGTGTTAAAAATGATTTTGAATTTGCTAAAATAATATGTGAAAAATGCGGTGTAGCTTTTGTGCCGGTTTCTAATTTTTTTATGGATAACGGAAAAACAAACGGAATATTTCGTTTACATTTTGCTAAAAATGATAATACATTATATGAAGCATTAAATAGGATTGAAAATATAAAAAAACTAAAATAAAAAGAATTTATGTTGCTTGCATATTATAATTATAACAAAATATATCATTATTAATATGGTTACTATTGCTTATATTACAATATTATCTATAATTTTTACTGGGCTTTTTACAAATTTTTTTAATTATAGCTATATTCTATACTCAATGGCTTCAGTTGTAATGTTTTTTATGATGTATATTGTTAACTATTGCGGTAAAAAACAAAATATAATAACATTTATTGCATCTTTATTTCTTTATGCACTTTATGATGTTTCTTTTTCATTTGTTTTAGGTAATAATGTTATTGCTTGGTGTGTTGCTGATATTATAATATTTAATTTTAAAAATGATTATTGTTTTTATATAAAAACTCGTCATTATATGATAATGAGTTTAGTGTTTTTTGTAACATTAAATTTAATATGTTTTGTAGTAAGAAATGTATTTATATTCGAAATATTTATTTACCAAATATTGTTTTCTTTTTTAGGAACATTAATATTAACATTTTTTGAAGGAAGAAGAGTAAAAATTTAATTGTTTGACAGTTCTTTATTTCTATCAACAATGGTTATACCATTTAAATGATCTATTTCATGCTGAAAACATTTAGCTAATAAACCATCAGCTTCAATTTTACATTTTTTTCCGTCAAGTTTAAAAAATTCAACTACTATTTTTTCTGGTCGTAATACTTCAAGTGCTTGCTTTGGCACCGAAAGACAACCTTCGGTCATAACAGTTTTGTTATCTGAATAACTGATTATTGTAGGATTTATAATTTCTGATTTAAATTGCAGTTCCTCGATATCTATATCTATAACTATAACATTTTTAAGAATACCAATTTGA
>CAMKKS010000027.1 GCA_946413485.1 uncultured Rickettsiales bacterium | reverse complement strand
GAATCTTTTGTTGTTTTATTGTTAACAATATCATATTTTGTTAATACTCTATCAACTCTACCCTTGTCATCGTAGGTTTTGATTGTTTCACCATCTACAAATTGTCTGATAGCTTGATCGTCTTTGATATCTGCTTTTTTAAATAATTCAAATGCTTCCTTTTCGACAATTTCTGATATTTTTATACCAGCTTGATCATGATTAACAAAAATTTGTTTTATCTTAAATTCATCACCTTCTCTCTGATACTTTGAAATTTTCTTTAATATCTTTTGTTCATTAAATTCGCAAACATATTTTTCATAAACTTCAATATCATCTTTTTTGGTTTTACGATAAATAATATTAATATTGTCTAATTTATAAATAATTGGCTTATCTATTAAAACTTTCTTTTGATAACCATCAGTACCAGGTTCGCCAAAATGACATACTAGAGTACCTTTTTTATTTTCCTTAAGAAAATCATGTTTATCACTTAAATCTTTAGTGATAAAATCCAAATTTGAAAGATATGCTTTTAGCTCGTCTTCGGCATCATCTTTGCCTGTATATTTTACAATATTAAAATTCATCTCGCCTTTTGGCTGACCATTTACAAATTCACCATTAAGGATATAACCATTAAAGTATGATATAGTTTCATTTTTTCCATGTAATTGTTCAAGTGCATTAAAATTAGCACTATATGAATTACCTCTCTCGTCTATTTTTGCACCAGTAATCTTATTATCAGCTATTTTTTTATATTTAAATAACACAAGTTCGTCTATTTTTTGATCATATTCAACATTTTCTCTATTAATACCTGCGACGTCGATCTTTATTCTTTCTTTTTTCTCACAAAAATGATATTCTTCATTACTTTTGACATTTTTTCCTTCCATGCAAATTCTTCTCACTAGTTTTAATTTTTTATTATTTTGATCATAAACGTATTGAAATTTTACTCTCTTTCGTGGTTCTTCGTTAGCTATAGGTTCCTTTATGCATAAATTTATAGTACCATTGGGTGAATAATAAAATGTGTATTTATGATCATCATTTAAAAAAACAATTCTTTGTATTCTAAATTTTTTATTTTGGTGAATATCATTTCCTGATTTATCGACAAATATTACATCATCTACATTAAGAATATCATTTTCATCATGTCTTTTTAAAAACTCTTTTAGCCTTGTATTTAGAGTTGTAATATCCATCTTGTTTCTGTCATTTTCAACTGAATGTTGGCCGCCAAAAACAACATTAAGAATATCTTTGTCTTTTTTTTTAAGATCTATTTTTTTAATGATTCCATCGCGATCAAACGTACTAACTATTATTTGATCATGAAACATTTTTTTTACAATTTTACCACTTACAGAATAAGAAACAGCAGGTTGATCACCATCTATAATATCATCTTTCCATGTAGCTTCAATAGATTCACCTTTTTTTAATTCAAATTGTACATTTTCTGTATTTTTTATTATTATTTTTTTATCACATGTATTTTCTATGACTCCTATACCATGTTTACCAGTTGCACCGTAATGACCAACATATTTTGCTTTACTATCGATAACATTATTAAATTTTAGATAATTAATTGTTATTTTTTCATCATTAAAAGTGGTATGAAGATATTTTTTTTCATCTAAAAGAATATCTTTTAAACTATCATAAGTAATTTTATTTACTTCAATAATACCATTTTGATTGGCGCCATATTTTAATAAATTATTTAAATTGTTATATTTTAGTTCACCGCCGTTCGTTATCTCTTGTATCTTGCCTTCATATAATCCATATTTACTACTAGAATTTAAATTCGCTTGTTCGCCTTTTATACCTGTGTCAGTAATGACAATTTTTTCAGTCATTTTATATGGTTTACTTGCATTAGTGTAACATTTAAAATCATCTGACAAAATTTGTGAAGAGAAGAAATTTGTTAAATTAAGATTATTGCTATTAGCTGCAGTGCTAAAATTTTTAAATAATCTACTTTTTTTTAAATTTTCACTTTTAGAATAAGATTCAACTTTGACACTAGAAGAATTAAAATTACTATTATTTATTAAAATATTGCATGAGGATACTGGTACTTTTGTTCGATTGTCATATTTAATAGCATTTATAGTTTGTACTACATTAGTATAATTTTCTACAACTTTTCCATCATCATTACAATTTGCTACCTGTAAAATAACGTTACCATCATCATTATATTCACAATAATTGTATAACGGTGAATTACCGATATTGCCACCATTTGAAAGATTTTCTATGTCATCAGTATTTAATATAATATGTTTTTTTATCTTAAATTTTTTTAAATCATTAGAAGAATATTTCAAATAAGCTTGAATCATTTGATAATCTGTAATATGAAATGTATTTAAAATTGAATCCTTGTTAACATCGTCGTAATCAAAAAACTTCGAATTAACAGTAAAAGCTTTTCCATCTGTTTTGCTAAAATCCATGCTAGCTATTTTTTTTCTGTTATCTTTATAAATTCCAGAAAATAACGAGGCCGATTCTAACACTTTATTATTGTATATTTGCGATAAACAAACTTTCTTGTTTGATATTATTTTATCTACATATTCTTTACCATCTTCTTGATTCTTTGATAAAACAGGATCGCTGCTTAATTTTATCTTTTCAAGATTTTTATCAAAAATACCTTCGGCAATATTATAATCATTCAAATTTACCTCATTGTTATTTTCATCTACAATTTTAAATCTTAATCCATTTCGATTATTCTTATCTCTCAATTCACCACGACAAATCGAGTCACTATACGTTCCTGTAAAAATAATATTATTTGCATCGATTGTTACATTATCACCATCGAGTTTATATTTTTCATTTTGTTTTGAAAAAACACCTTTTACTATTGCATTAGGAAAATTACCAATATCGGATATTGCTTTTCCTGTATATTTTTCATCTTGAGCTTGTTTATAAAAATACCCTGTGCATTTAAATTCATCAGCATTATCTATGATAGCTTCATTTAGAGCAAAACAACCATTATCATTTTTTAAAAAATCTGCTTCCAAAATTTTATTCCTAAAAATCTCATTAATTTCATCAATTTTAACCTCAAAATTATTGTTATCATTAATATGTTCAAATCTTAAAATTTCCTCTACATTGTTGTTACGAAATACAATATCGACTGTGTTATTGTCAATAAATTTTATCTCTATTTGATCCGATATTTCTACAGGCTCGCCGTCTTCGTTACAATTAAAAATAATTTTATTTATTTTTCCGTTATTATCATATTGTAAACAATAATTACTGTTTTCTTTTTTTATAACTCTCTTTCTGACAAAAATACCATTATAAGCGTTATAATCCTCTTCAGAAATTGCAATGTCCTCATCTTCTTCATCTCTAAGTTTAGCACCACCATTAGTATCTAAAAAAATTTTATAACAAAATTCTTTTTTATCTTTTTCTATTATGTTTTTTCTTTTTAATTCTATTATTTTCCCATTATCATTATAAAGCTTTTCAAGAAAAACTCTATTTTTTGTATAAAATTCTTTAATTTTAGAATTTTTTCTTACAACTGTAGCATCCGGTCTTAATACATCATTATCACAATCACAATAAAGTAAATCACCTTTAAATAAACGAATGTCAGTTGTTATTTGTTCATCGCGTTGCATAAGATATTCAAAATCATCATCAAAATTTAAATTAAATACATGATCATCGTCTTTACATTCAAAAATACTGTTTTTACTATTTTTCTTACCGTTCATTATTCTACCTGTATAATAATAACCTTCGCCTGTATCATAATGAGAAGCTTTACCATCGAGTCTTTTGCCATTAATGTATTCACCTGCAAAAATTTGTTCACCATTCTGAAATTCTTTTCCAAATCCATTTTTTAAATTATTACTGTAATTCCCCTTAAAAACTAATTTTCCATTATTATCATATTCAAAAAAAATACCTTGTTTTACATCATTTAAATATTGTCCTTTACTAATTAAAACATCTGCTTTATTTTGTTCTAAACTTTTACTAAAAACCTTACCTTGGCCTGTCTTTTTGCCATTTTTAAAATCACCTTTATAATATGTTTCGCCATTATTATCATATAAATAACAATCTTGACCATGTCTCAAACCGTTTTTGTATGTTCCTTTATACTTTATTCTGCCATCTCTATAAAACTCTTCACCTTTACCATCTTTTTCAACTATTTTATATGTTCCTTGAAACTTAACTTGTTTATTGTCATAAAACTCTTCACCTTTTTTTGCTTTTCCGTCTTTATATACGATATCTGAAATCAATAAACCCGTTACATCATCATAATCTTTTTTTTTACCATTAACAAGTTTTAAACTATCATCTTGATTGTCAATATTTTGTTCAACAATAGACACGACATCTTTCTTTGGCTCTCTGCTATCTAATACAACAAAATCATCATTTTCATTATCTGTTATGTTACTATTTTTGTCTTTATCTTGTTCTTCATTATTACCATTATAAATTTCATCTATCACTGACGATTCTTGATCGTCGTCATTTTCATCATCTCTTTTTTTTTCTTTAGAATCTCTGCTAAGTAAAGCAACTGATGAAAATATTGTTGTTATTAACAAAAATATACCCGTAGCAAAGGTTGTAATAACTACGAAAGTGCAGTTTCTGGATAAAAGAATGTGTAAAAAATCTTTTAATTTAAAAGTCATGCAATCAAGGTTATTTTATAAAAAATAAAAAACAAGTTTTTTAATCAACTTCCTAAGATAAAAAAAATGAATAAAATATTTTAAATGAAAAACAATTTTAACCGCGAAAAAAACAACCAAAAAAAACAAAAAATTTCAAATCTAGCAAAAATAAAAATGAAATATTTTTTAAGACAAGCATTTTCAATAATAAATCCATCTACAAAAATAAAATGGAATTGGCATTTAAATTATTTATGTGACACTCTAGAAGCTGTTTCAGATGGAAAAATTAAACGTCTAATGATCAATATTCCACCACGATATTTAAAATCAGTAATTTGTTCTGTTGCGTTTCCTGCTTGGTTGCTAGGAAAAGATCCATCAAAAAGAATAATTGTTGCAAGTTATTCAAAAATTTTAGCAACAAAACATTCACAAGATACAAGAATAATAATGCTTTCGAAATGGTATAAAAAAAATTTTAAAAAAACAATAATAGCTGACGGTATGAATGAAAAAAATAAATTTTGTACAACTAAGAATGGTTTTAGATTCGCAACATCCGTAAATGGAACTTTAACAGGAGAAGGCGGTGATATTCTAATTGTAGATGATCCACATAACCCAGTCGGTATATATAATAAATCAAACAGAAAACGAACAATAAATTGGTTTACAGGTGTTTTTTCATCACGTCTTAATGACAAAAATACTGGTGCAATTATAGTAATAATGCAAAGATTGCATGTTGATGATTTAGCCGGATATATTAAATCAAAAAATATAAACAACGATTGGTTTATTATAAACCTACCGGCAATAGCGGAACAAGAAGAAAAATATTATTTACTAGATAAGTTATATAAAACACGTAAAATTGGTGATATATTGCATCCATTAATGGAAAAAAAAACAACATTAGAAGTAATAAAAAATGAAATTGGTGAATACAATTTTGAAGCACAATATCAGCAAAATCCAGTTCCACTAGATGGTAATATGATTAAAAAAGAATGGTTAAAATATTTTAACTTATCTGATATAAATAATATCTTTCAAAACAACAAAATCAACTACTATATTAGCATAGATTGTGCATCAGGTTTAGGCACAGAAAATGATTTTACAGCACTAGCTGTATTTACTATTTTTAAAAATAAATTTTATATTTGTGATATGTATAAACTTAAAATTCCATATCCGGAATTAAAAACAAAAATTGAAGAAATAATTAACAAATATAACGCAAGTAGTATTCTTATCGAAGATAAATCAAATGGTTCATCTATGATACAAGATCTGCAACAAAAATATATAAACATTATACCAATTAAGCCAAAAAAATCGAAAGAATGTCGTGTAAATGATATTTTAACAACACTTGAAGCAGGAAATATATTAATAGCATACAATGAAAAATGGACACAAGAATTAGAAGTTGAATTATTATCTTTTCCAGCCGGGAAACATGACGATCAGGTAGATGCAATATCTCAATTTATAAATTGGTATAACGCATATAGAAATATTGAAATTAAACCACCAAAAATAAGAAGAATATAACAAATTATATACCTAACATCTTATTTTTTGCACATTCAATAATACTCTTAATTCTTAAATCTGGATCAATTAAATTGATAGTTTTACTATATTGCAAAAGTTCAGGTTTTTTACAAGTTGCCACAACTCTAAATTGTTTATTTTTATATTCATCAATTATGTTTTGGATTATACAATCACAAGCACCAACCACGCCATTAAAAACACCAACATTTAAAGCATTATATCTATCTGTGCCCATACTATCTTGTGTTGCTTCAATTATAATTTCTGGATACTCAGCTATTTGTTCATGTACGACGCTTGCTAATAAATCTAAACCAGGAAAAACGGAATAACCAATAAATTCATTATCAACGCAAGAAGAAAATGTAACTATTGTATCAAAATTAACAAATACAACATTGCTGCCATATTTTTTATTACAAGCATAACAGCCGGCAAATATATCAACAGGAACATCAGTTAAATTTATTGATTTTTTGCACTCCAATGGTATATCTTTGTTTGAAATTATTATTGGTTCAATTTTAATATAAGCTTTTAAAAAATCTTTAACTATACGATCAAATTTTGGAATATTACTTAATATCGCTGCATGTGTTATTTCTGTTTTATTTACCTGTAAATAATCAAAAACATTCTTAATCTCTGTTGTATATTGATCTTCTGTTCTTTTATTTTGCGTTGATATGCTAAATTTTGAAACAATCTTTGCTTTATCGTCTATTAAGGCAAATTCAATCTCAGTACCGCTTATATTAACAGCAACAAACATAGCGTGTTTATTACAAAACTTTTTTAAAAGTAAAGATTTTTTTGACATACAAAATATAAAGTATATAATGAATTGTATTTTTATGGCAAGAGGAAAAAAAAATAAACGAAACAATAAACAGCTTAAATCTGTGCAAGAAAGTAATAATCAGTTTAACAAAAACAATAATCAGTTTGACAAAAGCTATAACAAAATATTCATCAAAGATGGAATAATATCTGTTGGTAATACTGATTATGACCTTTCAGACAAAGAAGATATTGACAAATTAAGAGAATACTGCTCAAAAAACAAAAAGGATAGTGCAATAATAAAAAGCTTAATAACTAATTATTCGGATGAATGTATTGTAAAATACAATTTAATTGCTTATGGCAGTGGCAACGAAAAAATGAAACCTTTACAAAAAGATCTTTTTAATTATATAAATGAAGATTGTTTTGTAAAATCAAAATTAATTAACGCTGTCTTAGAAACTTATTACAAAGAAGCAGGTATAGAAAGTAAAGAAACAGCCCTCGCTGCTGGCATAAAAAAAATGAGCAATATTGGAAATAAAAAAATAAAAGATTTAGACCAAAGCAAAAAAGCAGATTTTGATGATTTTTTAAATTTTCTAGGTTCATTGAATAGCAAAAAACTTATAGAAGATTTCTCAATTCAGTCAGGTGCTGGAAAATATACAGATTTTGAAAACTTAAAAAAAAGATTTTATGAAATATATTCAGCTGCTGAAGGAGCAGATTTTATAAAAAAATTTGCAGAAAAATATAAACATCTTTTATCAAACGATGGAGATATATATGCTAGAAACGACAATACATTAACTAAAAATATTAGCAAATTGGATAGCAATACAAAAAAAATTAATGAAATATCAAGACAAATATCTAGTAATTCAAACGACAACGCGGAACAAATTAAATTACTAATGTCAACTCTTGAAAAGAGTAAAGAGCTTGACGAAAAAATGCATCCATATAAATGTTTCTTCTGTAAACTTTTTACGCTTGGTTTGTTTAGTTATACTTCCGACAGAACGGAAAATCTTGCTAGAACAATATCAATTGTTAGTAATAGAATATTAAATGATCAAACATTAATGAGTAGTGTATTAGTGGAAAAAAGAGATGATGTAATTAAAAAACAACTGGCAGCAATTGACGGTTTAAATAAAAATACAACGGAATATATGAAGTCAGAAGGAATAAATTTTGAAATGTCGGATGCAAAAAATGGCGAATATAAAACAATTAATTTAAATATAGATTATAACAAACAAAAAGAATTGCGAAATAATGACAAAATTAAGGAAAATATTATGAATATAAGCAAAGTTAAAGATACCGAATATAGTAAATTTTTCTCAGGCGTAAATAATGATCTTACAAACAAAAATAAAGAAATAAACATTTAATATACGCTTGCAAATAATTTTAGTTATTAATAACTTCATTTTAGAATGAAGGATACCGTAATTAATACAACAATACCAACAAAAATAATAAAAAATTTAAATATCATTTTTGATAAAAAACAAAATGAAATTTGTGTTCCGCTATCAACTTACGAAACACCTTTATTTTTAAGTATACAAAGGGGTGCAATGGTTTCAAAAATACATCCAATATCAGTTGCAATTTTAAATAATTGTATGACAAGAAGTTCTATCTTTCAACTTAAAAATATTATAGATGTGCAAAAATTTTTACAAATTATTAATGATAATCAACAAAAAAATGAATTACAAAAAATTGTAAATAAAACAAGCAGTCACTGCAAATTATTAAAAATTGAACCACAAGTAGTTGGTAATTTAGCATACATTCGTTTTTCATACAATACAGATGAAGCTTCTGGTCATAATATAACAACAATAGCAACAAATGAAATATCAAAATTTTTAGTCAAAACGGCAAATAAATCTAATATATCAGCAAAATACATATCAAACTCTGGAAATACATGCGTTGATAAAAAAAATAGTGCAATAAATTCCATTTCTGGTCGTGGAAAAAATGTTGTCGCAGAAATGACAATAACAAAAGAAACATGTAAAAAAATTCTTCATACAACATGTGAAAAAATTGTTGATTTAAATAATAAAAAAAATCTCTTGGGTTCAATTTTAGCCGGAAGTATATGTAGCGCAAATGCACATTATGCAAACATGTTGGCAAGTATTTTTTTACCTCTTGGACAAGATATAGCAAACATAGTAGAAGGATCACAAGGAATTACTTATTGTGAATTAGATGGAGAAAATTTATATTTTAGTGTTAATTTAACGAATATAATATGCGGTTGTATTGGAAATGGAAAAAATATAGACTTTGTGCAAAAAAATCTACAAATGATAGGTTGTTTGGATAAAAAAAATAAGCCGGTAAACAATGCAAGTATACGTTTAGCTGGCATAATTGGTGCAATTGTATTATGTGGTGAATTATCACTTTTAGCAGCTTTAACAAATACAGATGAATTAGTTAAAAGTCATATAATTTTAGAAAGAAAAAAATGATTAATTTTAATTAAAAAAAATAAATAAATAATTTACTTGATTTTTTTTTAAAAAAATATACAATTCATTGTTTATGAAAAAAATAAGCTGTTTTCTTTTATTTATACTTACGTTTTATGTTTATAGTTTAGTATCTTTTGCTGAAAATAAAGATAATTTAACAACTAATGTTAAAAAAAATAGTAATATTAATGTTAGCACAAAAATAAAAGATCAAAAAAACATCTCAAATACAAAAAATAGCGATACAAATAAAAAAATAATAAACACAGATAATAATAAAAAAAATGACACAACAACAAAAGAAAATCATGATAAAAATGTATTAAATAATGATAAAAAAGAAAACTCTGAAAAAAAAGAGAATGAAGAAAAACAAGAAGATAAAGTAAAAAAAAAACAAAATTATCATATAGTTGCAGAAAGTGAAAATATTTATAGAATTGCACTTAAATACGGAACAACACAACAAGAAATAATAAAACTAAATAACTTAAATAACGGCAATATATATGTAGGGCAAAAACTATTATTACCAGATAACATTAAAGAAGATGATGAACAAATAAAAAAAAATGAAAATAAAAATACAGTTATTGACATGAGTGAACAAAAAAATGAAAATAATAATACAGTAGATAAATTAGATCCAACAACTTTTGTTTGGCCAGCTCGTGGAATAATTTTATCAAAATTTGGTTATAAAACAAAAACAGGAAGATTGGAGGGCGTCAATATAGGTGTTGAAAATGGCTCAGTCGTTAAAGCATCTTCATCTGGTGTTATTGTGTATAATGATACTGTTGAAGGATATGATAATGTTATAATAATAAGACATTATAATGGTTTCTTTACAGCCTATGGTTATACAGAACCACTTGTAGCTGTTGGTGATAATATTAAAAAAGGACAAGTTATAGCACATGTTGCTAAAGATAAACAATCAAAAAGATCAAAATTGTATTTTACAATAAGAAAAAATGGTAAATCATACGATCCTGAAAAAATCATTCAAACAAAAATTAGCGATTAAAACAAAAAAATATTTATATAAAATACAAAAAATATTATAATTAATTATGCAATCATTAACAGCTTTAAAGTCTTTTTTAAA
>CAMKKS010000026.1 GCA_946413485.1 uncultured Rickettsiales bacterium | reverse complement strand
TTTTAAAGATATCTTTATATAAGGAAATTGAAAAAATAAAATTATTACGTAATAGACTTTTCTCAAAAGCTTAATACGTTGTTTTTATAAATAATTTAAAATTCCTATATAAAGATATTATTAAAAATATTTAAATAAAAGGTTTTAAAATGGATAAAGAGAAAGCTGAAAAAATAGCTAAAAAGATAAATTCAATCACTGAAGCGTTTTCAGATAAATTGAAAAATGCTGACGATTTGATTGTATCATCCGATGATTTAATTTCAGAGACTGACGAAGTTATTTTAGGAACGGAAAATTACGATGTTTCAGACATTCCTGAAATTTTAAACCTTCAAAATATGGTTCATGATATTAAATATATTAGAGAAACATTAAAAGAATCTTCAGAAGCCGGCAAAAATCTTTTAAAATCTATGTCGGCTGAAATTGAAATGGAACCTGATGCCAGGATGTTGGAAGCTTACGCTCACGTGTCATCAGTAGTTACAGAAAATATGAAATTGTTTTTACAATGTTATAAAGATATAAGTTCAATTCTTTTGAATCTTTCAAAAGCTCAAGATAAAGGGCCTAAACAAGTAACAAATATCACTGTTGAGGCCGACTCCGAAGATGTAAAAATTCAAAATACTGCTGAACTTATAAAGCAGCTTTCTGAACTTAAGAGTTAAAATATTTTAAAATAATTTCAACAACTCTTCTGCACTCATCTTCAGTTTTTCCTGAAAATTTATAAGCGTAAGCGCAGACATGCCCTGTGATTTTCCCTGTTATTTCGTATCTTATCTTTTCTAAAGTTTCCTCGGGAAAATAATCCTGTAAAATTCTTACTTTTAGGACATTTCCTAAAACGTTAACAATCACAGGCTGTTCTTCTGACATTTCCTTCAAAAGGATTTTGTTAAAAACATCAGTTCCTAAAACGAAAACAACAGGTCCGAATTTTTGAACAAGATTAAATTCATAAGCTTTATTTACGTTATCTTCTAATCTTTTTTCAATATTATAAGCATCAGTTTTAAAAGAATCAGGAAGCCTGTAATTATTCTTTAAAATTTTTTCAAAGATATCAGAAAGAGAATTTTCCCAAAACCAGTCATTTAAAATTTGAGCTGTTTCGAATTTTTCTGAATCTTTAACCCATCTATCATAAATATCAATTACATCTATGAGATTTTTTAAATAATAATTATCTAAATGTAAAACCTTATAACATGCTTTAGCAGCACACATCGATGTGTCAATATGTTTTTTAAAATTATTTTCAGAGAAAAAATCCCAAAAACCATCGGGGTAAGAATGATGGTCGATTAAATAAACAAATTCTTTATTTTTTATAAGCTTTTTAAGAAGCTCAGGCCTTTCAGCAAAAGAAAGATCGGAAATTATTAAAACTTTATCAGGATCTTTAAGAACGTTGTCAACCTGATATTCAAAATCCGCATAATTTGTGTGATAAACATTTTTGATATTGTATTTTGTGTGAATACAAAGCATGCTTCCTAAAGCGTCTAAATCATTGTGTGTTAAATGAATCATTAAAAAATCCTTAATGTTAAAATTTTTTTGTTTTATTATATAATAACATTAAAGATTTTTAAATAATCAAAAAATACGTAATGAACAATCACAAAAAGCTCATTACGTATTTTTGAGGAATTAAAAATATTTTTAATGTTTTATATATAAAGAATATAAAAATTTTTTATTTACAGATTTTTTTAAGATAAACACATATGTTTTTATGATAATAACAGATATTTTTACATTGTCCTTGAGATAATTCTTTTAAAACTTTTGTTTTTTCGTAATTAAATCTGTTATTATCAAGCTGTTTTTCTTCAATATAAGTAGGCAATCCAAAAATAATCAAAGCAGCAAGTAATAATTCGATTATTCCCCAGATTAAAATATCATAAAGATATTTTGTTTTTAAAAATACCGAGGATATTAAAAAAATTAAAACTAAAAATAAAATATTACAATAAAATATCAAATTTCCATAATTTTCGAGAATAAACATAATTTTTAACCGTTTTGTTTTTCCAAGTTCCTTAAATATTCAAAATCTTCTTCTTTTAAAAATTCAGCGTACATTCTCGCTTTATCTTCCGAAATATTAAAATAATTGCAGATATATTTTAAATCTTCTGTCTTTTCCTGTTTAGGAAAAGGAATATACTTAATTTTCTTTCCTATAAGCTCTTCAACAAATTTAACTTTTATTTTTAAAGGTAATTTGTGATAATAATTTATCACATTAGCAACCATAATTGTATTAGGATTTCCTGAGAGCCATCTACAGAAAATAAAATCATTTATTTTTTCAAGGTCTAAATCTGTAATTTCAGATTTATTTAAAATTTTTTTAAAAACGGTAAACATTTTAAATATCTTCTAACGAGTAAACATTTTCTATAATTTTATTATCAATAACATTTTGAACTTTTACTTTAGGTTCGAAGGTTACTTCAATCTTCGAATTTTTTGAAGCTTTTCCTGAAACAAAAAGCCTTGTTAAAAGATAATTTAAATTATTTTCTAAAGATTTATAATCAATTTTAATATCAGATTGTTCTATTGTTTCCATTCTTTTTAAATTCCTGTAATTCTTTGTATTTTCTTAATTCTTTAAGTTCGTTTAAAGCTGAGAACGTATTAAAAATTCTGTCTAAATCTTCCTTAGGGACATTTTTCTTTCCGAAAAATGAACTTGCGTAAGCATAATAAGACAGAATTGATTCGAGTTCTTCGTCTGAAATTTTACCATTCGTCAAAAGTCGCCACCTTCTTTTCCAAGTTGAAGCCAAGCGCTTTAGCCATGTTCTGAAGCGGGCTAATAAAGAATTTATCAAATGATGTTTCATAATCTATATATTCGTCAAAAAGTTCAGCAAATTTAACATCTGTAAAAACAAGACGCTCATTGCCGATAGGATTAGGTGTTTTTAAGAAAACAACTCTACATTTATCGCCAGGTCGAAATAATTGATAGTATTTTTGAAGATTATTATCTTTAACATATTTATTGTAGAGCATAGCCGCTTTATAAAGATAAGGAACATTCTTATCTGATAAACTATATTCGTCTTTTGAGATTGAACCGTAATTTGAAATATTTTCAATTTTTTCTTTATAAAATAAAATTCTTTGCTCTTCAATCCAGTCTGTTAAATATTCTTCAGATTTATCAAAAATAATATTTAAAGACTCTAAAAGCTTTATTTTTGAGAACGGGCAAGTTTGAGCTTTAGTGAGTTCAACACCCATTCGTTTCATTTTCGGTTCAGTTTCGGGATATCTCGTTCCTTCGTCGTCTCTTTCTCTTGCGATATACTTTTTCTTTTGAATAGCTATGAAAGCATCAAAAATACCCTCACGTTTACAACCAATTACGTCAGGTTTTGTCGCGTTTAACTTATCACAGACTGTTTTAATTGTTTCGTTAACAACAGGCGCAATAAAATTGAGTTCAAACTTATCTACAACGTCAACTTTATCATTAAGTGACAAATCTGGTCGCTTTTCAAAGATCTTTTCCATTACTGGACCTAAAGAAAAATAAACCGAATTATGAATCAAAATATCATTTCCAAAAAAGTTATGATTATTTTCAACTTCGATATCATAAACATCAATCTCTTTTTCACCTAAATCAATAATTTCAAAATTACTTTCTACTTTCATATTTTTTCTCAATTATTTTAACTGTTAAATTAAAAATTTCCTCAGGATTATTATTATAATCCGTTTCCCAAATTTTTAACACATCAAAACCACAATTTTTTAACGTATCTTCTTTTATTTTATCATTTTCCCAAATCTCTTTAGCTGTTAAATTTTTATTAAACGGATTTGGCGTATCATTTTCTAAAAATAATTTTGGATTAGCATGGAAAACATCACCGTTAAATTCAATACAAAATTTTATTTCAGGTATTACAAAATCATAGAAAAAATATTTTTTATGTTCTTTGTTTATTTTTCCAAATTCTTTGGTTTTTGGCGCATAATAAGCATTCGAAAAATTAAAATGTTCGTCAAGCCGTTTAAAAAAATTTGATGCTAAATTTGAATAAAAATTTTCATGGGTTTTAATATATTTTAAAAATTTTTGTTCACCTAATTCTTCACCATATTTTTTAATATATCTTTCTAAAGAATGACCTTTATTATAATTTACATTAAAATATTTTTTAGTTCCTAATTCTTCGCCGTATTTTTCAATAAAATATTCTTTTGAATTTGTGTATGCTTGTCTTTCTTTATATTTTTCCCAAGCTTCTTTTCCCCTTTCTTCACCGTACCTTTTAATTAAATTTTCTAAAGTAACAGCTCTTGAAAGATTATATTCTTTAAATTGAGCATCTGTCATTCCTTTATATTCTTTTGAATTTGTGTATGCTTGTCTTTCAGAATATTGTTTAAATTTTTTAGTTCCTAATTCTTCACCATAAACTGTTATACATCTTTCTAATGTAAATCCATATTTTGGCAATTTTAAAATTTTTCTAAATCGTTCTTCCCAATCACCTAAAAAATTTATCTCTTTAAAAATTCTTATATATTTAAAGACTAAACTGTCACAACACAATTTTTCATTTTTATTGATTTGACGGAGCTTTCTTGATTGTTCTTTAAAAAATTTTTCTTTATTCATTTAAAAAGTAATAAGTTTATCAGTTTTTAAAATATCTTTAGGTTTAATTGAAATTAGCTCATTGTCTCTTAAAACCATAATTGAATGGTCTTCTGTAATTTCAACTTCTTTATCATTTATCTTAATTTTAAACATTTTCTTTTTAACTTTATGTTTCATAACATAAACAATTTTGTTTAATTCAAGATTTAAATCTTTAGAAACAGAATAAGCTTTTAAATTTTCAACTTTTTTAACTTTAGAATTATTAGCTAATTCAATTTTTGAATTTGAATTATTAAAAATATCTTCAATTTTAACTAAACCGTCAGATGTTCTTATCAAAGTTGAACCTACGCACGAATCAGTATCTGAATAAATGTAAAAATTTTGATTTTCAGATTTGTTAATTTCGTTTAACTTTTTATTTATTGCTTTAGCTGTATTCTTGATCAAAAAACGACCATTTCCTGTGATTGCTTTCGCAATCTCAGCATTAAAAAGAATAAAATGTTTTAAAGATATAGCACCGTACAAAGAGTTAATCATAATCTTTTGTACCAGCTGCTGGATTTCAAAAAAGTGTGATTTTTCACCACACTCATCAGCCATTTTTTGAAGCTCTTCAGTTGAAAGCTTCTCTAAATCTTCTTTTGTATAATCTAAAATATCTTTCATATTTTTTTATTCTGCTAAAATTAAAAGTTCTTTTGTTGTCCAAAATTTACCGTTTTTAGGGCTTGTTAATTTATCTGCTTTTACCCAGACTTTTTTGGTTAAATTTTTATTATAAAGCAAATACCAAGCATCAGGATTTTCTCTGAATTTATCAGAACAAGCTCTTTTCGCCACTGTTCCAACAAAATCTAAAGGCTGGTAAACATCCGCTCTTTTTACATCTACACTTTTATAAAGTTCACCGTTTTTTAGAATTTGAATATCTCCTAATTCAGCATCTTTTTTAGCTGTCCATTTTTCGCCTCTTTCTTCAAGATATTGCTTTGTCGGAATTGCGTTATAACCGTTTTCTTTTAAAAAATTTAAAGCAAAATTTTCAGCTTCTTTACCATATTCACCACGATTAGTATTAAACATTCTTTTCTCCTAAAAAATTTTTATGTTTTTATTATATAATAAAATATAAAAAATAAAATACTTTAAAATAACGTTATCTTTTCAAAAGGATTTCGTTAATTATTTCCTTTTGTTTAGCGTAAGCTAACATTTTCTTTTTATCAGATTTTCTGTTTACGTAAATTTCCCAAACTAACTCAGGAATAATCCCTTGCTGAGTTTTATCAAAAATCGCACCGTTTATTCCCATCGAATAATTGTATTTTTCTAAAAGTTTTGTTGTTTTATCCCAAACATCTTGTGGCAAATCCATAACTCTATCTTCATTTTGGTCATAAAAGTTTTCCATAATCAAAGTTCTTAAATCTGACGGGATTTTCGCCAAAGGTTTGTAAGTTTCCGCGCTCATGTTAAAACCGACCATGTTCATAGGGTACATCGAATTATAATCGTTTGAAATAACCCATTTGTGAAGACCGATTTCAGGATCTTTCACATAACCGCCGATAATGTGTGGATCTTCATGCTCAACTTTTATAGGAAGAGCTATCTTTTTCTGATAACAGGTATTCGCTATATAACTGTTCCAGGCTGCGATTGTTCCCAAAGTATCTTCAATAACACAACCTGTTTTCTGAGATATTGACATCATAATTTTTGAAAGGTTTAATGTATCGTCTAATCTCTTTAAAAGATAAACATCTCGAATACCGTAATAAACGAATCTGAATTGAAGTAAATCCTGAAGCCTTTCCTTATCAAACGGTTCAGAATTAAATTCTTTAATTTTTAGCTGTCTGATTTCCTCACGGACTTTATCGTCATAAGGTTCAGAAGCAATTTGATAATCTTTTCCAGTGTAAAAAGAATCAAAAGTTTTAAATTCTGAGTGATCAACTTTACCTTCTTTAAGCTCTTCATTAGCGATAAAATCCAAAGTAAAAGAAGATTTTTTAGTTGTTACAAACTTTTTGTAAGCCCTGAGCATATCGATATAATAATGGCCTGCTGCGTCAAGAATTATTATCGTGCCGTTTTTTGTCACTTTTTCTTTAAGCTCAGCTTCACCGAAATTCGACATTAGGTTCTTATCTAAACCTAGATTTTTTAATCTGTTAAAGATATAAGGAAAGTCGAATCCATCTCCGTTCCACGCAAAAATAATTAAAGGATTTAAAAGTTTAAAAAATTTAAAATATTTTTCTAAAAGTTCAATCTCATTATTACATTTAATGTATTTCACAGGATATTCAAGCTCGTAACCTTCTTGAGGTTTATAATCTCTTAATCCGAAAACATACATTGTTTTTGTGTAATTATCAAAAATCTGAATTAAAGTGATTTCCTGATTAGCTTTTTCAGGTGCAGGGAACTCACCGACAGACCTTGTTTCAATATCAAGATAGAAAATTCTAGGGTTTAAATTATAAGAATGACCCCAAAAATTATCTCTGATAAAAATTTCATGAGGTTTCCGAACACCATATTTTCCTTTAGCGTTTTTAAAATATCCGAGTTTTCGTTCTAGTTTTATAGAATTATCAAGAATATAACTGAAATTCCCTCTTGCGGAAGGTTCGTAATATTCATAATTATTCGAAATTTTTAATTCTTCTGATTTTTTCGTGTTTTCGTTAAAAACTCTTACAAAATTATCAAATCCTTTCTTGTAAGCTGCTTCAAATTTCATTTAAAATCCTTAAAATAAAAAATCTTTAGATTATTATATAATAAACTAAAGATTTTAAAAATATTTAAAAATAACGTTAATTTAAAATTTTTAAAAGATCTTCTGCAGTTCCTTTAAAAGCTTCTAAAGTTTTTAAATTTTGAGTTTGATCATCAATTTTAATTTCAAGGTCAAATTCAACATCAAAAAGAGGTTTAGCTATCATTAAAAATCTTTTTAATTCTCTTTCTTTTTCGTTATTCTTTTCGTACAAAGATCTTGAAACATAAAAAACTCTAAAATCTTTATATGATAAAATAAAAGTCTTTGTAGGTTCCATTTACACCGCCATAGGCATTTTTAAAACGTCATCATGTTCATAATTCAAAAGTTGAAAATCTGAAGTTTTAACTGATTTTAAAATCTCATCAATATTTTTATTCCAATCAATATCAGGAAGAATCAAATCAGGCAGCTTTCTAGGTTTTCTCTTTAGCTGTTCTTTCGCACATTCAATATGATTTTTATAAATGTGAGTATCACCAAAATTCCCTATCACTTCAAACGGGATTTTATTTGTCATTTTAGCAACAATTTGAAGCAATAAAGCATAAACAGCAATATCTGAAGGAACACCAAGCATCATATCTGCAGAACGCTGGTTCCACATAATAGAGAGAAAATCCCCGTCAACATAAAATTGAAAACCATAATGACACGGTGGAAGTGACATTTTGTCTAAATCTTCAACATTCCAAGCCGATACCATAATTCTCCGTGATGTAGGATTATTTTTGATATCATTTATAGCTTTCGAAATTTGATCAGTCCAGTTTCGCCACTGAAAACCATAAATCGGACCCAAATCCCCATCTTTATATCCTAAATCTTTCGCTTGATTTTCGTAATTCAAATCCCAAATGGTTCTTCGTTCTTTTTCAGAAAGTTCAGAATAAGGTTTGTTATCATTCTTAATCTCAGCAAGTCTGAAAACATTCGAAGATCCTTCCAGCATCCACAAAAGTTCAGAAACATTGTTTTTAAAAAACATTTTTCTTGTTGTGACAATAGGAAAACCATCTGAAATTTTGAATCTTAATTGTTTTCCAAAAAGTGAAATAGTTCCTACACCGGTCCTATCATCACGAACAGAACCGTTTTCAAGAATTTCATTTAATAAATCTAAATAATTTTTCATTTTAGCCCTTAACAACAATCACATCTTGAGAATTTTCAAAAGAAAAATATTTTAAAACTTTAGCGTTTGAATAATTTTCTTCTGAAATAATTTGACTTTTGTTGTTAATAACAGTTATATTATTAATATCTAAAGAATTTTCTTTAACAAAATCCAAAACATTCATTTAAAATACCTCAAAAATATGGAAAACCAAAAGTTTCGTAGAATTCTAAAATTTCAGAATAAATATCTTTTCCTAAAGGAACAGACCCTCTAACCTCTGAAATTATAACTTTCAAAGTATCATTCTCAACTTTAAAAGCTAAAATAGGGCATTCAAAATATTTAAATAAAAATTTAAAAGTTAAATTTTCGTATTCGAAATCCCATCTTTGAATTCCAAGTTTAGTAATAATATTTATTTCAATATTTTCAAAAGAAAAAGGACAATGATTTAAAAAATCAAAAAATGACCATTCAGGCAATTTAATGATATAATCGTCATCTTCTTCAAAAATACGACAATTTCCACGAGATAAAGCATCTGCTAAAGATATCGTTAAATCTATCTTTTTTAGATGCAATATTCCATCTTCAGATAAAATCTCTAAATACATTTTAAGAGCTCTTTTTAATCAAAATAGGTTTTCACTTTAATGATCATTTTCTTAAAAACTGGGTCGGCAATACCATAATCGGCATATTTATCAAAACATACAGCTCTATCACCAAAATATCTAGGCTGAAATTTCCTAAGACCTAAAAATTCTAAAACATCTTCGTCTAAAAATACTTTTTTGGACGAAACATATCCACCGCCTTTTTCAGAAGTGTAACTGAATTCATAAGTCTCTTCTGAACTGTCAGTGTCTCCATAACCTTTAGAAGTTTTGACAATTTCAACGGTAAGAGTATTAGAACTAAATTTTGTGTCAACCTTTTCTAGGTAGTATTTTTCTCTACGCCCATTATCTTTATAAGCTTTAAGAAGTTTATTAATTTCGTCGCTTTCTTCTAAGTAACTTTTAAAATTCTGCATATTAACCTCAAAAATGAGAATTCTCTTAAGACTTTGAGAATTCTCAAGACTTTAAAAAATCTTAAAATATTTTAATTTAAACCAAGAATTCTCTCATAATCAAAAATATTATAATATCCGTCACCATACTCAGGAACTTCGAATTTTTGAAGATCCTTCTTTGACTCAACGTAAAAATGCTGTTGTTTAGCAAATTCCTTTACGTGTCTTAAAGTTGTAGGTGAAACATCCCAATTTCCGAAAACTTGAAGCTCGTTACCTTTAACAAGCGCAACAATAGAATTGTAGGACTCTAAAACTCTCGTTCCATTCGCGAAGATATAAACTGTTGCTTTTCTGTAGAAAGATTTTCTTGAATCATAAACTGTTTCTAAAAGATATTTTTCCATTTTACATTTCCTTTTGTTTAAATCATTCTTGACTATGATTATATTATAACGTATTTTAAAGATTTGTAAACAGTTATTTTTAATATTTTTGTTAAAAAATCCTATATAATTGCTTAAAAATCTTTAAAATTCTCAAAAGATACTATATACAGTATTGTTTATCTGTATTCAGATACTGTATATTGTATATTTTTAGCTATTTTTGAGATTTTTAAAATTTTTTAAATATTTAAAAATACGTTATGAGCTTCGCTCAAAAGTCTATTACGTTATAAAAACAACGTAATGAGCTTTTCAGAAAAGTCTATTACGTTGTAATTTTATTTTTTCAATTTCCTTATATAAAGATATCTTTAAAATATTTTAAATAAAAACCTTTAAAATAGTTCTAGTTTTGAGATTGAAGTTCTAGTTAAATTCAAGTTCTAGAACTGAATTCGAGAGTTCTAGTTTTTCTAGTAAAAGTTCTAGTTTTGAGATTTGACTTGAAAATCGTTAAAAATTTGATATTAAAGTCTTTTTATTAAATATTTTTATAATATTATTATATAGAGAATTGAAAAAATTTTTTAAGAGAAAATAAAAAGGTACTTTTAAAAGTACCTTAAAAATTGATATTTAACCGATAATCTGCTCAATTTCACCGTTTTTGAGCTTTATGATTTTTTGATTTGACGAACCTTTAAACGGTCCGTAACATTTGA
>CAMKKS010000025.1 GCA_946413485.1 uncultured Rickettsiales bacterium | reverse complement strand
TATTAATTTTTATATCTTTTTTTTCAGCTTCTTCTAGGACTTTTTTTTCTGCTTTTTGAGTATTAAAAGCCATTATATAACTATTACATGTTTCAGCAAGAAGGACATCGCTTTCGTTCACGGCACCAACACCGCTATGTATTATTTTAGGTTTTAATTCTTTATCGTTAATTTTTTCTATTGTATTTACAATAGCTTCTAGACTTCCCTTTGTATCAGCTTTTATAATGAATGAAATTTTTTTGTTTTCTTTATTATTTTTTAATTTATCTAGCAATTCTGCGGCCGATGAATTAATTTTTGCATTTTGTGCATTAATTTTAGCTTCTTCTTGACGTTTAATTAGTATTTCTTTTACTTTTTTTTCATCTTTTACGGCGTAAAATATATCTCCTGCTTCTGGAACGGTATTTAGACCTAATATTTCAACTGGAACAGATGGTTCAGCTGTTTTTAGCATTTTTCCATTTTCATCAAACATACCTTTTATTTTACCATATTGTTCACCTACAATTACAAAATCACCTTGTGTTAAAGTTCCTTCTTTTACTATAACAGTTGCTAGTGCACCTCGTTGTTTATCCATTTTTGATTCAATGACAAAACCTTCCGGCGTGCCGTCATATGAAGCTTTTAGATCTAACATTTCTGCTTGCAATAATATTGCATCTAATAGTTTATCGATATTTTTATTTTCTTTTGCTGATATAGGAACTACAATTACATCACCGCCAAACTCTTCAGGAACTAATTCATATTGCATTAACATTTGTTTTGTTTTTTCTATATTTGCTTCAGGTTTATCTATTTTGTTTATTGCAACAATTATAGGAACTTTCGAGGCTTTTGCATGACTTATAGCTTCTTCCGTTTGCGGCATAATTCCATCATCAGCAGCTACTACTATAACTACAATATCTGTGACTTTTGCACCTCTTGCTCTCATTTGCGCAAAAGCAGCATGTCCTGGTGTGTCTAAAAAAGTAATCCATTTATTATTAATTTTGCTTCTATAAGCACCTATATGTTGTGTTATTCCGCCGGCTTCACTACTAGTCACTGATGTCTTACGAATTGTATCAAGTAATGTTGTTTTACCATGATCGACATGTCCCATTATTGTTACTATTGGTGGCCTTGGTTTAATATTTGATCTATTTTTTCTTATTTCAGAAATGAACTCATTCTCCGTATCGCTATCTGAAATTTTTTTTAATTTATGTCCACAACAATCAACTATTAATTCTGCTGTATCACTATCGATTGTAATTTTACCTATGTTTTTATAGTCATTCGAGTCAATTTCCATTATTTTTTCTCTTTCAATAATATCAATTAATGATTTTAGAGAAATTGACATTTGATCAGCTAAATTTGCAAGTTTTATTTCATTATTATAGATATTTACTTCTCGAACAACAGGAATGTTTAGATTAACTTTATTTGTATTTTTGCCACTTGATTTTCTTATTTTTCTTTCTTTTTGCAATGAATTAGCACTATTAATACCTGATAATTTTACAGATATTACATTACCAAGAATATCATCTATTTCAGTATCTAACTCTATGTTGTTTGATATTGTTTTTAACATTCCGTTAATGCTATATTTATCTACATCTTTACCTGTATTTGTTGTTTTTTTAAAAGTTTGTTTATCATCTTTTTTAAAGTTGTTGTTAAGTTTTAGTTTTATGTTTGTGCTTTTTTTAAAAAAGTTGTTATTATAAACGTTTTTTTTTGCTTGTGTATTGTTGCTATTATTGTTATAACTGCTATAGTTATTATTGTTATTGTTGTAAAACTTATAGTTGTTGTTTAAATTAAAATTCTTTTTAAAACCATTATTTTTTGATGCATCCGTATTTGATTGAAAACCTAAAATTGGTTTTTTAAATTGAAATTTTTGTTGTAAATTGTCATTTTTTACATTATTATTTTGTGAAAAACTTTTTTTAGCAAAAGATTGCCCATTTAAAGACGAAAAACCAATTTTTTTGAATTGATCTTTAGCCTGAAAAGTATTTTTTTGTTTTGAACCATTAAAACTATCTCTATCCGATGACGACATAGTGCGTGCATATATATTTAATTATTATTTGCAAGAAATATTATGTTTATTCATTTATTTTTATAAAAGATTCTATAAAGACGGAAAAAATTTTTCTTGATTTTTATAAAAAAATAAAACCATTAATAACTATATGTCTTTTGATAATAAAAAGCCTTTCGAAGCAATAGTTGGTTTTGTAGTTTTATTAATTTGTGGACTATTTTTTTCACACATTGTAAAATTAAATCAAATACCAAGGATAGAAAAATATAAGGATATTTTATACGCAAAATTTAATAATATTGATGGAATAAATGTTGGTGATGATGTAAAAATTGCTGGTATAAGAGTTGGAGTTATTGAAAAAATACATTTAGATAGAAATGTTTTTCAAGCTGAAGTAAAACTTAATGTATTAGATAATTTAAAAATTCCAGATGATAGTATATTGGCTGTTTCTAGCAATGGTTTATTTGGTGGTAAATTTCTTGAGATTAAACCCGGGATTAGTGAAAAAGTTTTAACAAATGGTTCTTCTTTTGTTAATACAAAATCTTCTATAAATTTAGACGATCTTATTGGTAAATTGGCAACGTCATTTACAAAAAAATAATAACTCCATGACAGATAAACGTTTTTTTGACGAGGTAGATGTTTATATGCAAGCCGGCAATGGCGGCAATGGTTGTTGTTCTTTTCGTCGTGAAAAATTTATTCCAAAAGGTGGTCCAGATGGTGGCAATGGCGGCAATGGTGGTGATATTATACTTATTGCTCGTGAAAATTTAAACACTTTGCTTTTTTTTCATTACAATGTTCATCATGTTGCTGATAATGGCAAAAATGGCTCTAGTAAGAATATGACTGGTGCAAATGGTAATAAAAAAGAACTTTTTGTCCCAGTTGGAACTCAAATTTTAAATAAAGATGGAGATGTTTTATTAGCTGATTTAGACGTAGAAGGTAAAAGATATACGATTGTACATGGTGGTATCGGAGGTATTGGAAACATGGCATTTAAAACATCTGTAAATCAAGCGCCACGTAAAGCAACTAATGGTGAAATTGGTGAATCGGGGTGGTTTAAATTAAAATTAAAAATGTTATCAGATATTGGTTTAGTTGGTTTACCAAATGTAGGAAAATCAAGTATAATTTCCACACTTACAAATGCAAAATCAAAAGTTGGTGATTATTTTTTTACAACAATAAAACCAACACTTGGCGTAATTAAGAGAGGGCGAGGCAATATGGTTATATGCGATATACCAGGTTTAATTTTAAACGCTCATAAAGGTGTTGGGCTTGGTGATAAATTTTTAAAACATATAGAGAGATGTAAAATACTTTTATTTGTTTTAGATGCTTCAAGTGAAGACGTTATAAAAGATTACAAAACTGTAAAAAATGAGATACAACAATATAATAAAAATATTTTAAAAAAACATAAAATTGTTGTTTTTAACAAAATTGATCTCCTAGACAAAAAGGAGTTGAAAAGTAAAATTTCTAAATTTAAAAAAGTAACAAAAATAGAACCAATTTGCATTTCAACCGTTAATCATTCTGGTTTAAATGATTTGGTTAAAACGTTGTTCATGATTGTAAAAAATGCGTAAAATAAAATATAAATATCTTGAATTTGAAAAGCTTGTACGTGATAAAAATCCAGAAACGGTTATTGCAAGTGGCGGTGAAATGAAGTTTGAAGTTCTTTCAAAAGAAAGAAAAAGTCAATTATTGAGAGAAAAATTGGTTGAAGAAGCAAACGAAGTTTTGTTAGCAAAAAATAATGATGAGATAGCAGAGGAGATAGGTGATGTTTTTGATGTTTTAAAAGAGTTGATAAAATCATTGGATATTAAAAATAGAAAAATTCGTAAAGCAAGAAGATTAAAAGCTAAACAAAGGGGTAAATTTAAAAAAGGTATATATTGTCATTATGTTAAATTTCCAGTTGATATTAATGAAAAATGGATGGAAAAATATAAACATATTACTTTGAAAAACAAAAAGAAGAAAAAAAAGAAAAACACAAAACAATAAGAATATAATTGACAATTACAAATTGTATATAAGTATGAAATGCTTTGATATGCGCTCTGAAATAAAATATTTTATTAATGATTTACCGGATGATTTAGATTTAAATGGTTCTTTAGCAATAGATACTGAGGCAATGGGGTTAAAATACAATATAAGAGATAGATTATGTGTAGTTCAACTATGTGATGAAAGTGGTTTGGTTTGTTTAGTTCATTTTCCACAAAATAGCTATAATTGTCCTAATTTAAAGAAATTTTTACTTGATAAAGATAGACAAAAAATATTCCATTATGCGCGTTTCGATGTAGCAATTATGCGTAAATATCTTGGTATACAAAACTTTGAAAATATTTTTTGCACAAAAATTGCTTCTCGTTTTGCAAGAACTTATACAGATGGACATAGCTTAAAAACTTTAGTTAGTGAGTTGTTACATGTTGAATTAAAAAAAGAACAACAATGTAGTTATTGGGGTGCTGATGAATTATCTGATGCGCAAAAACATTATGCTGCAAATGATGTTATTTATTTACATGCATTACGTGATAAATTGATTGAAATGTTAAAGAAGAGTGGTCGTTATGAAATTGCTTTAAAATTTATGGCCTTTGTTGATAATGTTTGTACGGCCGATATGTTAGGTTTTGAAGAGGATTTGTTTCGTTGTCGTGATGACAAAAACAAATAATGTTTTCTGTAGATTTTATGGCCAAAAGTAGTTTTATTTTAGCATGCCTTATATATCTATTGAATAGTATAGGCAATGTTTCACAAGGTATTTTTATTAAATATTTCCAACAAACAAATGGCATAAATCTATATCATTTAATAACATTAAAATGTATAGTCATAAGTGTTATTCTTTTTCCATTTGTGTTAAAAAATTTAAGGTATTTTTATAATAAATTACATATAGTTATTTTATTAGCTGCGCTTTATGCATCAGATATGATTTTTTACAATAATGGTTTAAAAGGAATATCAGCAAATACAGCAACTATAATTTTATTAATGGTTCCATTTTGGATTATTGTTTTTGGACGTTTTATTTTGAAAGAACATAAATTTAATAAAGTAAATGCAGCTTGTATTTTTATATGTTTATTAGCAATTTTTTCCACTCTTTTTGGAGAAATCAAAATTGAAGGTTTTAATAATGGTTATATCTATGTATTTATTGATAGTTTAATAATACCTTTATCGCTTGTTTTACAAAAAAAGTTTAATGATTGTAGACCTGTTTTATACGCTATATGGACAAATGCAATTGTGCTTGGTATAATTAGTTTTACAATGAGTGGTTTTACAATGCCTGAATTTAGTAAAGAAAATGTTTTTTCTGGTTTTGTTGTTGCATTTTTTGATGTAATGGAATGTGGTGCGGTATATATTGCATATCAAATGGCTGAAATTGCTTTATTGCAACCTATACGTTTTACTCGTTTACCAATAGCAATACTAATGAGTTTCTTTTTATTAAATGAAAAACTTACATATTTACAAGCTATTGCTGGAATTATAATTGTTAGCGTTAATTTATTTTCGATGTGGTATTCAAGAAAATATCAATCAAAATAAAAGGTTTTGTTTATATATTTATTTTATGACTAAAAGTTCCATTACACACACACACACGATACTTCCATTAAAAAGAATATACTTTATATAGCCGACAACATAAATGTTTTGAATGGTTTAAATAGCGAGAGTGTTGATTTAATTTATTTGGATCCTCCTTTTAATTCAAAAAGACTTTATAATGCAGCAATAGGAAGCCGTGCAGAGGGTTCACAATTTAAAGATACTTGGAAGTGGAGCGATGTTAATGAATACCTACTTGATATAATTGCAAATGATTTTCCAGAATTAGCAGACTATATTGAAATCATTGGTAGAGTAAGTGATATGTCAATGAAGGCATATATCACTTATATGTCGTTAAGAGTTATACAACTTCATAGAATTCTAAAACCAACCGGTTCAATTTATTATCACTGCGACCCAACGGCAGGGCATTTTGTAAAGTTGATGCTGGATTGTGTGTTTGGAAAAGAGAATTTTAGGAACAATATAATATGGACTTATAATACAGGTGGAATAAGTAAAAAATGGTATGCAAAGAAACACGACGATATTTATTTTTACACAAAAAACAATAATAATTATTTTTTTGATTTACCAATGGTTGAAAGTAGAGATGAAAACAGATTTAATTTAACTGATAAAAATGGTAGAAGATTTTATATTAAAGCGGGAAATAAATATTATCTTGACAAAGGTGTTGCACTAAAAGATGTATGGGATATTTTTCCAGTAAGAAACACATCAAAAGAACGAACCGGCTACCCAACACAAAAACCACTTGCATTGCTTGAAAGAATAATAAAGGCATCTTGTCCAGAAGGTGGAATTGTGCTTGACCCTTTTTGTGGTTGCGCAACTACTTGTGTTGCGGCACAAAGATTAAAGCGCCATTGGATTGGAATTGATATTGAAGATAAAGCCATTGATTTGTTAACGGAAAGATTAGAGCAAGATGGTAGGTTAATAGAAGAAAAAAAAGGTAATAAACCCGATTTAGGTGATAGACCACATTTAAGATTAAGCGACCAGGACTTAGCACAGAGAATAAAAGGCGTAGACTATATAATTTTGAATTGTGAAAAAGATAAAAATAAACTTCCGCACAGAACAGATGCTGAAACAAAAGATATCAATGAGCCAAAAACAAAAGCAGAAATAAAGAAGTTTTTATATGCAAAACAACAACACAAATGCAATGGTTGTAATTGTGAAATTGATATTAAACTACTTGAAATAGATCATGTTATACCAAAAGCCGTTGGTGGTGGTGATTATCTTGAAAATTACCAACTTTTATGTAGTAATTGTAACAGAATAAAAGGCGATAGACCGATGGAGTTTTTGTTACAACGTATAGATATAATAAGAAAATTAAGAATTAAAAAAGAGTACTAAAAAAATACTATTTTTTATATTTATTGATAACTTTTTATAAAAATAAATTGTTTTTATTTATAATTTATAAATCTTTTGCATTCTTGCTATAAAATGATATCATATATATAGTTAATATTTATAATTGAATATGTTGTTATTATCATCATTTTTTTTATTAACATACATAATATGTTCATTTCAAATTAAAAATGCGGTAAAAACAAAAATACCTCATAATTCAATTGGTAAATATTCTATAAAAGTTATCAAGTTTTTTCGTCGTTTTTATCCTAAGTTTTCATTTAAACTATTTTTCGATGTAGCTGATTTTTTAAAATGTCCATTATTTGTTTTACTTTCAGCTATATTATTTAATAATAAATCTATAACAGATGCAACGGCTATTGTATCATATGTTGCGCATTATTTTCCAATTTGGTCTGGTTTTCATAATAGTAGTAGAAATTTTATAGGTATAATATTTACTGGTTTTATTTTAGATCCTATAACTGGTATAAGTATGATTTTTGCTTATTTATTATCGGCACGTAGTTTTGGATATACATCAGTTGCTACAACATCATCAATGATGGTAGGTATGATTAAAACAGTTGTTCATATTGCTTTCTTTAATAGCACAGATTATGTTGAAGCTATTTTCTTTATTTTCTTTGGTGTGCTTGCGATTTATAGAAACAAAAGAATTTTATTGTATATATGTGAAAAGTCAGTTAAAAAAGACATTAAGTTTTATAGATTTAGTGCTAATAACAAAAAAACAAAAACATTTGAAAAAAATAATTTTAAACAAGAAGATGGAGAAAAAAAATACAAAAAGATTTTTAAGAAAAACTTTTTTTATAGAAATTACAAAAAATATTATAAAAATAATCAAAAATTAATTGAAAAAGATAGAAGATATGAAAGATAATTAATTTAAATTTCATTCCATTTTACGCTATTTATATCGATTCCTTGTTTTTTCATTTCCCAAAGCGGTGAAATTGAACGTAAGCGTTTTACAGCTTTTTTAAGTTCAATTATCAGTAAATCAACACTTTTTTTAGTTGTCATACGGCCAAAACCAATACGTATTGCTGTATGTGCATAGTAATCATTTTTTCTCATATTAGATATTACATATGATGGTTGTAAATTAAATGAATTACAAGCAGAACCAGTTGATAAACAAAAGTTTTTTAATTCTATTAGCATGCTTTCACCTTCAATATGTAAAAAACTTATATTGTTGCAAAATGGAATTTTATGCTCCATGCTACCATTTAAATAAACATCTTCAAGATTTAGAATTTTTGATAAAAAGTATTTTGAAAGTTTTGAAATACGTTTATAATCATTTTTCATTTCTTTTTGACAGATTTCCGCTGCAAGTCCAAAACCAACACAAAGCACTGGAGATAACGTTCCGCTTCTTAATCCTTTTTCTTGATTTCCGCCATGTATTATTGGCGATAAGTGAACTTTTGGTTTTTTTCTAATATATAAGGCACCAATACCTTTTGGACCATATATTTTATGACTTGAGATTGACATTAAATCAATATTCATGCTTTTAACATCAAGTGGAATTTTTCCATATGCTTGTGCACAATCAGTATGAAACAAAATATTATGTTTATGTGCTATTTTTCCTATTTCTTTAAGATTTTGTATAACTCCGGTTTCATTATTTACGCCCATGATTGAGATTAAAATTGTATCTTTTCTTATTGCTTTTTTAAGTTTTTTTAAATCTAAAAGTCCATCTTCTTCTGGATCGATATATGTAACTTTATATCCCTCAGTTTGAAGAAAATAACAGCTTTCTAATACACACTTATGTTCTGTTGACATAGTTATGATATGTTTTCCTTTGTTTTTATAAAAATGTGCTGCTCCTTTTATTGCAAAATTATTGCTTTCTGTAGCACCACTTGTAAAGATTATTTCATCTGCTTCAGCATTAATAAGTTTTGCTATTTGATATCTAGCGTGTTCGACTTTTTCAATAGCTTTCCAGCCAATGACATGAGATGTAGAATGAGGATTTCCATATGTTTCTTTCATTGTTTTATACATTGCTTCAATCACGCGACTATCCATAGGCGTTGTAGATTGATAATCAAAGTAATATACGTTATTTTTTGTTTTTTTTTGCATAAAAATAGTTTATTTTGATTTTTTATCACTATCCATTGTTAGTAATACGTAAAAACCGTAGCAAGCAGTAAATATCACGACATTTTCAAACATTGTATCAAAAGCTCGATAACCAGCAACTATAGCTGTAACTATACTAGAAAACCCAAAATCTTTTATTGCATTTTTAATGTAAATTTTTGAAATTATTTTTTGTTCCATTATATCATCAATTGATTGTTTTGGAAAATTTTGAATTATGTAAATTAATACCAAAGAAAATAAAAAACAAAGAACAAAAATAAATATTCTATTTCTAATGTCTATGTTATAATTTAAATTTTGATTAGGTTTTGTAGGTAGTTTATTTATATATAGCAATGTCAATGAAAACAATACGGTGCTTGTAGCAACACCAATTACGGCCTCGGTTATTGCTATATCTGGTGCTTGTAATACGCAATATATAAAAACAATAACAGCACTTAGAATATTAGATATAACAATACATAACAGATTATTTTTATTAATCATAATATAGAATAACAATAAAAATAATAAGATTTCTATGAAAATTAATACTAAAGTCATAATTAATGTATACTTTACATTTAAAAATAAAAAACAACTATATTAAAATGGAATACATTAAAAATAATATCAATAAAAATGAAATTTTTGTAGCAAATATTTATCTTTTCGGAATGTTAAAAAAAACTTTTTACTATAAAATTGACGCGGAAGCAATTGATATTGCTGGTTCTATCGTTAGAGTTAGTTTTGGAAAAAAGAAAACAATAGGGATAGTTATTTCTGTAGAAAAAGTTGATATAAAAAATAATACAATAAATATTCACGGAGATAATTTTGATGTTAAAAAGCTAAAAAATATTGATGAAATTTTATATAAAAAATTAATTAGTAAAAATTTTCTAGATTTTCTCAAAAAAATGGCATTATATAATATAATTAAAGTTGAAAGATTACTTGAAAACGTTGTTTTTACTCCTTGGTTAAATAAAAAAAAAGAACTAAAACAACTTAAAATAAAAAAAAAGAATAATGTTAAAAATAACATAAAATTAAATGATGAGCAAAACGATATTTCTAATAAAATTAGTAGTGTAAAAAATTTTAATGTTCATGTTTTGTATGGAATAATGGGTAGCGGAAAAACATATATTTTTTTAGATATCATCAAGAGAGTTTTGTCAGAAGATAAAGAATCACAGGTGTTAATTATGGTTCCCGAGATAGCTTTAACTAATAATTTGGTAGATGTTGTTTATAATTTTTGCGGTATAGAACCAATAATATGGCATTCATCAATATCTGTTTCTAATAAAAAGATATATTATGAAAATATAATAAATGGTAAAATAAGAATTGTTATTTCAACTCGTTCGGGTTTACTTTTACCATATAAAAAACTATCTATAATAGTTATAGATGAAGAACATGATGTATCTTATAAACAAGATGAAATTCCTGTTTATAATGCTC
>CAMKKS010000024.1 GCA_946413485.1 uncultured Rickettsiales bacterium | reverse complement strand
TAAAATAATTGCCAATAAACAAAAAACCACAAAAAACTAGTATAAAATTAAAAATTAAAATAATAAATTTAAATCTATTAAAAAATCTCATACACAATAACAAGTTATATTGTAATTAATTTAATGTCAATAAATAGCTTGAAAATAAAAAAAACAATTTCTATCCTGGATATATGGTTAAAAAAATATTTAAAGTATTAGTGTTATTACTAACACTTTGCATAGTGTCATTTGTAATTGTTTATAAACTATTTCCGGGTGTTTTCTATAAAAAAATGCAAACAAAGCAAATAAAAATAGAAGATATAAAAAGCATAAATGTACTCAGTTTTAATCCAAAAAGAAGAGTAATATATGAAAAAAATTTAAGGAATAAGTTAGGAGAATATTTCTTGGGACATAAAATAGGTGATGATATAAGACTAAAAAACATATGTAATGGTAAAAAAGATCTTTTTGCCGAAAATATGATAAATGGTAACAAAGTTACTTTTGAAGACGTAAAAACAAGAGATGGTTTTTCTACATTTAGAGATGGTATTTGGAAAATATGCTCCAAAAATAATAGTAATGAATGTGTTTATTATTCAAATACTTTACAAAATTATATCATAGGAAAAATACAATACAAAGACAATAAAGTTTTTAATGTATTTGGTTGCTTTTTTTCACACATAAGGGCTATTGAAAAAATAGCAAAACAACCTGATAATACATATGGTTTAATATTTGAAGATGATTTTGACATTAGTGATAATTTTAATGAAGATATGAATAATGTTCTAAATGCTGTCCCAAAAGATTTTGATCTACTAAAACTTAGCTTAAAAGCTATTTCATTAATAGTTAAAAAGAACAAAAAATTACCGTTGTCAGCTAAAATAAAACATAAAAACTATAAAAAAAATGGTTACGGTAATTGGATAGATTTGTCAATACAAGATAAAATGATAGGTAATTTATCTATTGGTACACAAGCATATCTAGTAAGTGCACAAGGTGCAAGGAAAATTTTAAATTCCATCAGAAATAATCCTTTACCTTGTTTAGTTGATATTGATATATTTTATAGCATTCCAACTTATGATAGAAATATAAGAATGTATATATACACAGGTAATGTTCCTTTTACTCTTAGTGATGTTAGTTACGAATCAGATGTTAATGAAAGAACAATAAATTTTAGCAAAAAATAAAATGACTTTTTTGGAAGAATTATTAGAACTTGGTTTTATAAAAGATTGCACTAACTTCGATAAGTTAAATAAGTTATTGGAAGAAAAAAAACAAACTTTTTATGTTGGTACAGATTTAACGGCCGATAGTTTGCATGTTGGTCATTTAATGCCATTAATGTGTATAAGAAAAATCTTATCTCATGGACATAGAGTTATAATAATATTGGGTGGCGGAACAACTAAAATAGGTGATCCAAGTGATAAAAATGAAATGAGAAAAATGCTTGACGATGAACAAATTGAAGAAAATAAAAAAGGAATAAAGAAATGTTTAAGTCAAATATTTAATCGAGATTTAGAGAATCAAAAAGAAGGTGAATTTGTTGATAATCTTATGATAATCGACAATGCTAATTGGTTATTGGATATAAACTATATTCAATTTTTAAGAGAAATTGGTGTTCATTTTACAATAAATAAAATGATAAATCTAGAAATTGTAAAAAGAAGATTGAATAACAATATTCCATATACATTTTTTGAATTTAATTACATGCTAATTCAAGCGTATGATTTTTATTATCTGAATAATAATTTTGGTTGTAATATACAAATTGGTGGTAGCGATCAATGGGGAAATATAATACAAGGTTGTGAGTTAATAAGAAAAAAATCTGTCTTAAATAAAAAATTCAAAAATGAAGAAGATGTTAATGTTTTTGGTATTACATTAAATCTTTTAACAAAAAGTGATGGAAGTAAAATGGGAAAGACATCCGGTGGTGCTGTTTGGTTAAGAAAAGATAAAATATCAAACTATGATTATTTTCAATACTTTCGTGATTGTACTGATGAAGATGTTATTAAATTTATGAAAATTTTTACTGATATACCATTGGATAAAATTAAAGAATATTCAAATTTATCTGGTGAAAATTTAAATCAAATAAAAGAAATTTTAGCTTTTGAAGCAACAAAAATTTGCAGGGGACAAGATGAAGCAATAAAAGCTAGTAATCGTGAAGATATGACGGAAGTCATAGCGAAAAAAAAACAAAATATAATTGAATTTTTAGTTTTAAATAACATTTGTAAATCAAATGGTGAATCGAGAAGATTAATCGAAGGAAATGGAGTTAAATTTAATGATAATACAATAAATAAAGATTTTACTTTTGATACAAATGGTATACTTAGTATAGGAAAAAAAAGAAAATTTAATATTATAGTAGAATAAGATTAAAATTATATTTAATTATATTTATCATTTACACCCTATTTTTTTCTTCAAAATTGGGAAAGCTTTTTTTACCAATTACAATTTGTTTTGTGATACCAATTAAATCAGCAATAGCAAATTTTTCACCAATTGTTTTAAATGTATCATCATATAAAACATCAATACCTTTTGATAAAAGTTCTTCATATTTCTTATCACACAACGCCGTAATGTCTTTATCATTTGGATCTAAATTTATTAAAATAACATCAAATGGTGATAAAGATTTTGTCCAAATTATCCCTTTGTCATCATGGTTAGCTTCTATTGCTGCCGCCATAACACGCGTAATACCAATACCATATGAACCCATTTGTGGATAAAAAGATTTTCCATCAGCGCCAGTTACCATAACATTCATTGATTTTGTATATTTATCACCAAAAATAAATACGTGCCCAACTTCAATTCCACGTTTTTGTTTCATATTGTAACCACGTTTTTCACATTCTAATTTATCATATTTCTCTTCTGTAAAAGCCCATGTTTTTCCGTTTGCTATTGATTGTATTTCTTTTAATGAAAGATCTTGTTTATCATACAATTCGCAATATTTTTTATAACTATTTTCATCATAAAAAACTGCACTTTCGCCGCTATCAGCTAAAACATGAAATTCACAACTAAAAGTTCCACCTATTGCACCATTGTCCGCTTGCATTGGTAAAACTTTTAAACCCATGCGTCTAAAAGCTTTTAAGTAAGCTTCACAATTTTTGTTATAAATTTCTTCTGCTTCAGCTATATTATTAGCAAAAGAATAGTTATCCATCATTAAAAATTCACGAGCTCTCATTAATCCAAAACGAGGCCTAATTTCATCTCTAAATTTCCAATTTATTTGATATAAAGATATTGGTAATTGCTTATATGAAGAAACTTGACCACGAAAAACATCTACAATTGCTTCTTCATTTGTAGGAGAATATACCAATCTATGGCCAGATCGATCAGAAAATCTTAACATTTCTTCACCATAACTATCTATTCTACCGCTTTCAGTCCATATTTTTTCATCTGTAATAATAGGCATAGAAACACGCATAGCGCCAATTTTATCAAGCTCTTCTTGAACTATGTTTTCAATTTTTCTCATTACTTTAAAACCAATTGGTAAAATAGTATAGAGTCCGCTACTACATTGCTTAATCATACCAGCTCTAAGCATTAATTTATGACTCGCCAAAACAACATCTTTTGATACATCTTTTAAAGTTGGTAGATAATATTTTGATAAACGCATATAAAACACATATAAATAACATTTTATTTTGCAAGATAATTCAAGCTTGAATATTATTTTTTATATTTTTAATCAAATACATGGATTTTTTAAAAAAATTAAAACTTACAAACGATTCTAGCAGAAAACCAGTAGTTGATCCTCCTTTTTATAAGGAAGTAATTTTTAAAGGCAATGAGCTTGTTGATTTAGAATATGAACCTATTTTTGATTATTTTACAGAAAAAAATGGTAAAAAAGTTTTAAATTCACATAAAGTTTTAAATGGAGAATTTGTTACAACTGATGAAGGAACCGGAATAGTACATATTGCTCCTGGTTTTGGCGAAGATGACTTTTTCTTATGTAAAAAAAATAATATTGGTGTTGTTTGTCCAGTTGATGATGGCGGTTGTTTTAATATTGATAAAAATGATGATGATATTAAATATAAACTTGGTGATAAAGATGAAGTATTGCATCTTAACGGCAGACAAGTTTTTGAAACAAATGATGATATTATTAAATATCTAAAAAGTAAATATTTATGGGTTAAAACAGAACAATATTTACACAACTATCCACATTGTTGGCGCACTGATACACCACTTATATACAAAGCGGTTAGTAGTTGGTATGTTAATGTTATAGATAAAGTTTTGGAAAATGAAGCCGGTGAAAAAGAAAGCGTTAAAGATAGAATGTGTGAATTAAATGAACAAATAAACTGGATACCAGAACATATTAGAGATGGACAATTTGGTAAATGGCTTAAAAATGCTCGAGATTGGTCAATAACAAGAAATCGTTTTTGGGGCGCACCAGTCCCTGTGTGGAGAATAGATAAAAATAACGAAACAGCAAAAATTTTTGGAAGTATTAAAGAATTAGAAGACTTTTTTAAAGATGATTATATTGCCGATTATAAAGCAGGTAAAAATAGCGGACAATATATACAAGATAAAAATGATCCTGATAATAGTTTTAAAATCACAGATCTTCATCGTCCATATGTTGATGAACTTGTAAAACACACTGATAGTGGTGACTTAAAGCGCGTCGAAGATGTTCTTGATTGTTGGTTTGAAAGTGGTTCTATGCCTTATGCGCAAGTTCATTATCCATTTGAATATCGTGATGGAAATGGAAATTTAATAAGAACAAAAGAAGAAAATGAAAAATGGTTTGATAGTCATTTTCCTTGTGATTTTGTCACCGAGTATGTTGCACAAACTCGTGGTTGGTTTTATACAATGATTGTGCTTTCAAGTGCACTATTTCGTAAAATTCCATTCAAAAATGTTATTTGTCATGGAGTAATGTTAGATATAAATGGACAAAAACTCTCAAAACGTCTTCGTAATTATCCTGATCCTCTTGAAATGATAGATGTTTATGGATCAGATGCAATGAGATGGTTAATGGCTTCAAGCCCTGTCGTACAAGGTGGTGATATGAGAATAGATAAAGACGGAAAAATGATAGCCGATGTAATCAAAAATACATTAAATCCAATTTGGAATGCATTTTTATTTTATAAACAATATGCCGAACTTGATAAAATTAAGATTACTGGAAAAATTGAAAGTAAAAATGTAATGGATAAATATATTTTATCAAAATTAAAATTATTTGTAGAAAATGTAGAAAAAGCGATGGATTCATATAATACAATAACTGCTTGTCATGAAGTTGAATTATTTATCGACGTACTAAATAACTGGTATATTCGTAGAAATAAAGAACGTTTTTGGAAAAAAGAACTCGACGAAGATAAGCAACAAGCGTATGAAGTTTTAAACTTTGTCTTAAAAACATTCGCAACTACAATGGCACCAATTTTACCATTTTTAAGTGAAAAAATTTATCAAGAAGTGTTGTAATATGTCAGACAACAAAACAGAAAATCAGTTAACAGAAGAAGAAATCAAAAATGCCGATCAAGAAGTTGTTGAAATATATTATCAACAAGCAATTGAAAATTTTTCTTGGCTTTCTAAAAAAAAATGAAAATATCAGAAATAAAGTTGGTTTATTGTTGACTTTTTTATGTGGTTCAATAGGTTTTTGTGTAACTCTTTATTTCAAAAATAACTTAAGTTATTTTTTAGTATTAGCAATATTATATTATTTACTCTCATTAATTGTGTGCTTTAAGCTTTTTTTAACAAAAACAACAATATGCCCATTTTTTCCGGTACAAGAAAAACGCGATCAAAAACAATTTTATACAAAAAAACAAAATGGTGATTTAACAACTATTATCGAATATTATACAAGACCTGCAATAGAAAAAGAAAAACAGCTAAATGATAAATTATCTACTAATTTTGATCGCGCCGTAAAAGCCACAATACTAATGCCATTAGTTGCAATAATATTAATTATTTTTTATTATCACTATTTTTTTCTTTACCAGATAATGAAGCTGATGTTGGTACAAATGTTTCGCTATTTATTTGTTCCTTCCGATTTATTCGTTCTTTCCACCATGAGTTTACTTCTGGAATAGTATCCGAATTCTTTTGTACATTTTCTTTTCCCTTTGTGTCAGAAGGTTTTGTTATTGGTTTGTTTTCATTAACATTTTTTTTAAAGTTAGAATTATCATTTTCGTTAGCCATATTGTTATACATCATTCCATATAGTTTTTTTCTTTTTCATTTCAAGAGGCATACAAAAAAAAATTTGCTGGGGCGGTAGGATTCGAACCTACGGTGGTGGTACCAGAAACCACTGCCTTACCACTTGGCTACGCCCCAATGCAAAAAAAATAAAAAAAAATTATTTGATAAATTCAAGTTTTTTTTTCATTTTAATATAATTTTACTATAATAAAGATAATAATAAATTTATGTCCGATACTAATGGTTTAGGAACATTAAAAACTGATGCTCTGTTTCTTGGTTTAACAAGACCTGTGTTAATAGGTGGTGTTACATTTGCATACTTTGCATCAGAAATATTGATATCAATTTTAATTTTTATAATGACATCAAATTTTAAGGTATTTCTTGTTTCAATAATAACGCATATTTTTGGTATGGTTTTATGTAAAAGAGAACCTTTAGCTGTCGATATGTTGCTTACAAAAATTCAAAAAACACCAACAACTTTAAATAAAAACTATCATGATGGATTACAAAGTTATAACATGTTTGGTTAATCTATCCAAGACCAACGTTATCGTTTATATATCTGGCATTTTTAATATTTAAATCAGAATTATCATTATATTTTTCTTCTTCCATGCCAAGTGTTTTTTTTATTTCATTAAAAATTGCAATATCTGCATTAATATTTGCTAAATTTCTACAACTTTTACTTAGTTCAAAAAGTTTTTGATCATTTTTAAATAAATCTAAAAGCAACTGGCTTAATATCTCTTTTGTTAAACTATTCTGTTCTAATAAAATAGCAGCATTGTTATCACGTAAAAATTTTGCATTATAAAATTGATGATTATCAGCAGCCGATGGTAAAGGAATTAAAATTGTCGGCACACCAAGAGATGAAATTTCAGCAATAGTAGTAGAACCAGCACGTGAAATAACTAAATGAGAAGCACGCAATATTTCACCAATATCACGAAAAAACGACGAAACAGTATGTGTTATACTTTTTCTTGAATAAAAACTATCTAATTTTTCAATATTTATTGCTTTACATTGATGTATAACATTCAATCTACTTAATATATCTTGCGGTAATAATGAAATTGCATCTTGTATCATATTATCAAAAAACTCACAAGCTTGACTACCTCCTATAATCGTAATTGTAATATCTATGTCCTTATCTATTTTATAAAAAGCCATGTAATTAACAGATGGATTATCATAATTAAACACCAATTTTTTTATCTCATCTCTAATTGGATTTCCAACAAAAACACATTTCTTTAAAAAAGATTTTTTTATCTTTAATGTATCTTTAAAAGATAATAAACATTTTGTCGCAAAAGGTAAAATTAATCTGTTTGCTAAACCGATAACAGCATTTTGCTCATGTATGATGATTTTTTTAAAAGTTAATATACCAAATAACATTGGTGCAAAGCTTACCAATCCTCCAAAACCAACACACAATGAAACTCTTTTTGTTAAAATTTTTCTACAAGAAAAAAAATCTTTTAAAATCATAAATACTTGCAATATTCTTGGTGCATTTCGTGCTTTTAATTGTATAACTTCAATCATTCCGCTTCTAAGAATAGTATTTTCCTTTTCTTCAAAATATTTAAAAAAGTTTTTATCTGTATAAAACAAAACATAAAAACCATTTTGTATTAATATTTTAGCAATAGTTAAAGCCGGAAATATATGCCCTCCTGTTCCACCAGCCGCTATAGCAATAGTCATTTTTTTAGAATTTTTATTACTTTTTAGAAAATACATCTTCAAAAATTTTATAAGGTGTTTTGTAACTATAACCCTTTCTCGTAAAAGCAAGTAAAAAACCAAACATTATTGAATTTGATAACATAGATGAACCACCATAACTAATAAATGGCAATGTCATACCTTTACTTGGAAAAAGGTTTGTATTTACCGACATATGAATACATGATTGAATTATAAACAACATAACAATACCATAAATCACACGAATTTCATATTTTTTACTTGTTATATTTGAAACAAGATGACGATACATAAAAAATAAAAAATATAATATCAAGCATATTGAAAAAAATATACCAAATTCTTCACATATAACAGAAAAAACATAATCTGTATGTGCATCTGGTAATTGATATTTAACTTCACCTTCACCAAGTCCCTTTCCAAAAAAACCACCATTATGTATGCTTTCTATTGCTTTTTTTGTCTGATATTGTTCATTACCCCCTCTTAAAGTAAAAAAATTTATTATTCTATAATGAACATGAGAAAAAAATAAAAAACCTATCACAAAAACAGCAACTGCAATTGGTGCAAAAACATAAAATAAAAGTTTTAATTTTACATCACTTAAAAATATTTGAATGAACCAAATTATGCTATAAATTACAGCTGATCCAAAATCAGGTTGTAAAATAAAAAGAAGCATTAACAAACCAAAACTTATTATAGGAATAACGGGAAAAAATTTATTATACTTAGAAATCGATAAAAAACGAGCATTAATAATAATAAAAAATGGTTTCATTATTTCAGATGGCTGAACAGCAAAAAAACCAAGATTAATCCATCTATGTGAACCTTTAATAGATTTACCAATCACTAAAACAAGAAGTAACAAAAAAAAACAAAATATATAACCAATATATGAAAAATTTAATATAGATCTTCTTGAAAGCATTGATAAAAATAACATTATTGTAAAACCAAATAAACAAAAAATAATCTGATGAATTGCAAAATGATAATTATTCATGTTAATACTTATCCTATAGGACATAGCCGGACTAACCGTTAAAGACATAACTAAACCTAAGAACATTAAAGATGAAGCAAAAAATAATGTAAATTTATCAATATCATAGAACCATTTTCTTATAAACTCCTTTGCGGAAACAATTCCATTCATAACGTCTTAAACAATGAAAAATATAAAAATATTATTTTTCAAGTTTATTAAATAAAACTTGCTTTTTAAAACTTTACTTTACATATTTGAGCTATGGTTAATTTTAACTTAAAAATAAAATTTTGTTCACAAAATGCAAAAGACATTTATGAAAATGGTGCTTTATTAAAATATCAAACACCTGGAAGCAGTGGTTTTGATTTAAGAGCCGTTGATGTTTATATACCAAAAACAAAAGAAACACTTGTATTGGGTAAAGATATAGATAGTTACACATTGGAACCAATGGAAAGAGTTTGTGTTCAAATTGGTTTTGCAATTGGTGGCGTACCAGAAGGATATGAAATTCAAGTTAGACCAAGATCTGGTTTTGCTTTTAAGCATGGTATCACGATTGTAAACACGCCAGGTACAATAGATAGTGATTACAGAGGCGAAATAGGTGCAATACTTTGTAATCTTTCAAATGAATCATTTAAAATAACAAAAGGCGAAAGAATAGCACAGATGATTGTATGCCCAATAGTAAAATGTAATATTTGTGTTACCGAAGAATTAGATGAAACAGAAAGAGGAACGGGACGTTTAGGATCTACAGGAAAAAATTAAAATATATTAAAAAAAATCTAAACATTATATGCGAAAAAAAAATAACGATGATCAAGTTATTATAAAATCAGTAAAAGGTTTTAATATCGTTAAACGTGAAATTAATAAAAAAATATATTTAAAAAATATTTCTTCAAAAGAAAATGAAATTATTGCTGAATTACTTGCTGCAAGAGATATAACACCAGAGGAAAAAGAAAATTTTTTAAATCCAAAATTAAAAAATATCTTACCTACAATGAGCAAAATGAAAGACGTTGAAAAAGCTGTAGGAAGAATAATTAAAGCTATCAATAACAATGAAAAAATATGTATTTTTGGCGATTATGATGTTGATGGAATAACATCAACTACAATGTGGATTTTATTTTTAGAAAAACTTGGTATTAATATTAGTTATTATATTCCAAATAGAATGACAGAAGGCTATGGGCCAAATGTTAATGCAATTGAAAAAATTTCAAAAAATGATATAAAACTATTAATAAGTGTAGATTGTGGGGTAAATTCTTTTGAAGAATTTGATAAAGCTAATTCACTTGGTATTGATGTTATAATTATAGACCATCATCAATCATCTGATACTTTACCTAAATGTATAGCATGCGTTAACCCAAATAGATTAGATGAAAATGATATAAAAAATGACATGAAACATTTATGCGCCTGTGGAGTAAGTTTTTTTGTTATTGGTGAAATAAATACTGAATTAAAAAAACAAAATAAAAACATAGATCTTATGCAATTTATGCCACTTGTAGCTTTTTCAACAGTGTGCGACGTAATGAAATTAACTTCGCTTAATAGAGCTTTTATAAAAACAGGATTAAATGTATTACAAAAAAATAAAACATTTAATTTACATAAACTATTAAATATATCTAATATGTATAAAAATAAACCATCTTTTGAAGAAAAAATAACATCATATTCATTTGGTTTTTTGTTAGGGCCAATAATAAACGCAGGTGGTCGTATAGATAATTCATCACTTGGTGTCGAACTAATGATAGAAAGAAATACACAAAAAGCAGAAACTATTGCAAAAAAACTCTTTCATTTAAATGAAGAACGAAAAAAAATTGAATCAGAAACATTATATAATATAACTATAAAAAAAGATGTAATTTTAAAACAAATTGAAGATCTAGGATATATAATTTTATTTTCAAAAGAATGGCATGAAGGTATTATAGGTCTTATTGCATCGCGTTTAAAAGATAAATATTTTTATCCAGTTTTAATAGGTTCAGAAAATCAAGACGGAATAATTAAGTTTTCATGTCGCTCTATAGAAAATGTAAACATAGGAGAAATAATAATTAAAGCTTGTAAAAAAAAACTTTTAATAAATGGTGGTGGTCATAAACTTGCTGGAGGAATGTCATGCGATTTAAAAAAAATAGAACAATTA
>CAMKKS010000023.1 GCA_946413485.1 uncultured Rickettsiales bacterium | reverse complement strand
TTATTTCTGATTATGAGGAGTATGTAAATTCTGATAAAGATATTGATTTTGAAAAAAGAATGAACTTTGTTGTCGCATTCTGCGTAAAACACATAAAAGATCAAAATAAAGTATTACATCATGAACAACTTATAGCTGTTATTTTGAGAAATATTAAGTTAATAGAAGATACTGATGATATAAGTGAAGAAAAGAAAAAAAATCGTAAGTTTTGTTTATTACCAACCGGTTCTGGTAAAACTCTTACGATATTGTTCGATTTATATTTAGCTAGTATAAAGAAAAAAACACCTTTTGCAATTACGACAAATAATCTTCTTGTTAGTGAAATGATTGATACCGCCGAACAAAATTCTTTATATAGAGGGCATATTTTTTATTTAAACGAAAAACAAGAATTAATTGAAAAAATAACTAATAGAAAAATTCCTATAAACGAGATTTTAAGTGTTTTAAAAAATAAAAAAAATGTATTTTTCTCATCTTATAAAGATTTCAGTTTTTGGTATCAAAAACTTTTATTAAATGGTGGTAAATTTGGTATAGAAATTGCTAAATATTTAAAAAAAAATTGCCATGTAGCGTTAGATGAATTAGATAGTATAGCAGACGCAAAAACGAGCAATAAAATTTCGATATCGTCAAGTTCTGAACAGTTTACATTTGATCTTGCCAATAAAGTACAGAAAGCGTATGATGCGTGCGCAGCCGATGAGGATGAACCTTGTGAATATTTAAAAGATATATTCGACTCAAATTTTAAAGACAGCGGAGATTATTTGAAAGATGTTTTAGAATTTTTTAATGTTGAGAACATTCAGCAATTATCGTTAAATAGCAAAGAGCTTTTATCGAAAGTTATCAAAGCTTGCTGTACAGCAAATAAAATGAAGGAAGGAAAAGAATACGTTATAGATACCAATATAAAAACAGGTGTTAGTGTATATTATCCTATTAGTAATGGTGAGCCAAATAAAACAGGTGCAAAATATAAAACAGATATAGATCTTGCATTAAAAATAAAGTTAAATTTACATAATGGATATTTTTTCGATGACATAAGAAAACAAACACAAGTGGTTTCTGAAGCAAGTAATTTTAGAATATTTGATTATGTTAATAGTGTTTTTGGTGTTTCTGGTACAATAAGAGGTGCAAATGAAATTTGGAAACAAGCAGGCTTTACTATTGATGATATTAAACCTAAAAATGTAAAAAATATAAAATATATAGACCTAGAAACTACTACAACTAAAGTAACAAAAGAAGGTGAATATACCAATTGTTATCTTGATTTTATTTTCTTCTTATCAGCATTAACTAATACGGGATTAGATAAAGAAGAACTTTATGGCTTAGTAACAGATTTTTTAGAAGATAAAAATCATAATGAAGGTTTAAAAGTTGATATTGAAAGCTCTAGTTTAGAAAAAGTTAAAGAAGTTTTTTTAAAAATTTACGAGAATTCTGGTAGAGAAAATGATTATTTCTTAACGTTCATGAATGATAGTAATGAATTAGAGAGTTTTTCAAAAAGATTAAAGTCTAATGTTAATAATTTTTTAACTTTTCTTAGAGAAGAGAAAGATTTAATAATAAAAAAGCCAGAAATTGTTATTTTGGACAAAAAAAGTCAATTGATTGATGATTATAGTGTAAAACAAAAGTTAGAAAAAAATTCAAATTGCTTTGTTTTTTCATTACCTGATAGAGCAAGAGGTTTTAATTTCCCTAAGTCACCAAAATTAATTGTTACAAACGTTCTTGATAGCCAAACTAATGGACAAATTTTAGGAAGAACAGGAAGAAATGGGCGTCGCGGTACAATTATTAAAGCTTATACTGTTAACGAAGGTATTAACACTAAAGATTGTATCATACCTGAGATGATGAGTCAAAAATCAGATAATATAATTAATGATTTTAGACACAAAAAAAATTATTTCGATATTGTTGCTGAAGTTTCTGAAAAAGTATCATTATTTTTAAATATAATTACAAGAAATTTAGATACAGAGCATAGCAATGAAGTATATAATAATGCTTATAAAGTTATTGGTTGGTTCAATGAAATGATTGCTGATAAATGGTCTTATATCGAAAAGCCAGTACAATCAGATGATTTCAACGAGGATTATTATGAACAAATAAAAGAATTTAAAAACGGAGTATTAAATGATTTGAAAGAATCAGTTTTTGAAGCTATTTACACTAAGTGTGCGTATTTCCGTGAAGGCGATAACAGAACGTTACAAGAAATAGTTATTGATTTAAATAGTGAATACGAAGAAATATTCAGTGTTAAAGAAGAAGAAGAGAAAAATTTATTAGATAATAGTAATACTATAAATGATGAATTTGCTAAAAATGAAGATAAAAAATATCTTGAAACAGAAGACAAAGAAAAAGAATATAAAGAAAAAAGAGAAAAAAAGCTTTCATCTATTCAAGAAAATGAGTTTATTACATTAAAACAAGGCAATGGTTCCATGTATAATATCGGCAAAAAAGATGTTACAAAATTATCACATAGCGATAAGGTTTTCTTTACAGCTCTTGGGTGCCTTGAAATGTATGGTTATGATATAAAAGAGTATGATGTTGATGGTGGTTTACAACAAGAATTTTCAGAAGCACATAAAATTAGTTATAATAAAGGTATAATAGTCGGTAAAAAAAAGATTCTAAAAAATGATCATGAAGAGCTTGATATTGCTATTATAAAAGAGGATATATTGAGCGAAGATTTTGTTAACAGCAAATTATCAACATTATCACCGGATGCATTATTGATTATTGTTAGTTCTGAAGGTCTTAGAATTTATCAAAATAAGTATTTAAAAAAGAATGGTTCTTTTGTTGATATTCAATATAATGATTCAAATGTTTTTGAAGATTCATTTTGCTTGTCAATTGATTATTTAATTAGAAATTTTACCGAAAAGAAAAAAATTCCTTTCGATAAAAAAGAGATTACACAAATTGTTGAAAAAAAATATACGGATTTTTATCAAAAGCATATTAATCTTATTGAAAGTTCAGAAACAATTAAGGAAGGCTTTCATGAAGATTATAAAAACGATTTGATGTTTCGTTCTTTAAGCTATATTAAAAATGGTATTTTAAAATCCTATGAAAATAAAAGTTTAAATATTGAAGGTAGTCGACAAGAAGGTTATATTGAAAAACACTTATCAAGTGATATAGATTTTGATAATAATTATAAAAATTTCACTAATGATTTAAATAAATTTATGGATTTTAATTTAGATATAAGTGACCTTGAAAACAAAAATATATTAGATGACCATAACACTCTTTTAGGTATTTTGGAAAAAAAGATAATTTCAATATTGAGAAGTGTGGAAGATTTAAAGAAAAGGATAGAAGAATGCGATGAATTAGAATATTCACAAAAGTTAGATTTAATATCTAAATGTAATGATGTTATCTCTAAAGAAAATTTATTAAGTCAAATTGGTAGATCAATGCAGGTTATTGCTTTATCAGCTTGCAAACAATTATCTTTAGATAATTTTGATAAATTAGATAATATTTTAAAAAATGTAAATGATATTGACGAAGCTGAGAAAAAATTAAAAGAAATAACAGCAAATAATAAGGTTGGCGATGAATTTGCAGAAAATGTTAATGAAAATACTTTAGGGAGTGAAAATAAGTTAAAAGAATCATTATATAATGAACATAATAAAATTGTTAATAACATTAATGATGCACAAAATAAAATTGATAGAATTAAATTTTACAAGCAAGAATTAAGGCTTGTTCAGGATTATAAATTATCATCTATTTTTGAAGGTTTTTCTTCTAAAGAATCAACAATAGCGATGACCGAGGAATTTAAAAATGGTTTTGAAAAATATAATTCTTTCGTTGAACATATAAAGAATGAAAAAGCACTTGATAATCGTCAAAAAGAACAGGTTATAAATGATTTTATAAATGGTCATGTTGATAATGCAATTAGCTTACTTTTTTCACCAGATAGTATTAATAAAATAATTAATGAGTTTACAGTTAATTATGATCCTAAGGAGAAAAAATATAAATTATTTGACGAATCTGAAGAACTTGAAAATTTATTATTTAATAATATTGTTGATGCTTATAAAAAGAGGTTTGGCGAAATCATTAAAAATGATGGCGGTAGTTTAGTATCAATGATAAAAAGTCTTTATAGCGAAGAAGAAGATGATTTTGAAGATTATGATAAAAGAGATGAAATTTTGAAAAAGTATAAAGATGACATAGATGGCTTTAAAGAAGATGTAAAAAATATATTATTAAGTTATCAAATTGAAAAAAATAATAATGAAAAGAATATTGATAATACTTCTTTACCTGTTACTGTATATAATGTTTTAGGAAAAATGTTTGAAAAATTGAGCGATAATTACAAAATGAATTTTGAAGCACATAAAAATGTTAAAAATGATATCATGAATACGATTGTATCTGTACTCCACTTTTTCAAAAATGTCAGAGGAGCGCATGATGGTTTTAAGAAGGATTTAGTAGAAATTTTGCAAACATATATACCAAATCTTGAAGAAGTAGTTGGTTCTAATTTCCAAATAAATAGCAAAACCATGTCTAATCTAAACGATGAATTAAATGATCTAGATATACAAACTTTGAAAAAGATACAAAAAGCACTTAGCGTAGCTGTCAGTAAAGATATGAGTAGATTGAAGAATATCGCAAGATCTAAGAAAATTAAAGCAACTGATGTAAATACAATAGTGAAGTTTTTCATAATTTTATGTACATTAGGACTTATTTTCTGCACAAAAAAAGGAAGAAAGATGTTTAAAAATAAAAAGATTATCGGTGAAAATATAAAGTTGCCATCTAATATAAAACCAAAAGAATATTTTATCAAAAATAGTAAAGAAGAAAAAATAATTAATGATAACTTGTCTAATACGAATATAAATTACGATGATGTAAAAATTGTTGATATTAATAATCAGGATAAAGAAGTTAATGGTAAACAAGTTATGAATATTGTAAAAGATAATTTAAATACAAATAAATTAATACCAGAAAGAGGTTAGTTTTTATTTAAATGTTCCGTTTTCGACCAATAAAAAGGTTTATTAAAAATTTCAAAAAATGCTTTCCATGCTGAATATATATGTAATATAAAGTATAATGGATATATCGTTATAATGATAATTTTTTTTAAATTTGATATATTTTGTTCTTGTTTTAATATCAAAATAATATATATGTTAATGAAATAATAAACTAAATTAACAATAGTGAATACATTTAATAGTATTTGATTTTGCGTTTTGAATAAACATAGTGTCAGGATTGGTATTAATAGATATGAAAGTCCTGAAAAACCTACAATTATATGAAAAAAAATTAGTTTTTTTACGTTTTTTATATTGTAATTAGTAAAATGTGTAAAATATGTCAATAAATAACCTTTTATCCAACGAGATCTTTGTTTTATAAATGAATTAAAATTAATAACACACCATTCTTTTGTTTCAATATTTAAGTGTTTTATTTGTTGATTATTTTCATCGCAAATAACAGATAATTCAAGATCTTCTGTCACATTATAACTATCCCAATATAGTTTACCTAAGTAAGAACAACGGATATGATTACTTGTTCCACCGAGTGGAATTGTAATTTTCATTTTACTAAGTATTTTTAACATAAAATTAAACCATATTGAATATTCAATATTAAAACAATGTGTTAATAAATTTTCATTGTAATTATAAAAATTTAAATTACCTTGAAGTATTTGTACATTTTTATTTTTATTAAATTCATTTACTGCATAAATAAGTTGTTTTGTATTTGGTATATCTTCGCTGTCAAAAATTACAAGTATATCACCTGTTGCAAATAAAGCACCTACATTGCAAGCTTTTGGTTTTGTTCTAGGTTCAAAATATGGCACCCATATTGGTATTATATAAGTTGGTAGAGAGATGTTTTTTAATATTTTTCTTGTTTGTTTATCGTCATCTTCTAAAACTATTTTTACATCAAGTAAGTCTTTTGGATATTCTAATGATTTTATAGAATTTATCAGTTGTAAAATTGTTGTTTCATTTTCACGAAACATTGGAACTAATATTGTATATTTTGGAAGTTTTTGCTTCTTAGATATATCAATTGTATTTAATTTTTCTTCTTTTCTAGAAAGTATTGAATAGAATAACAATATACTTTTCGATGTTGTGCATATTATGTAATAAAAAATTATTAAAAATTTGAGATAAATTGAGCTAATATTTAATGTTAACAACATTAAAATTAACATAATATAGCAATATTTTTTAAATTTTTTAGTATTAAAATATTTTACACTTCTATGTTTTTTTCTTGTATTTAGACAAAAATTTACTATAAAATCTCTATATAAAAGAATCATTAATTGTGTAAAATCTTCCTTTGATAAAAGAATTATGTTTTTTGTATATTGTGATTCATTTTTATTGCATGTAAAAATTGTTTTTTCTTGTTTATAAATACATTCTAAGCGTCCATCTGTAACGATTTTTCTAAAACAATCATAATTAATATTTTTATTGTATTCAAATAATTCAATATTTATTTCAGATAGTAATTTTATTTGCATTTTTTTAAAAAAAATTCCGTATATAAAAGCATTCCACTGCCTATACAAATATAAATATCAGCTGCATTAAAACAAGGCCAATGATGATTGTTAAGATGAAAATCTATAAAATCACGTACATATCCATAATAAAATCTATCAAAAAGATTTCCAATTGCTCCACTAATTATTAGACAAATAGCAAATGTTAAAAATAATGAATTTTTATATTTATCTTTTGTTTTTAGACAACTTAGTAAATAAATTATAATGAATATATTGAGAATTACTATGAAATATATAGATGTATCATGATAATCACTTAGAAGTCCGAAGCTTATACCATAATTTTTTACTTTTGAAATATTTAAAAATGATGTAATGTAATATTCATTGAATTTTGCTTTAAAAGCAATATATTTAGATGTTAAATCTATTATCACAAACAATATTATATATGGTATCATAGATTTAATATCAGTTATTGGAAACAAAGATTTTATTTTATGAAAAAATGTCATAATATTAAATATCAACCGGTAATTTAATTATTTTAAATTTTTTTGTTAAATTGATGTTTTTTATACTATCTGTAGTTATTATTTCTTCAATTGGTAAATCATCTATTTTTTTTATACTATTTGATGAAAAAATTCCATGAGTCGCACAGATGATTATTTTTCTTCCTGGTTTAAAAATTTTTTCAACTGCGTAAATAATTGTTTTACCGGTATCAATTATATCATCTATAATTGCAATATTTTTATTTTTTATTTCACCGACAAGGGACATTTTTATTTTGCCATTATTAAGATGAGTTTTTTTAAAAAAAACTATATTTATATTTTTGTTTTTGAAAAAATGTTCAAATCTTTTTTTTGCACCTGCATCAGGTAAAACAATGGTTGTTTTATTTAAATTATATTTTTTTTTAATGTGTTTAAGAAATAGTGGGATTGCACTAAAAACAATTAAAGCTTTTTGATTTTTTGAAAAAACTGTAAATTGTTCATTTTTGATTGAATCAATATTTTTCATATCACTATCGAAAAGTTTTGTTATAAAACAATCGCTATGTAAATCATATGTTGCTATTGTTTTTATATTATATTTATTAAGTATGTCGGCGAGTATTTTGCAACCAAGTGAAAGTTTTGTATTATCTACTTTATCTTGTCTTGTATATGGTAAAAATGGTGCAATATACATAATGCTTTTAACATTATTTCTTTGTAAAATATCACAACATAATGAAAGTTTCATTAAATCATTGTCGAAACTACCAGGGTTAAAACTTTGATATATAAAAACATTGTCATTTTTTACTTCATCTTTAATGGATAAAGTGCTTTCACCACAATCTAAATGCTTAAAAATATAATTTATTTTTTTACCTATACTTTTGATATTCCCGGAATAATCAAGGTTAATGTATTTATACATTTTAAAACAACAAAAATTAGATAAAAAAAATATAAATATCAAATTAAATTGTTTTTGATAATTTGTTATTCATTAATTCATCTAACGTTTTATAAGCACAAATGTCATCAAAATCTGAATTTTCTTCACCTTTGTAAAAAGTAATTTCTTTATTTGTTGATGATAAAAAATCATTTCTTCCTATAATATCTAATGATAGGTTTCTACCTATTAGCATACAGTTTTGTGCTTCATATTTTGTTTCATTTGTTGCATTTGATTCGTTTAATATTGATATAATTGTTGGTTTAGAGCTTTGAGAATGCGGTTTATTAATTGCGCAGGTTGTGCGACCATTTTTACCATGTGATAAAATCACATAAGCAAAATTATTGTTTATATAAAGATTTGTACTGACGTCTTTTACTTTTAGGCCATATGGATTTATATTATATTCTATATAATCATTTTGTTTTATTTCACCACTTATAAAAGAACCTAAACCATTATTTTTAAAAAATATATTATCTACTTTATCATACAAGCCAACTTCATTATTATTTTTATTTATACATGGTATATAGTCTCTAACTAAAATATTGTTTTTATATATTTTTAAGTAATGAAGTCTTATATTTGAGTTGCAATTTTCATTACCATTTGAAAAAAAATATATTTTATCTCCTGGTAACACATCTGAATAGTTATTTTCTTCATCGTGGGCGCCTTTTACTATAAGTTTATTATTGTCATATATTACATCATATTCATTGTTTTTGTTTAAGAACAATGTTTTATGTTTTGCTAAATAATTTGAACTACCAGCATTAAAATATGCAAATATATTTCCATCTATATTTGAATATTCAAATGAAAAACCATCTTCTATTGTCCCAAAAAAACAATCTTTATCATTATTGTTAAAAAATTTTATAGGTGTAATATTAAAAGACATTTTTATTTTTGCATTATAAGGTGAAATGTCTGTATTTATGAATTGTTGTCCTGATGATTCAATGTATGTAAGCTGGTTATAATTATCTGGTACTTTAAATTGTTTAAATTTAACACCATGTACAACGTCATTGTTTTTATCGCAAAAAGCCATATTTTCGCCATATTTAAATGGACATTTATATAAATCATATGTTCCGCTATTTGCTGTTTTTTCTGAATAACCTGTTTTGACAATTTTTTCTAAAGGTCTTAGTATCTCACTTATATTATCATTTTTTTTTATTGTCATAATTTCAGGGACATAGTATTCTATATAATTGCCATATTCATCAACAGCATCTTCTTCATTTAGTTTTAATTCTTTAAATGGTATTATACCATAAAAAATTTTTGTATCTATACTAATTTTATTAATTTCTTCTTTATTTTTATTTGTTGTTTTGTCGAAAATAAAATTACTTGCATAATAATCAGTTTTTTCTGACCAAAATTTTGATTCATTAACCTCGGAGCCAAAATTTTTATTATTTCTTTGTATTTCATAATCTGCTGGTTTAGGAAGTCTTTGATATATATTAAAATAATTTTGTAATGCATTTTGAATTAAGATAATTTTTTGTTGATTATTTTTTTTCTTAAAGTTACTTATTATTGCACGAGAGCCAACAATAGAGATTGAAAGCAATATTCCTATAATTGTCAACACGACAGATAGTTCAATTATTGTGAATGATTTTTTAACTTTTTTAAATATCATATTCAAAATATGCATATGTTTATATTTTATTTTTGTCAATTTTTGTTCTTTTTTTCTTAAAAAAATTTAAAATAAGTTTTTTACATTCTTCTTCCATTATTGGATAAAATATTTCAGGTTTATGATTGCAACAATTGTAGTTTTTATTGCTAATAATTGCTCCAGTTTTGTCGCTTAAGCAACCTATATATATTTTTTTTATTTTTGATAAATATATCGCGCCAGTGCACATTAAACAAGGTTCAAGTGTAACATACATACTGCAATCATCTAGTCTATCTTTATTGATTTTTTTTAATGCTTTATTTATGCAAACTATTTCGGCGTGTTGTATTGGATTGTTTGTTTTTTTAACTTTATTTGAATTTTTTGCCAAAATTTTACCAGTTTTGTTATCAACGATAACGCAACCAATTGGCACTTCAGTATTTTTTTCTATTTTTTTTGCTATTTGAATAGCTATATTCATATAATTATTAAAACCTTTAAAGCAATGCATAATAATCGACTACATTATATTTGTTCTTATCCGTTTAGTTCTATCTATATTGTTATTTTCACTATCATTTAAACGTTTTTTGTATAAATTATTTTTTTTATTATTCTCAATTATTTTTAATATATAGTTTTTTTCTGTATCATTCAATTCTTCTGCTATTTTTTTAAGTATATCATATACATAATTTTGTTCTTTTTTTTTATAAAAAATTGTTTCTTCATTAAAAGAAAACGAAGTTTTGTCATTATTATTATATACAAAAAATTCTCCTTTTGATATATTGTCATTTGAAAAAAAATATATATTTTTTTATAAAATTAATATATTTTTATTTATATCAAAATATCCAAAATCTGATTTTACTTTTTTATCTTTTTGCATTGCATTTATTTTGTCTGACATAAAAATATCTGTTATTCTTTTTTCGTTATTGAAATAAGTTTTTGCAAATTGAGAATTAATAATGACATCATCGGTTACAAACACAACATTTTTATTAAAAGTTGCATATTTTTTTTCAAAAAATAACTCCATTATTGATGATTTGATATCATATATTTCTTTTTTTTCATTTGTTATTTTTGTTATTTTTAAATGTGGTTTTTTATCTATTCTAAAATAATTTTCATTTATTAAAAATAAAAAATTATCACCAGACAAAAATATATCATCATCATTTACTGAAAATTGTTGTTTTGAAAAAATTTCTTTTTCAAAAACAATGTTTACATTTGTAGCTGAAATATAATTATATTGTCCATTATCTCTATTTATTAAGTACATTTTATTTGGTATAGATAAAATATTTTTATTATCTAAGTTGATAATATCTGTTTTTCCACGATATATTTTATTTCTTAATTGTGGCGTAATTATAAAACATTCGTAAAGTGTTGTTAGATTGTCATTTTTTACTTTACCATTTTTACCATTAATTATTAGTTGTTTTCCGTCTTTTAAAAAATACGTTATTGTTGTATTATTGGATAATATTGAAACTTTTTGTTCTTTTAATGAATCTGTTTTTTTAAAATTTTTATTTATATATATATTACGAAATTTTAGACAAGTAGTTACAATAGAGAAAAAAGAAAATATAAACATAGTAATATAAATAATGATGTGTTTTTTTTGTCTTTCTTTTTCTTGAGTAATTTGTTTTATATCAATCATTTATTTTCTTCTTGCTTTTTTAGAAAAACTACTAAATAGTCAAGTAAAATTTACAATGTTTGGTAAAAAAATATATTTTCAATTTAGAAAAATTTATGATTATTTCTTAAATAAGAAAAATAAAAACGTTAAAAGTTCAAAAAAGAAACACATTATACTTTTTTTTGCAAAAGAAATATCAATGGATGATAAAAGTAAAATAACTATAAATTTTATAAATAACATTATTAAAAATAACATTGATGTCGTTATTTTAAGCAATTTTGTTAAAACTCGTATACAATTTAATTCG
>CAMKKS010000022.1 GCA_946413485.1 uncultured Rickettsiales bacterium | reverse complement strand
TCATCATTTTTAATGAAAGATTTAAAAGATAAAAAAATTAAATATTTAACCGCAGAACAAAAAGATATGACTATCTTGTCTTATACCGTATGTTGTCCAACGATTATTTGGTGTATAGATGGTCAATTATTGAAAGATCTTTCAAAAGAAAAAATGAATATTTTTCAAAATGATGTTAAAATTCGTATAAAGCACGGCGGTATTGTTATAGTCGTAAACCAATAAAAATAAAATCAATTTGATTTTCTTTTAAAAAAACATATAATGTTATGTATGTCACAAGATAGTGAAGTTAAAGATGATGTCTACAATGAAGAAGACGGAGAGGAGTTAGAAGAAGAACTTGAAGAAATTAAGGTAGACGAAAAAAATGTTGATGAATACTTTGATTGGCTTGATGAATCTATACTTAATAGCGTTACAAGCAGTGGTTTTTATGTTGTTGAAACAACATCAGTTCCTTTATATGATGAAAATGGTGATAGATTTATAGCAGATGCTGAAGAAGATGAAGATTATAAAGAACGACAAAAGATACATCGTGTTGGGATAAAAGAATTATTTGATTTTACGAAAACACCACCTGTAATTCGCAATGAATTTCGACACAGAAATATTATTTATTGTATTGATTGTGATAATTTGTATTATGGTACAGTTAACATAAAAACATTTAAGAATGACAAAGGTAATGAAGAATTTGCAATTTTAGCAAACGGACGAGGAAGACTTTATAAAGACAAAAAGTGTCAGTATGCTGGTTATTTTAATAATGGAAAAAAAACTAGGGGTTTGATTTTTAATGATGATGGAGATAAAATTTTCGTCGATCATAAAGGTGACAAAAAATTTGAAGTTCATAATCAACAAGATTTACTTATCTCATTTGAAAATGATGATGAAAAGTCGAAGGAAAGAAGAAAAACAGATCTCGAAAGATATAAAAATGCAATTATTTTTTCTTCAAAAGAAAATTGTGATTTAATTAAAAATAATCTTTTAGAAGATGCAAAAGTCAAAAATATTAAAATACAGATTGATAACGGTTATATACATACATTTAAAAAACATAATGATTATTTAGATGAAAAAGGTAATGTAATTTCTTATGATAGAAATGATTTAGAAAAAATGTATATTAATGTTGATAAAATAGTCGAAAAAGTTAAATATTTTATAGAAAAAAATAAAGACACTCTTAAAACAATAGAAATTGCAGGAATTAGCGATTATGGTGTTTTAAAAGATAAAGATGGCAATAATTTAATAGATAAAATTTATAATTCTTGTAAAGATTTACTAATGGAGAATAATATTAATTTATTTTTTTCTAATACAGATAATTACTTTACCAGAGTTGAAGAACAATATATAAGCGGTAAAAAGGCAATTACTTTTGTAGAAAAAGATGGGAAATATAAAAAAATAAATAAAAATGGAACATATTATGAATTTGAAAACAAAAGCGATTATGAAAATGAACTTAAAAAATTAGGTTATTTTAGTAATTTATCAAAATCATTAGATTTAGAAAATATTGAATCTGGCGATTTTTGTTTTCTTAAAAGTGTAAATCAAAAATTTGATGATAAAATTGAAAAGATAAATGAAAAAATCGTTGAAGAACAAAATAAAGAAATTTCAGAGATAAGAAAAAAAAAAGATAATTTTAATGATGATAAAAATTTAAAAAATGAGATAAAACAAAGTTCTTTTACAGCAACACCACTTTCTTTTGGTGAATGGTTAATGGTTTTTTTATCCGGTGTTGTATTGCCTGTTTTTGGCGGTTTTTTCACGTATTATTATCTTACGTCAAGTCAAGATGATAGAGATAATATTAATAAAAATAAATCTTCATCAAAGAAGAATAAAAAAAATAAAGACAAAAAAAGTAAGAATAATAATAAAAATGATAAACAAAAGGAAGAAGCGATAGATAATGACGATAAAGAAGAAAAAAATAAAGATAAAAAAAACAAGGATAACGATGATCAAAAGGAAGATAATGAAGAAGAAAAAAATAAAGATGATAAAAAAGAAAATGATAAAGAACAAAAAGAATTAAAAGAAGGTTTTGATAATTATTCACAAGAAAGAAAAGAAATAAGTAAAGAAACAACAGTTAATCTAACAAACGGAGAGGCGCAAAAAAATATATAATACTTGAAAATTACAATATACTACATAAAATCTATCTATGCAGAAATATAAAGCAGTAATTGAATATGTAGGTACTAATTACTGCGGAATGCAAAAACAAAATTGTGATAATATTAAATCTATCCAAGAAAAACTAGAGGAAGCAATTTCTAAATTTGCAAACCAAGATATAAAAATAGATTATAGTGGTCGAACAGATAGTGGCGTTCATGCTATTGGACAAGTAATACATTTTACACTACCATTTTTACGAAAAGAATTTAATGTTTTAAACGGAATAAATTTTTATCTTCGTGAAGAAGAGATTATTGTTAAGGAGGTTGAAAAAGTTTCAGACGATTTTCACTCTCGTTTTTCTGCTAAAAAACGTAAGTATTTATATAGAGTTTTGAATACAAAAGCTTATTCACCTATTCTAAATAATAGAGTTTATCATTATCCTTATGATGTTGATATAAAAAAAATGCAAAATATAGCAAATAAATTATGTGGCAAAAAAATGGATTTTTCTTCTTTTTGTGAATCTCATAGTGCGAAAAAAGTTAATACATTAAGAACAATTAATAAAATAAAAATAAAAAAAGTAGGAAATGAAATTAATTTTTATTATGAAGCTAAGTCTTTTTTACATAATATGATACGTATATTAACAGGTGTTTTATTAGAAGCTGGAAGAGGAAAAATTGATATAAATGATATACAAGAAATTTTAAAAAAAAAGCATCGGCCAAATGATATCAAAACCGCACCAGCTTGTGGTTTATATTTATTAGAAATTTTATATTAATAATATTATAAATAAGCTTGCTTATTATAATTAATAAGCTTTTTTAATATTGTATTTATGATTAGGATATATAATGAAAAAGATTTTGAGAAAATGAAAATTGCTGGTCATTTAACGGCAAAAATTTTAAATGAATTAGATAATTTTATAAAAGTAGGGACAACGACACAAGAAATTGATGATTTTTGCGCAGAAATTATAAAAAAAGAAGGTGCAAAATCAGCTTGTTTAAACTATAAAGGATATCCTAAAAATGTTTGTACTTCAATAAATAATGTCATATGTCATGGGATACCCGATAATACAAAATTAAACGATGGTGATATTATAAATGTTGATGTTACTACAATTGTTAATGGTTATTATGGCGATGCAAGCAAAATGTATATGGTTGGTGAATCTTTTAAAAATGGAAAACAAGAAAAACGAAAAAAATTGGTACAAGTTACAAAAGAATGTCTTGAAATTGGTATAAAATATGCAAAACCTGGTAATAAAATATTAGAAATTGGAAAACATATTCAAGAACATGCTGAGAAAAATGGTTTTTCTGTTGTGCGTGAATATTGTGGTCATGGTTGCGGAAAAGTTTTTCACGATGAACCAAGTGTATTGCATTATTTACCACCAATTTTTGAACGTAGATTTTTTGATATAACATTAAAACCTGGTATGATTTTTACAATAGAACCAATGATAAATTCAGGTGATTGGAGATCTGAAATTGATGAAAGTAATGGTTGGACGGCTTATACAAAAGATGGTTCAGATTCTGCGCAATGGGAGCATACTTTAGGTATAACAAAAAATGGTTGCATAATTTTTACTAAATAGAATTTTTTAGTTGCTTTTTATAAAAGATAATTTTGAGTATTTAATATGTCTAGATAGACAATTATAAACAAGGTTGGACAAGGTTATTTATCAACAAACATTGAAAATGACGAATTTAGTTATCCTAAAGCCGGTGTTTGCGAGGCAAAAGGGCATTGTATACTTGATTTAAGATTTGTTGACGATAAAAGAAAAGTTGCGGTTTTAATTGAGACAAAACGAAATTTCAAAGATGAAGATAAAAAACAACTTGATGACTATGTGAAACTGGAAAAAAAGAAAGATAGAAATTACAACATTGTTGCAATTTTGGCAAATACAAATGACGACAGGTGCAAAACTTGGTTTCACGCCGTAGGCGAGAGAGTGAGAGAGAGTAATTGGCGCGAGGTAAAAACTTTTGATGAATACGCAAAATATTTTGAATCAGAGAAAATAAACAACAAAGAACAGGTTATAATAAACACACATAAATTAAATGAATTATTACATAAATACGGAATTCCGGAAAGAATAAGAAGTCAGTTTGTCGGCAGTGTGCTTTTAGCATTAAACAATGGGTTAAAAGGTAATTATAAAAATGAAGCAGGAGAATTTTTAGAAACTTCGGTGATTTTGAATATAATCAAGAAAAAAATAAATGAATTGTTAGGAAGTAACGATCAGAAAAATAGAAAAATTAATTCAATCAATAAACGAGTTTTCGAAGACCAATATGTTATTGATTTAGAAAATAAACATCTTGGTGAGATAATTCAAACAATAGAAAGTAATATTTTACCTTACATAATGAATGAAAGTGCGATAGGGCAAGATATTTTGAGTTTATTTTTTACAACATTTAATAAATATGTAGGAAAAGCTGACAAAAACCAAGCATTTACACCAGATCATATTGCAGATTTTATGTGTCAGGTTTGCAAGATAGACAAAAATTCTGTTATTCTTGACCCTTGTTGCGGAAGTGGCACTTTTCTTGTGCATGCGATGCTTATGGCTATGAATGAGAGTAATGAGAGAAATCAGAACATCACTAAAAAAGAAAAACAAAGAATAAAAGAAAAACAAATTTACGGGATTGAATATGAAGAAAATGCATTTGGGCTTGTTGCAACAAATATGCTTATCCATGGAGACGGAAATTCAAACATAGTACAAGGAAATTGTTTTGATAAAGAAAAAAAAGATTGGATAAAAAAGGCAGGTTTTATTGAAGACAACGACAATTCTATGCATAAAATAAATGTTGTTTTAATGAATCCACCATATAATGCAGTAAAAAAATATTGCAATCCAGATGAAGTAATAAATTGGAATACAAAAACCAAACAAGATCCGACAAAAGGTTTTCATTTTGTTAGATACATTGCTGACATTGTGAATCAAGGAGTATTAGCGGTTTTATTACCTATGCAATGTGCAATTGGAAGCGATAAAGAAATTACAAGAATAAAAGATTTAATGTTAAAAAAACATACACTCGAAGCAGTATTTAGTTTACCAAATGAAATATTTTATCCTGGCGCTTCCGCTTGTGCTTGTTGTATGGTTTTTACTCTTGGAAAACAGCATCCACAAGACAAAGAAACATTTTTTGGTTATTTTAAAGATGATGGTTTTGTAAAGAAAAAGAACTTTGGAAGAATTGAAAAAGTCAAGAAAGATGCAACAAGTCCAGAAGATACATATTGGAAAGACATTAAAAAAGAGTGGCTTTATTTATACAACAACAAAAAAGAAAAAGCCGGACTTTCGGTGTTGAAAAAAGTTAGTGCAAATGATGAATGGTTAGCAGAAGCTTATATAAAAACTGATTATTCAAAACTCACAGAAGATGATTTTGAACAAACAGTACGCGACTACATTGCCGCGATGATAAAAAACAAGTTGCCTTTATAGTTTTGTTATGGATACGAGAGAGTGGAAGGAGTTTAGGGTTGGAGATGTTTTTGAATGTAAAACAACAAAAACAATGCTTGAACCAGAAGACGGAAATTATCTCTACATCACAAGAACTGGTGAAAATAATGGCATAACTTCTTTAATAAAACTTGAAGATGGAAGTTTTTTAAATAATGGAAATTGTATTACTATTGGTGCGGAAGGGCTTTATGCTTTTTATCAAAATAAAGATTTTATCGCTGGTGTAAAGATTTATGCTTTAAGAAATGAAAAAATGAATAAGTATTCTGCATTCTTTGTTTGCACTATGTTAAATCAAGTAATATATCAATATTCTTATGGTAGAGCAAGGATTTTAGAAAAAATAAAAGACGAAATGGTTTTGCTCCCCACCACCACCGATAACCAACCAGATTGGCAATTCATGGAAGACTACATAAAAAAGATTTATAACAAAGTCATTGAAGAAGTTAAAGCAAGTGCATCAGCGTTACTCTCTCTCTCTCTCTCTCTGAAAAACCGCCCAGTCCTGAAATGTGATGAATGGAGAGAGTTTATGGTTGGGGAATTATTTGATATTAAAAAAGGTAAAGAATTAGTAAGTGACAATAATGAAGGAAAAACACCACTGATAAGCTCAACGGAAAGTAATAATGGTTTTTGTGCTTTTATATCAAATGGAAATTTGCTTTTTGATGGTAATAAAATAACTGTCGCATCAAATGGTTCAGTTGGTTCTGCTTTTTATCAGCAACAAGATTTTTACACAACAACTGATGTAAATATTTTAACTTTAAAAAATCATCAGTTGAATAAATATATTGCATTGTTCTTTTGTTGTATAATTGAATTTGAAAAATATAAATTTGGTTATGGTAGGAAATGGAATGTTGAAAAAATGTTAAATTCAACTTTTTCTCTCCCCGCCAATCCACAAGGCAAACCAGATTTTGAGTATATGGAAGAATATATTAAAAGCTTTTACAAAAATGATATATTTATGTAAGTAATTTTTGAAAATTTTTTTTATAACATAATATTTATTTTTTACTTTACTTTTATTTTTAAAACAAAAAAATGCAAATGCAATTTTTGCAATTGTGGTGGAACTGGTAGACACGCAAGGTTTAGGTCCTTGTGCCTTTTTGGTGTAAGGGTTCAAGTCCCTTCAATTGCACGTTTATTAAAATATTTTATATGAGTGCTAAAATTACTAAAAAATTATCTAAAAAAATTGATAAATTAACAAATCAATGGACAATTTCAGCAAATGCTGAGTCAGTCGAAGAAGAAGTTCAAAAACAATTAGCCACAATGCAACTAAAGGTTCGCATTGATGGTTTTAGGGTAGGGAAAGCACCAATTAAAGAAGTAGATAAATTATATGGTGAAGATGCTTTATATAGAGCTGTTAATACAATTATACGAAATTCAATAAATGAGATTATTAGTGAAGAAAAATATGATTTAGCTATGCAACCAGAAGTTTCTTTTAATGAAGAAATCAAAAGAAATAAAGATATATCTGTTGTTGTAAAAATAACTAAAAAACCTCAAATATCGGATATTAAATATGAAAAAATTGAAGTAGAACTTGCAGAATTAGAGCTTAGTGAAAAAGATAAAGAAGATGAGTTAATGCGTTTTAGAAAACAAATGGCAAAACCAGTATTAGCAAGTGATAAAGTTGTTGAAGATGGTGATATAGTTGATATTGATTTTGTTGGTAAAAAAGCTAAAGATAATGTTGAATTTGCAGGCGGTAGTGCAAATGGTTATAAATTAGAAATAGGCTCACATTCTTTTATTTCTGGTTTTGAAGAACAACTGATCGGACATAAGAAAGGAGAGACTTTTGATATAAAAGTAAAATTCCCAGATGTATATCCTTCTAATGAATTAAAAGGCGAAGAGGCAATTTTTACAATAACTATTAATGATATTTATGTAAAAGAATTACCAGAATTAAATGATAGTTTTGTAAAAGATCTTGGTTTTGAAAATATTGAGAAATTTAAGGAACTTTTATTCCAAAATATGGAAAATATTTATAATAATAATGCTAAAAGTCTTTTAAAAAATGATGTTTTTAATATGATTATTAAAAATAATAAGATTGATTTACCTGAAAGTATTATAGAAAAAGAAGTCGATGAACGTCTAGAACATGAAAAAGAAATCAATAAAGATAATAAAAAATGGAATGAAAAAGATGCGAGAAAAAAGATAGAAGAAGATCTTAACAAAAGCTATTCAAGTTTTTATTTGACCGATTATATAGCAAAAACAAATAATATTGAAGTTAGTGATGAAGAAATAAAACAAGTAGCAACACAAGACGCTATAAGACATAACGTTGATATTAAAGAAGTTTTAAATAAAATTGATAACGACGAAAAAACTAAAAACTACATATATTTTACAATTAAAGAATCTAAAGTTTTTGATTTTATTTTTGATAATATTAAAAAGAAAATTAAAAAATTAGATAAAAAATCATTTGAGAAGTTTTTAGAAGAAAAAAGCAATCGTTAAAGTAAATATTTTATGATAATTAAAGGTAAGAAAAATGATTATAAAGTTACTATTGGCCTTGAAACACATACTGAATTAAATACTAAAACAAAGTTGTTTTCACAAAGTAAAAACGAATTCGCAAGCCCACAAAATAAAAATGTTTGTTTATTTGACATTGCAACACCAGGAAAATTACCTGTATTAAATCAAGCTGTAGTTGATAAAGCAATTTTATTTGGTTTAGCAATTAATGCTGAAATAAACAAAAAAAGTCGCTTTGATAGAAAACATTATTTTTATCCAGATTTACCACAAGGTTATCAAATAACTCAATTTTATTCTCCAATAATTAGAAATGGTTCATTAAAAATTCATCTTGACGATGGAAAAGAAAAAAATATAAGAATACGTGAAACACATATAGAGCAAGATGCTGGAAAACTTATTCATGATAGATATGCTAACAATTCGTGTATAGATTACAATCGTTCTGGTGTTCCATTGCTTGAAATTGTAACAGAACCTGATTTTGAAGATCCAAAAGAGGTTGTATCTTATTTAAAAACTATTCAAGCAATTTTACGTTCAATAAATGTTTCTTTAGCTGATTTAGAAAAAGGAACTTTTCGTTGCGATGTAAACATATCTGTTTCACCAGTTAATTCAGATGAATTAGGAACTCGTTGTGAAGTTAAAAATATAAATTCATTTCGTTTTATAGCAGAAGCTATTAATTTTGAAGCAAAACGTCAAGTTGAGTTAATTGAAAACAATGTAGAACTTGTACAACAAACAAGATTATTTAATTCTAAAACAGGTGAGACCGAATTAATGCGAGATAAAGCTGATGCTATTGATTATTACTATTTTGCTGATCCTGATTTATTACCTATTTCTATCACAGATGAATATATAGAAAAAATAAAACAAACATTACCAGAACTTCCAGAACAAAAGGCCGAAAGATATAGAAATATTGGTCTTTCACAAAAAGAAATTGATCTTCTTGTCCAGAATACTGAATATTCTGAATATTTTGACGCTTTAATAAAAAAACACGATGCAAAACTATCGTCAACATGGATGTTAACGGAATTATTTGGAATAATTGGAAAATTACAAAAAACACTTAAAAATTGCGGTGTTACAGCTGAAAAATTAATAGATTTAATAGATAATTTAAAAGATGGAACTATCAGTGGAAAAATAGCTAAAGTTGTATTAATTGATATGATTGAAACCGGCGAAACAGCTAGTGAAATTATAAATAAAAAAGGTCTAAAACAAATAGATGATGTTGAAGCAATCTCAAAAGTTATAGATGAAGTTATTAAAGAAAATCAAACGCAAGTTGAACAATATAAAAATGGTAATGAAAAGATATTTAGTTTTTTTGTTGGTTTAACATTAAAAAAAATGTCAGGAAAAGCAAATCCAGTTTTAGTTAATAAATTGTTAAAAGAAAAAATTAAATAAGATACTTTTATAATTATTTATTTACTTGATTATAAAGTTTTTGCAATTTTATATTAAATGTGCCTACTCATGAGTGGCTTAAAAGTTTTGGCATTATTTGGGCAATTAAAGCATAGTAGAATTGATAACGAGCAAACAGAAGTTTTAGCACTTGAACTTTCGAAAAATGGTGGAGTTTTATATAGAAAAAAGATATTTTTTAATATCTTTATAAACTTACCATCTTTTATACTTTTTGTAATACCAATTTGGCTTTTAATAAAATACATGGATGATTTTAGAGATATTGATGAATGCGATGTAATTGTTGTCAGTGGAAAAAAAATGGTGCGTTTTGCGCGTCATATACGTCATTATATGTTTCCAGATGTAAAAATTGTGCAAATAGGTAATCCAATGTGCAAAATTAGGAAAAATGATATTCTTATAAGACAAGAAACTAGTAAATTTATTTACAATGGTAAAAATACAATAAAAGTTAATGGTTTGATATGTAAAAAAATAACAGAAGAATTAGGTGAAGAACAAAGTTTAAAATTCGATGAAATAAAAAAAGTTTTAAAAGGAAGTTTTATAGGAGTATTTCTTGGTAAAAATGAATATTCATATAAATTAACAGTAATGAATGCAATAAAATTTGCTAATACGATAAGTAAAATCTCAAATAATATGAAAATGCCTCTATTAATAGCTACAGACGGAAAGATTGATGCTTCTAGTATAAATTCTTTTAAAAATAATTTAAATTGTAGTTATTATTTTTATAAAAAACAAAAAGATAATTATAGAAATCCAAAAGTTGCTTTTATGTATTGGGCTAAATATTATGTATTATGTGGTAATTCAATTAACGATCATAGTGAATATATAGCACAAAAGAAACCAACATATGTTTATCTTACGCAAAACAATAGAAAAAGATACTTACGTTTTATAAATATAGCTATTTCAAAAAATAGTGTTAGAGTTCTTGAAGATGACATGGAGGAATTAGAAGATTTTGAACCAAATAATATGAATGATCTGCAAAAAATATCAGAGCAGATTAAAGCATTACTTTGATTTTAATTATTTTGGATGTGAATAATGATTTTTACCTTAAAGCAAGGAGGTGGTACAACACGGTATATGTTAATCCAGCTAGCGAAAGATTTGTATATTTTATAATATTTATTATATCTTTATTATGTTTGATTCAATCTTTTTTAATAATTGATGAAATTTACGTCAATAATAAACGAAGAAATACATACATAATGTTAATGGAACATAAAGTTTCCGATGATTATTTAAAAGTGAGTAAAATACAAACTTCTTCTAAAAAAAGCCATCTTATAAGTTTTTTAGAATTAGTTTTAAAAAAATATGTTACAAATATGGAATCATTAGTTTATGATGAAAATAAGAAAGGAATAGATGTTATTAATGATAAATCATTAATTATTAAAAATTTATCTGGACAAAATGTTTATGATAACTATATATCATCTTCTTGTTGCGAAGAAGGAAGCGATATATCTTTAACAATACTAAAAATACAAAAAACAATAACCATAAATAAAATTGAATTTTTATATGAAGATATTAGTTTTCTTGAAAAGATATATTCTTCAATTTCATCAAATAAAATACCAAAAGGCGCTAAAGTTTATTTTACAACCGAAACAACGAATGAAAAAAGCAAAAAACAAAATATGATTGCAACGGTTCACTTTAGTTTCTATTTTAACCCAACGGAAAAGGAAAAATCAACTATTGATTTTAAAGTGAATGATTATTACACTGAAATTGACAAAGATAGCGAATATGATTAATTTTTTTTCTAAAAAAATAAGAAAACAATTAATGGTATGTTTTTTATTTATTATTAATATTGCCATTAATAATAGTGGTTTTTGTGCTTTGGTATATCCACAAAAATATGGTTCCGAAGGAAGATTTAAGTCATTTTTATATCATGCAAATTGCGTTTATTATTATGAAGGTTTTTACACAATGCCAGCATATATTGAATTTGCCGCAAGTGAAAAAATAACAACAATTTATATTCCAAAACATGACGCATGGTCTATTAAACCAAAAGATAATCGTTTATTTTTGATACCAACTGCTAATGATGCAGATACAACGATGATTGTTATGACAAATCTTAGGACATATTTTTTCGAATTGCATGCTAAGACAGCAAACGGGCCTTTTGATAAAGATGCTACTTTTTTTGTAAAATTTCGTTATCCCGCTGGAATGGAAAATAAAAATTCTTCAGCAAGCAGTGGTGATAGTTCTATAATACAATATACTTTTACAAAAGGTCCTGATTTATCTAAACCAGAAAAATTTAATTTTAATTATACCGTCTCCGGTGATTATATTATCACACCTATTAAAGTTTTTGATGATGGACAATTTACTTATTTTGAATTTAAAGATAAAAATAGCATTATACCAGCAATTTTTAGTGTTGATAGTGATGGTTTTGAAAGTATTGTTAATTTTAGATTAATTGATAAATATATAGCTGTTGAAGGTGTAGAGTCTGTTTATACATTAAGACACGGAAGTGAAACAGTTTGTGTATTTAATGAAACAATGAGAGGACTTGTAAGAAATTTAACAATAGGAAAAAAATAAAATTAAAATTTATTAATTCTGTTATTGTGTCTTTCACAATTTTCGTATTCTGTAAA
>CAMKKS010000021.1 GCA_946413485.1 uncultured Rickettsiales bacterium | reverse complement strand
TTGTTTTATGATTATATATCATACTATAATAGAAAAAATAATACAAAAAAGAAAATAATAGCAATTACTGGCACAAATGGGAAAAGCACAACAACAGCATTAACTACTTTTTTATTTAAAAAAATGAAAAAAAAAGCAATTGCTTGTGGTAATATTGGTTTAAATGTTTTAAGTATTGATGTAGATAAATATGATTATTTTATAGTTGAAATGTCATCGTATAATTTATTTTTATCTCAATATGCATATTTTTATTCTGGTGTGCTTTTGAATATAACGGAAGATCATTTATCTTACCATGGAACGTTTAAAAATTATATTGATGCAAAAGCAAAAGTTTTATCTTTATCAAAAATAAAAATTGTTTGTATCGATAATGGTTATGTAAAAAATATAGTAAATAATTTAAAAAAAAAAACTAAAGTTAATTCAAATATCATTCTTGTGTCTAGAGAACAAATTTTAAAAAATGGTTTTTCTTGGTATGACGGTGTTTATTATTATAATGGTGAGCACATTTTAACATATAATTTTAAAAATTTACCAGGTATTCATAATGTTGAGAATATTTTATGTTCAGTTGCTTGTGTGGTAAAAGTATGTAAATTAAGCAATAAAAAAGATATTTGTAGTGTTTTAAAAAATGTTAGTTTTTTTAAAGGACTTCCTCATAGAATACAATTTATTAAAAAAATAAATAATGTACTTTTTTTTAATGATAGTAAGGCTACAAACGCCGATTCAACAAAAGTAGCTTTGGAAACATTTCCAAAAAATGATATATATCTTATAGCTGGAGGGCAACGTAAAACAGCCGGTTTTTTATCTTTAAAAGATGATTTAAAAAATGTAAAATGTGTTTTTCTTATAGGTGAAGCAACCGATAGTTTTAGTAAGGAATTAATAAAATTAAATATAAAACATAATAAATGTTATAATATGAAAAAAGCAGTTTTAGATGCTTTTTTGGAGGCTAAGAAAAATAATAACAAAGAAAAACCAATAGTATTATTATCGCCACTATGTGCTAGCTGGGATCAATATAAAAATTTTGAAGACAGAGGTGACGACTTCATAAAAATCGTCAACTCTATATAATTTTATTTAATGACGTATAAGATATTACAGCCATTTTTAGCTTCTGAGTTAGCTACATAATATCCGTTTGAAACGTCATTTTGCAAAGTGTTATAACAAACTCTTTTTTTATCTTCTTCTGATAAACCAGAGCTTTTAACATAACCATTCTTTAAACCAATTAAAATTCCTGAACCCGGTCTTCCGTCGTCAAGTTTAACGTCGAGTTGATTTGCTATATCGGCTGTTAAGATACCAGTTGCTAAAGAACCCGCACCATATTGATCATCAGCACTTGCTGGTGTATTTCTATATAAAACCAATACATTTTGTGAATTCACAATTTTTTGAACTTCTGTGTTGTAAAGTTCATGTCCATTGCTTTCACCGTTTGAATTGTTTGAACCACGAATAAAATTCAATCTATAACTATCTTGTTTTGTGCTATCAATTAATATACCAGCTAAAGTGACAGCGCCATTGTTATCAAATGATGTTTTAGCTTGCGTTCTTTTAACATTTTCATAAGAAATACAATCTTTACAAGTTTCATCCCATGGGCCTTTATCAGGATTATTATACGCACCACTTACTAATTCATCATCAGCAATTGTTGTTCTTACCTCATTAATTATTTTTGATGTTTGCATAAAACGCATTGCATTTAAGAAAGAAGTCCATCTTTCAGTTGTAGCCATCAAAGAACTACTTGCAAAACCATCGTTTGTTTTTCCTTTTGAATTTGATGAACGATCATTTTTACAATAATCGCCAACATTAACATCACTTTTATCAGTATTTAATTGAGAAAATTCAGCATATTTCATACATGTTTCTTCATCCATGTTGCCAGGATATACATCATATGTATCACGATATAATATAAGAGCTTTCTTATAATAATCTATTTCAAAAATAACTCTTTGCAAGTTCGCTCTATCAACTATTTTTCTACCTGTTAATAAAACTCCCACCAATATTGATAAAACTAATAAAACAATTGATAATTCAACTAAAGTGAATGACTTTTTTGATTTTTCAAACATAAAATAAAAAAAATAACTTACAATGTGTAATTATTATATCAACAATGATAAATGTCAAGAAAAAACAATTAATATTGACAATAAATATTTTAATTTATCAAATTTTGTAAAAAATAATGAATATTTCAAATTCAGCTAAAGGAACATTGATTTATCTTTCAGCAATGTTTGTAACTGTAATGTTAAATATTTTTGTCAAAAGTGCAATTGTAAAATTTCACCTTCCGACAATTGAGGTTTTATGTTGCAGACAAGCAATTATAGTTATATTTTTAATGCCATTGATGATAAAAAGGAAGTTTAATTTTTTTGACAAAAAAGCTTTTAAACCAAATGTTTTTAGAAATTTATTGTTTTCAATAAGTACATTTTTATTATATTGTGGAATGTCCAGAGTGCCTTTAAACGATGCTACCGCAATAACATTTTTAATACCAATAATTGGTAGTATTTTAGCTGTTAAAATGCTTGGTGAAAAAGCGTCTAAGTCTATATGGTTTGCATTAATTTTATCAATTATTGGTGTTTTTGTTATAAAAAAACCATGTTTTAATGATGAAGATATTATGTTTGGTTATGTTGCTTTGATATTAACAGTTTTTATTCGTAGCTACGTTGTTGTTCTTAATAAGAGATTAGCAAGTCAGTTCGATACAATGACAATGTTGTTTTATACTCACATTGTAATGCTTATTATGGGTTTGTTATTTTTCCCATATTTTATAACAATACCATTAGAGTCTGTAAAATATATTGCTGGTTCTGGTATTTTATTTTTCATAGAATACTATTTAATATTTAAAGCATACAAGCTTTGTAATGCAATTACGTTGCAACCATTTGATTTTTCAAGATTGTTGTATATGATGGTAATGTCAAGTTTGTTACTTGGTGAAGAGGTGCAAAAAAATCAGATTATTGGTGGTTTAATTATTATTAGTGGTTATAGCATCATGTTGTTGCAAAAGAAGAAAAAACAATCAGCTTAATATTAATATTGGATATTTTGATGTTTAAAAAATGTATTTAAGTTAAAAATAATAAGAATTCTTGACAATAAAAAATGATTAAATAACTTTTCTCGGTTTAATATGGTTCGTCCCATTAAGATGACCGTTGCTATTATCGCTGTTTTAGCAATAATTGTTGTTGGTTTGAACTATTTTAACATTTGTAGTAAAAATAGTAAAGTTATGAAAAAAGTTTTTAATGTTGTTCTAATTGGTGCTGCTGGTTCAGGAAAAGGAACACAAGGAGACTTGATTAAAAACAAGATGAATCTACTACAAGTATCTGCTGGCGAAGTATTAAGACAGTATAGAAAAAACAAAGAAGCAAAATACACAAAGATGATAAATGAATATATTGATAAAGGAGAGTTGGTTCCTTCTTATATTACACATGAATTAATAGCTGACCATATTAAAAAAAATGTGTTTTGTGATGATTGCAAATATGATGGCGTGATTTACGATGGTTTTCCAAGACAAATGGAACAACTCGAATTTTTAGATAATTTTTTAAAACAAAATAACAATAAAATTGATGCCGTTGTGTATATTGATGTTCCAATGGATATTTTAGTTGATAGACTGAGCGGACGCTTTTCTTGTTCAAGCTGCGGTGAATTATATCATAAAACAAAAAAACCAACAAAAGTAGATGGTGTTTGTGATAAATGTGGTGGCACGCATTTTGTTGTTAGAAATGACGATCAAGATAAAAATGCAATTCAAGCAAGATTTAATATTTTTAAAGAAACAACAATGCCGGTTTTAAAAGAATATACAAAGAGAAATTTGGTAATTAAAGTAGATGGCACTAAACATCCGTCTGAAATAGGTAAAGAAATATTATCAATGTTAGAAAAAATTAAAAATCAAAAGTAGTTTTATTGACTTTTAATTTTAATGTTATTAATTGAGTATTGATTATGGCTTTAAGAATTAGATTAGCTAGAGGTGGTTCTACACATGATGCGCATTACAAAGTTGTTGTCATGGAAAAAACAAAACAAAGAGACGGTAAAGCTGTTGATATTATTGGGCATTATCATCCAAATTTTCATGATGAAAAAAGATTTCATATTGATGTTGAAAAATTAAGCAAATGGATTGGTTTTGGTGCTAAACCTTCTGATGTTATTGTTAGATTAGGATTACAAAATGGTATAAAAATATTAGAAAAATTTGCTGTAAAACACGTTAAGGGAAAAAATTACGGAAAATCAAAGAAAGAAATTAAAACAGCTAATACAGCCGCCTAAAACTACTTAATTAGTTTTTACATATGAAAAATGCTTTAACAGAAAAAGCGGGTTTATTGAAAAATTTTATCTATTTTATAATAAATATTATAGCACCAAAATGTTGTTTATTTTGCAGAAAAGAATTTTTTTGCAAAAGTGATAACATTGAAAATTTTTTTTGTAAAGATTGCGAGAAAAAAATATTTTATATAGATCAAAAAAATTGCTGTAAAAATTGTGGTTATCCTTTCGGAGGCTATAGCGATGATAATAAAAAATTAAATTTTTTAGATAAAAAACGTATTCTATGTCATAGTTGCAAGAATATGAAAAATAATTTTATTATTGCACGTTCTTGCTTTCAATATAGAACAAAATTACGACATTTATTGATAAATTTTAAATTTTTTTTTCAAACAGAATCAATTGATTTTATTGGACAATCTTTATTAAAAACTTATTTATTTATGCCAAAAGCAGATATTGTGTGTTGTGTGCCAATTACAAGATTAAAACTTTTTTCAAAAGGATATAACCATGCAAGTTTAATGGCTGGTATTTTTTATAAAAATTTAAAAAAAAATAATTTACAATCAAAAACAATTTTATTACAAGATTTGTTATTAAAAAATAGTAAATCTAGTCAATCAAAAACTCTTTCTCAACAGGAAAGATTGAAGAAAAAACATAATTTTATAGTTAATAAAAAATATCTTACTAAAAAATGGAGAATGTTTTTTTCTGGAAAAACAATTTTAATAATTGACGATATCATGACAACAGGTGCAACGTTAAATTCAAGTTCATTTGTCTTAAAGAAGGAATTTAAAAATATTAAAGTTGAATGTCTAACGTTCGCAAGAACGATGCTTTACTAAAAATATAAAAATTGAAAATAATTAACATTAAGTTTTAAAAAATTATGCAACTAATTATTAAAGATAAATATGTTGACTACATTGAATCAATGGCTTGGTTTGATGATATTAAAGATTTTAAAAAAAATAGCGATAAAGATATAGAAAAAATTTTTATTTTAGAGCATAATAATGTTTATACGGCTGGCAAAAGTATTACAGATTCTAATAAAAAAACAACAATTCATGGTGTTCCTGTGTTTTATACAAATCGAGGTGGGCTTTGGACATGGCATGGTCGTGGTCAAATTGTTATATATTTCATTTATAATTTACATGCTAGAAGATTATCTTTACATGATTTTATGTCTAAAATAGAAACTATAATTGTTGATGAAGTAAAAAAAGAAATACAAAGAATTGCAAAAAAAACTACAGACGATGTAAATGTTTGTTCTGATAATGAAAAACGCGGTTTTTGGGTTAAATTTTCTGATGACAAAATATTTAAATTTGGCTTTATTGGTTTGAGAGTATCAAATGGTTTTGTTTATCATGGTGTTAGTATAAATTATGATAATGATTTGGTTTTTTTTGATTATATAACGCCGTGCGGTTTAAAAGATGTTAAAATAACTTCCATAAAAGAGATAACAAAAAAATATATGCAAAACAATTTACTTGACATAGAAATTTTTAAAAAAAATATTGGTAATGCTTTGTTTAAAAATTTAAATTTAAAATTTTAAATATTAAATTATGACTAATAAAAAAAATTTATTGCTAAAAACGTTTTTTTTACAAAAAATATTAATATTTCGCTGTTTTATTTTTTGCAAGAAAAAATGGGAAAATTTTATTAAAAAAATTATAATTAGTGATAATAAAAGACATTTATTGTTAGTTTTTTGTCTTGGATTATTAGATTTTATTGCAACAACGCCTTTTAGTATTATTGTTATCTTACCTCTTACTTTTGGAAGTCTTTTTTATATTCTTGAAAAACGAGTTTATAAAAACTATATATCTAAATTATTAACAATTTTTGCTTTTTTATTTGGACATTTTACTTCTATTTTTTGGTGGTTATTTGTTCCATTAACAGTTGATTTTTTACATTTATTTTGGTTAATACCATTTGCGGTATTTGGAATACCATTTTTTATTTCAACGATTTTTATAGTTTTTTTTGCAGTATGTTTTTTGATTTTTCAAAAATTATTTAATAATAAAAACAATATAAGTGAAATATTGTTTATTTTTATATTTTTATTATGTTGGTTTTTGGGTGATTATGTAAGAGGGCATTTTGTTTTTGGCGGTTTTCCATGGATGTTGTTTGGACATTTTGTAACATATCCTTTTGCGTTGCAAGTTATTAAAGTTCTTGGTATTGATTTGTATTCATTTTTTTTTCTATTTTTGATTTTGACACCATATATTTTAATTTTTAAGAAAAAAAATAAGTTTTTAAAAAATTTATCATTTTTTATTATTATTTTTTGGCTTTTAAATTGCTTATTTGGTTCGGTATATTTGCTTTTTAAACAAAACGACAAGTTAGATGTAAATATTTTAGCATCACAAGCAAATAATCCAGCAACATTAAATATAAATGGTTATCAAGCTCGTGAAATTTTAAATAAAAATGCAAAAATTTTATCTATTTTTTCTAAAATATCTGGCTCGACATTAATGTTAATGCCTGAGGGTAGTATAAATTTTAACATTGATAGTGGTGATATTTTAACTAAAATTCTTGGTCGGCTTGTGCCAAACGATGATTCTTTGTTACTTGCTGGCGGTATAGATATTCATGGTGTTTCGCCATATAATGTGATTTATGCGATAAACAACGATGGTTATATTTTAGATATGTATAAAAAACAAAAACTCGTTCCATTTGGTGAATATATCCCATTTCGTAGATTTTTGCCACGCTTGACTCGTTTGATTACTGGTGGTAGTTATGATTTTTCAACAAATGGTCATAATGATTTATTTATTTTTTATAAAAATTTACCAATTATTTATCCAATTATTTGTTATGAAAGTATTTTTCCAAATTTTATCAAAAAAAATATAGAATTGAGCAGAAGAAAGATAAATAGCGATATAACAGAAAAATATGCAAAACAAATTAATACAAAAACTTTGACCGAAAGAGGGGAGGTTATCGTAAATTTAACAAATGATGCATGGATGAAATGGAGTGTTGGCCCATATCAACATTTTTTAATGACTCGTTTTTTAGCTATTTTGACTGGTTTACCAGTCGTAAGAGTTTCAAATAATGGTTTTTCTGCTTTTATAGATAGTAATGGTAGAGTTATAGCGAAAACAAAATTAAATCAAGAAGATTTATTATTGGTTGGCGATCTTAAGAAATAAGTTCTCTAATGTCTTCAATTTCTTTTATTTTTTTAGTAAACCCAGTTGTTGGTGTAGTAAATTCACTTCTAAAACGGATTACTTTAATTCCTGTTTTTATTCCAGCATGAATATTATATAATCTATCATCTATTAATACGGTTTCTTTTGCTGAAAGATTGTATTTTTTAAGTAAATCAAGTATCTTTTGTTTTTTTGTATCACCTTCATGCATTCCTTTTTTATCATGCTGAACGACTTCTATTTTTATAAAAGGGAAATTTGAAAAAAGTTGTTTTAATAGTTTTTCTTTCTTTTTAATATTAAAACCAGCTGATAAAATAAATTGTTTATAGCCTAATTTATTAAGTTTATTAAGTGTTTTTTCTGTTCCATAATAAAAAGGCCTATCAAAATAATATTTACTATTGCAAAACAATTTATCTAATTCAGTCCCTAGTGTTTTGTGAGTTTTTAGTTCTATTGCGCCGTATTTAGGATCAATTGGTAAAGCTTTTGGTAGATCTTTGTATAAAAAATTTTTAAAAAATTTTTTAATTTTAGGATGATTTTTTATAAAACAATAATATGAATGGTTTATATCAACTAGCGTTCCATCAACGTCCCAGATTATGTTTTTAATACCAAGTTCTTTAAGAAGCATTTTAAATGTAAAGGTTTTATAAAAATAATAGTCAAATTTTGTATTTTTAAAATTAAAATTTTTTTTGAAAAAGTTTGATAAAGTATTATAATTAATATGTTAATATGAATTTTCAAACTGATAATAAAAATGAATTTTATCATGTTTTAAATAAAGATGTTGAATTATGTAGCGAATATTTTGATGTTGTTCCGGATGGTAATTTATACACGATGGATGATTCACCAATTTTTGCTATTAGAATGCGACCAATGGGCATTAGACATATTATGGATTTATATAAAAAAAAATATAATTTAAAAACAGATGTTTTAACTTACAAAGTCCATACATATCAATATACACTTTATTCAAGCAATGTGATTCAGATGTATAATACGCAAAATGAGTATTTATTAAAATATTTTAATTTTAATGATTATAAAAATAATGAATTTCGCGGTGTTATTATTGTTGTCGTAAATGAAGAAAATAGAATGATCCATACAATGCCATTTATTTATGGTGTTGTTGAAGGAAAAAAAAAGTTAATTTTTTTAGATCCATTTTTTGCTTTAGATACTGGCTCCAGTTGTATAGTTGGAGCTGATTTTTTTTATCATGTGTATAATGGTGAGATTGATTGTTATTGTCATGGAGAAAGAATACAAGCCGATCATCATTCTTGTGGTATTATTGCATGTGATTTTATAAAAAATTGTTTGCAGAATAATGCAAAAGTTGTTAAAAAAATTCTTAAAAATGTTGTAATGCGCGCCGAGGTCGATGGTCGTTCTGACAAAAAAAGTTATGTTAATGTTTATAATCTTCCATCTGAATTACTAAAATTTGCACAAATTAAACATAATAAAGCTTTTGATGTTAGTTTAAGTGATGTATTAAATGAGCAAGAAAGACAAAACAGACGCGATTGGTTTAAACGACATATTAGGACTTTAGTTTATAGAAAAGATCCAGAGCCGTATAATCCATCTGGTAGAGTAATTTCTGATAAAAAAGGAGTCAAAAAATTAATAAATACTTCGTTATTAGAGAAAGGACATAAATATGCTGGTAGAATTGTTAAAGATTTAAAACAAGATACAGAATATAATTCTAAGTATTGGCTTTCATTAATATGTGAACAAAGAGAAGGTAATACTATTAGGAGATTAATTAGTGCCACAAGAATGGCTTTAAAAAATTTAATATAATATTATTATGTTTTCTTGATTTTAATCTTTTTGAATTCTTTATAATATAAAGAAAACATGTTCGAAGACGATTCAAAAAGAAAAATTTTCTTTATAAAAAGAAGAATTGTTTTAATTAAATTTTTTTATTTTTCTGCTATTTTAATAATTTTTTTAAGACTTTTAAAATTGCAAATTTTTGATTATCTTTTGTATAAAAAAAAATCAGAAAATAATTATATGAGAATGAAGTTTTTTTTTCCAAAAAGAGGTATAATTTTTGATAGGAATATGGTAAAAATCGCCGATGTAAAGATTAGATATAGGGTTTTATATTTTTTTAAAAAAAAAGATTATGTTTCTGACATAAAAAAAATTTATAGTTTATTAGATTTAAAAGAAAAAGAAATAAATAAAAACTTAAGTTATTTTGAAAAACAAATAAATAAAAAAAATTCAAAAAAACATTTTATTTTGGCAAAAAATTTGTCATTTAATGAAATTAAACGTTTAAAATTCAATAAGGTTTATATTCCAAACATGGTAGTAGAAGATTATTGTACTCGTTATTATCCTTTTAACAACTACACTTCAATTCTTATTGGTTATGTTGGTAAAATTTTGTCTAATTTTGATTTTAGAGCTGGCCTTTGCGGAATAGAAAAGACAATGGATTCTATTTTGTCCGGTAATGTTGGTGATGGTTTTGATATTGTAAATTCTGTTGGAAAAAAAATTGACGAGATTGTTAAAAATGAACCAATTGATGGTGAAAATATTGTTACTACCATAAATCAAGATTTGCAAAATGAATTATCAAAATTGTTTGATGGTAAAAGTGGTGCGGCAACCTTAATAGATGTTCGTACAGGTGAAATTTTAGCAATGGTTTCGTCACCAAATATTGACCCAAATGTATTTTCTGATAAATTATTTGATAATGAATGGCAAGAGATAGAAACAAAAATAAAAAAAAATCAAGGTTTATTCTTGAATAAGAATATTGAAGCAACATATCCACCTGGTTCTACTTTTAAAATTGTTTCATCGCTAGCAGGTATTTTAAATGGTATAAATCCTAAAAAAAAATATAATTGCACGGGTAAATATAAAATTGGTGATAGAGTGTTTCATTGTTGGAAAGACGTTGGACATGGTCTGGTTGATTTAGAAGACGCAATAGTTAAATCTTGTAATTGTTATTTTTATAATTTAAGTCAAAAAATTGATAGTAAAGAAATTTATAATGTGGCCGAGAGATTAGGCTTATGTAGTAATCATTTACCAGATTTTAATAATGAACTTACCGGTTTTGTTGGTTATTCTGAATTAGTGAAAAAAAAATATAACAAAAAATGGTTTTCCGGCGATAATGCAAATTTATTTATAGGACAAGGATATTTATCTTTAACGCCATTACAACTTGCTATTATGATTGCAAGAGTTGCTACAAATAAAAACGTCGAACCATGTTATTTATTTAATCATAGAAATAATAATTTTGATTCATTAGGGTATGACGATAAATATTTAAAAATTATTCGTAAGGCGCTTTTTTCATGCATTAATAATAACAAGAGTTATTCATATGTTAATAAAAAATATCAAATATGCGGAAAAACGGGTAGTTCTCAAATTATTTCAAAAAGAATTGAGACAAGCAAAGATGCATCAATTAAGCAAATGGGGCATGCTTTGTTTGTTGGTTATGCACCTTTTAATAATCCTAAATACGCTGTTTCAGTTATTGTAGAACATGGTTTTAGTGGCGCTACTGGCGCGGCGCCAATTGGAACATCAATTTTATCAACAGCTATTAAAATGAATTCTTAATTTTAACAATATAGATAAAAAAAATTATAAATAAAAAATTAAATTAATAAAACCTTATTTTAACATTAAAATAATAGAGATTATAAAAAAAATAAAAGCTTGTTTTTTATAAAAAAATATTTCAATTTTATCCGATGAAAATGCGAATTTTGTTTATATTTTTATTTTCTGTTTTTACTTTTTTTTGTAAAAATAGTAATGTTTATGCAGGCAAAGTGAAAGTTTCAAAGCTTTCTGGTCAAATAGATTGGAATAGTGCAGAAAATTATGCAGAAGCCATGAAAACAATGGAGATAGCAAGAGAAATAGACAGAGAAAAACGTAGAAAAAAACAATTACGTGATGCTGGAATGTCAGAAGATGAAATTAAGAAAATAATAAAAAATGAAAGAATGGCAAGAGAAAAAGGAAATATAAATGTTGATGCAAAATCAGATGATAACAGCAAAAACGCCGGCAATGAAAGTATTTTGGAAGATAAAAAAGATAAAGTTATAATAAATGATTATGATACATATGGTAAAAAAAGTAGCAATGATACAAGTAATAATGAAGAAAGTTTAACAATAGATTTATCTGCGGTTCCAGAACCACCAGTCGTTAATACTAATTCAGAAGTTAAAACATATAATAGTAACTATTATGATGATTTTGAGCTTGATAGAATGCTACAAAAAGTTGGTGAAAATGTTAATAATTCACAAAATTTTGCTATTTTTGCAAAGGAAGTTGCTAGAATTGCAAATAAACCAGTCGTCAAAGAATCTATTTCTGTGCCAAAAATGATAAAAAATGTTTATAATACAAATTTGGAAAAAAATTATGAATTAAAACGTTTAAGTGCTGAAAAAAATCAAAATAAACACAATAAAGATAATTTAAATAAACCAAATATTTATGTAATAGCTAAAAAAATAAATAGTGATAAGAAGAATAAAATAAAAAATGATTACAAAAAGTATTATTTTTATGCAATAAATAATGATAAAAATGAAGAGCTAGATGTTAATGATAGCAATACAATGTCTTTAAAGCAGTTAGAGGCAAAAAATATTGGCGCACCGTATCCTTTTAAAAGAGATAATAAGAGTCATTTAAATCAATATCAACCACAGAATATTTCACAGGTTTATTATGATAAAAACAACAAACATCTTAAACCAATAGTTTTTGAAAAACATGTTGTTAATCAAGTTATCAATAATTTAGGTGCTGATAATGCCGTTGAAATTGTTCGTGCTTTAATAAATAAGTTTGGAAAAACGGATATAACTGATGATGATGGAAATACTATTTTAATGCATGCTGTTGCTCGTAAAAATAAATCCTTAGTATCTATGTTGTTGTCTGAAGGTGCTAACCCAAATTTTTTAAACAAAGAAGGTTTTGCACCTATACATTTAGCTGCTTCAAACGGAGATGATTTTTCTGTCCATTCATTAATAATGAGTGGTGCTAACCCAAATTTAGTTGATAAAAATGGCAACACGCCATTAATGTATGCATCAAAAATGTGTAGTATTAATTCTATAAAAATGATGATTGCACTTGGCGGCGATCCGCTTCTGAAAAATAAATTTAACAAAAAAACTGCAATTGATTTTGCAAAAGAAAATAAAAATAGATCTGTTATTTCTGTTTTAAATAAAACAAACAACAAAATTTACGGAAAAAGAAAACCTATAGTATTAAATAATTTATAATATGACCCTAATGAGCGAGCGTGAGTTTTTAAGCAGAGAGTTTGATTTA
>CAMKKS010000020.1 GCA_946413485.1 uncultured Rickettsiales bacterium | reverse complement strand
TAAAAATAAAAAAAAGTTTTCTTTTGTTTATTTACTTGATTTAAGTGGAATGTATGAAGCATCAATATTCAATGATGAATTAATAAGTCAAAAAGTTGATATTTTAGATAAAGGAACAAAAGTTGCCGTCGAAGTTGAAGCTTTTACTAACAATGAAACAGGCACAAGATTACAAATTAAGGATATTTATCAACTTGATGATTTTTTTGCAAAAAATCCTAATGTCAAAGATGTTAAACTAGGCACTAATAAAAAAAACAAATATACAACTAAAGATAAAGTAGAAGATAAGAAATATGAAGACTTTGCTAATAATGATGTTATTTTAAATAATGTTAAAAAAAATGATGTTAAAAACAATGCTAATATTAATAATACAGAAAATAATTCAAAAAGCACTTTTGTTAAAGTAGATAACATTAAAAATAATGTTTTTAATATAAAACATAATGATTATACTGGCGTCAAAACAGATATATTATTCAACGATCAAAATGTTGTAGAAATTGAAGTTAATACAAAAGACGATATTGAAAATGTAAAAAATGATATTCAAAAGCAAAAATATAAAGGAAAAAAAGTAATATTAAAAATTGGCGATACAAAACTTTTATTAGAAGAATAGCAATTTGTATTGATGTGTTTGCTTGAAAATTATAAATTATTTTATATAAATAGTTATGTCTCAAGATTTATTAATAATAGCTGAACAGTTGATTCAAAAAATGAATAAAATTGACGATAGTTTATCTAAATGTTTAGATTATAAAGAAAGTGCTAAATTAAATAAAGAAAAGAATGAACTATATGATAGTTTTGAATGCGGACAAAAATTACTAAATACAACAAAACAAATCAATGATGTTAATAATCTTTTAGAAACTGAAAATGATCCAGAAATGCGACAGATGTTAAATGATGAATATGTTGTTTTAGAACATAAAATACAGGAAATAGAAAATGAATTAAGAATTTTGTTAATACCAAAAGACCCAATGGATAAGAAAAATGCTATCATTGAGATTAGAGCTGGCACAGGTGGTGATGAAGCAAGTTTATTTGTTGCGGATTTATTTAATATATATCAAAAATATTGTGAAATGAAAAATTGGAAAATTGAAATTTTTCATATTTCAGAAAGTTCTGTCGGCGGCATAAAAGAAGTATTTTTTAATGTTAATGGAAAAGATGTTTATGGTTTTTTAAAATATGAAAGCGGAACTCATAGAGTTCAGAGAATACCAGAAACAGAGGTTAACGGAAGGGTGCATACAAGTGCAATTACTGTTGCAGTTTTTCCTGAAGTTGAAGATGTCGATATTGAAATAAAAGAAAGTGATTTAAAGATTGATGTTTTTCGTTCTTCCGGAGCCGGCGGACAACATGTAAATAAAACAGAAAGTGCGGTTAGAATTACTCATATTCCTTCAGGAATTGTAGTTGTTATGCAAGATGGTCGTTCGCAAATTCAAAATCGTATGAAAGCGATGCAAATATTGCGTTCAAGATTATATGAGCATGAAAAAGAAAAACGAGATAATGAACTAAAAACAGATAGACAAGAACAAATAGGTAGCGGTGATAGAAGTGAAAAAATTAGAACATATAATTTTCCACAAAATCGTATAACAGATCATAGAATTGGACTAACTATTTATAATTTAGATAGAGTTGTTGATACTGGTAATATTGATGAAATAATACAAGGTTTAAGAGCAGATGCTCAAGCAAAATTTTTAGTAAAAATGAAATAATAATAGTTTTTTATTAAAAAATAAAATGTTTAATAGTTTTTTACTACATTTAATATGTCATAAATTGACTTTATAAAAATATATTCAACTTATAGTTGATTTTAGTTGTTTTTTTGAAAATGTTTGATAAAGTTATTTTTCTTAGCAAGAAAATAAAAGTTACTATTTTTATAGTATGTCTTATTTCAATATCTTTCTTGCTATATTGTAATTATTTTTACAGCTGCAAAAGACTTAAATTTATTATAGATATACCAGTAACGGCATTTGATAAAAATGGACGTTTGGTGGATAATAGTTGGATAAAATTTTTAAGTTATTATAAACCAATTGGTGTAATTCTTTTTTCAGATCATTTAGAGGATAAAAATATAGCAAAACAAATGATAATTGATATAAAATCTATAATTGGTGAGAAGAAAATATTTATCGCTGCCGATGAAGAGGGTGGAAGAGTTAATAGAATGAAATGGATTAATGTTTTATCGGCTTCAGAAGTTGCTGAAAAGTATATGCATTTAAAAACTACTAAAAATATTAATATAGCAAAAATGTTTGTTGAAGAAGAATATTCAAAAATGTTTAAAGAAATGCAAGATATTGGATTAAATTTAGATTTTGCGCCAAACCTTGATATAAATATATATGAAAATTTAAAAAATAGTGATGAATATAAGTATTATAAACAAGCTGTAAGATATGCAAAAATAGCTAAAAAGAAGAAAAAAAATATTTCAATTAATGATAGATTAGAATATGCTAAAACAATGATGTTTTACGCTTATTTAGACGAAATTGGCATAAAGAGTTTAGATAATTTTTTCATTGATGAAAAAATTATTGATGAACCATATATAGTAGATATGGTTCGTGAACAATGGAAGAATCTTAGTAATAATCAAAGATATAATTTTGTTAAAGATTTTAGACATGTTGCAAAATATGCTAATTATGCATCCGTTATAGGTGATAGAAGTTTTGGTAAAGATCCACATTTAATAGCGGAAATAGCTAGTATTTTTGTTAAAACGGCTAAAAAGTATGGTATAAAATGTACAATTAAACACATACTTGGCCACGGTAGAGCACTTGGTGATACATACAACGGTACTGAATATATAGACGCACCAGTAGAGACAATATTAGATGATTTATATCCATATAAAATTTTAATAAAAGATGTTAATTTTGTAATGCCAGCTGATATAATCTATAAGTCAATTGATGATAAAAAAACAGCAATGAATTCTGAAAAAGTATTAAACTTTTTTCGTAAACATGTAGGTGATGCTATTTTTATAGGTAATGATTTTGTTGTTCGTAATGATATTATTTTTAAGCAAAAATGCGATATTCATATAAAAATAAATAATCAAAATGTTGATGACATCTTGCAATTTATAAAAAATGATGATTTTGTAGGCCAAGGCGTTTGGAGACGTTGGTTTAAATAAAATTTTATGATTAAATTAAAAATCAAAGGTGGAACTAAACTAAATGGTAATATAAGAATTTCAGGTTCAAAGAATTCTGGTTTAGCAATTTTAGCCGGATCGTTATTATGTAGTAAAAAAGTTACTTTAATTGATTTACCCGATATAAATGATATTCATTCAATGAACAATCTTTTACTTAATTTAGGAAGTAAAATAACATATGATGTTAGTGATTTTGATAAATTTAGTGTAGATTCATCGGTTTTAGTTATTGATAATTCAAATATAAAAAAATTATTAGCTGAATATGATTTTGTAAAAAAAATGAGAGCTTCTGTTTTTGTTCTTGGTCCGTTACTAACGAGATTTAGAAAAGCAAAAGTATCTTTACCCGGTGGTTGCGCGATTGGTGTTCGTAGTATTGATATTCATATTGATGGGTTAAAGGCTCTTGGTGCTGATATTAAAATAGATAATGGTTATGTTGTAGCAGAAGCTAAAAATGGTCTTATTGGTTGTGAATATACATTGAAATTTGCTTCAGTTGGCGCAACTGAAAATTTAATATCTGCGGCTGTTTTAGCAAAAGGAAAAACAATATTAAAAAATGCCGCAAAGGAACCTGAAATTATTGCTTTAGCTGAATTTTTAAATGCAATTGGTGCAAAAATTAGCGGTCATGGCACAGATGAAATTGTTATAGAAGGAGTTAAAGAAGAAGATTTGCATGAGGCTACTTTTAAAATTCCAGCTGACAGAATTGAAGCTGGAACTTATGCTATTGCAGCAGCTATAACAGATGGTGAAGTATTATTAACTAATTGTGATCTTGAACTTTTTAATGGTTGTAAAGAAAAATTTGAAGAAATAGGTATTGGATTAAAAGAGATATTAAACGATGATGGTAGTAAAGCCGTTTTAGCTTTTAAAGCACATGATTTTAAAGCTTGCAATATAGAGACGAATGTTTTTCCAGGTTTTCCTACTGATTTGCAAGCGCAAACAATGATACCTTTATTGCTTGCAAAAGGTGAAAGTAAAGTAACTGAAAATATGTTTGAAAATCGTCTTATGCATGTTGCTGAGTTAGCAAGAATGGGCGCACAAATTTTAGTTAATGGTAATACAGCTATTATTAATGGTGGTTTTGAGTTAAATGGCGCTAATGTTATGGCTACTGATCTTCGTGCATCTGCAAGTTTAGTTTTAGCTGGTTTAATTGCAAAAGGTGAAACTATAATTGATAGAATTTATCACTTAGACAGAGGCTATGAAGATCTTGAATTAAAATTAAATGCTTGTGGTGCAAGTATTGAACGAATTAAAGCTGAAAATAATTAACCCCTTTTGGCCGTTGATTCTAAATTGCTCTGGTCGTGCGAGATATAATCCACGATATGTATAAAATACGCCGATTTAATACAGAGACCGTTAAACATAACCAAATTTGTAGACTCAGAATATCATTTACAAAACCTATCGCACCAAAGAGGTTATAATAATGTAAAAAAAAGTATATAACTTGCAAGAAAAAAATATTAGAGTTATTTATCTAAAAAAATACCACCATTTTTGCTTGTTGTCATCGTGATATCATCTTTTATTCCTCTCATTTTTGCACAAAGATGTTCACAAGTCATACTTATACTAATATCTTCTGTCCCCAGAATTTTACTAAATTTGTCAAAAATTTCCATTGTAAGTCTTTCTTGTGTTTGTGGTTTTCTTGCTAAATAATCAATTATTCTTGGAATTTTACTTAGTCCGATAATTTTTGTTGTAATTTTTATATTATTTTTATTTTTTTCACGAAATTCACGATGATCTCTAAATTTTTTAAACAAACTATGCAAAGACCAATTATCACATTGTTGATCATTAACATATACAGCAGGAAGATATTTAAATGTAGCTTTACCAATAAATGGTAAAAAATGATGTTCGCATACTGAAAAAATACTGATGTTATCTACAATAATAACGTCATCATTATTAGAAAAATCTATAGAAGATGCCTTTGGATCAAAAACAAACACACGATCAAATTTTTCATAAAAAAATTCAGCTTGCGGTTCTTTGTCTTTATCCAAACCAATAAAAAGTTCATTTGTTAACATTTTTTCAATTCTTTCTGCAGAAATACTTTGATTATCATCAATTTTTTTATTATAATATTTAGCATATAAATCTACTATATCTTTTATTTTATTTCTTATTTCTGTTATTGTTTTTTCTTTTTCTTCTGTATTACTATTCATACATCTATATCTTTTACCTTCAAAGCATTATTTACTATAAAGTTTCTTCTTGGTTCTATATCTTCACCCATTAACATTGAGAAAGTTGCGTCTGCTTCTTCGGCATCTTGTATAGATACTTTTAACATTGTTCTTGTATCTGGATTCATTGTTGTTTCCCATAGTTGCTCTGCATTCATTTCGCCAAGACCTTTGAAACGTTGTATCGTCATTCCTTCGCTACCAAGTTGTTTTATTAAATTAACATACTCATTAGCTGAAACATATTCATATTCATTTTCTTTTAAAACTAACTTTCCGCCACATTCAACGATTTCATTGACAAGTTTTAAGTCAATTTTACGTAATATCTTTACAACTTCTGGTATAGCTAAAAAAGATTGTTCTATTGTATAATCATGATACGTTCCTTTAACTTCTCTGAAAAAGTGTAAATTCTCATCTTTAACTTCAACATTCCATTGATATTCTTCATCTTTTATAAATTGTTTTATTAATTTTTTAACATTATCTATTAAATCTTTTAAATTATAACTTCCAGTTTTTGAAATACTCAGTAAAACGGAATGAATTATATCTTTGTCTATTGAACTTGGAATTTCATTACAAGAATTTACAAAATTCATTACTGTAAAAGTTAAGTTTTCTAGATCGTCACCACTAATCATTGTTTTTTGTTTGTCTGATTTTATAATATGTCCACCATTTAATGCGCTTTTAACAAGTTGTTGTGCTAAAGCTTCATCGTCCTGTAAGAAAATTTCAGTTCCATTTTTTTTGATACGATATAATGGTGGTTGTGCAACATATAGATAGCCATGTTTAATGATTTCTGGCATTTGTCGATAGAAAAAAGTTAATAAAAGTGTTTCAATGTGTTGCCCATCAACGTCCGCATCGGTCATTATTATAATTTTATGATAACGAAGTTTTGTGATGTCAAAATCATCTTTTCCAATACCTGTACCCATTGTAGCAATAAGAGTTGTAATAGCTTCAGATTCTAATATTTTATCAAAACGAACTTTTTCAACATTTAAAATTTTACCACGTAAAGGTAAAATTGCTTGTGTCTTTCTATCGCGTCCTTGTTTTGCTGTTCCACCGGCAGAATCACCTTCTACTATAAATACTTCACTTATTGTTGGATCATTTGATTGACAATCAGCTAATTTACCAGGAAGAGAAAAACTATCAAGAGCACCTTTTCTTCTTGTTAAATCACGCGCTTTTCTAGCAGCTTCACGAGCCATGGCAGCTTGTGAAATTTTTTGTATAATTATTCTTGCTTTTTCTGGATTTTCTTCAAACCAGCGACCAAGTTGTTTTATAACTATATTTTCTATTACTGGTCGAACTTCTGATGAAACTAGTTTATCTTTTGTTTGTGAAGAAAACTTTGGATCTGGTACTTTTGCTAAAATAATGTAAGTCAAACCTTCACGAATATCATCACTTGTTACATCTATGATATCTTTTTTTGGAATATTTTTAGAAATATAATCACTTATAACTCTTGTTAATCCACTACGAAAACCTGCTAAATGTGTACCACCATCTCTTTGACGAATATTGTTTGTAAAACAAAGCAAATTTTCATGATAAGTATCTGTCCATTGCATAACGGCTTCGATTGATACTTCATTTTCTTCTCCTTTTACATAAATAATATCACCAAGACCAGTTTTACTTTGGTTTATGTATTTTATGTATTCAATTAAGCCACCTTCATAATGAAATACGACTTCTTTTTCTTTTCCAAGACGTAAATCTTTTAATAAAATGCGTACACCAGAATTCAAAAAAGCTAATTCTCTTATTCTTTGTTCAAGGACTTCAAATACAAATGTTGTATCTGTAAAAGTATCTTCGGCAGGCATAAAAGTAACTTCTGTACCATGTTCATTTGCATCGCATTCACCAATTTTTGTAAGATGTTTTGTTGTTGCACCATTAGCAAATTCAATTTCATAAATACCACCATCTTTATGAATAACAGCTTTTAACCAAACAGATAAAGCGTTAACAACTGATACACCAACACCATGTAAACCACCTGATATCTTGTATGAATTTTTATTAAATTTACCACCAGCATGTAGTTGTGTCATTATAACTTCTGCAGCGGATACACCTTCTTCAGGATGCATGTCAACTGGTATTCCTCTACCATTATCTTTAACGGTACAAGAACCATCTTGATTTATAAAAACACTAATTAAATCACAATATCCAGCAAGAGATTCATCTATAGAATTATCAAGGACTTCGTAAACCATATGATGTAAACCAGAACCATCGCTAACATCACCTATATACATTCCAGGACGTTTTTTAACTGCTTCTAAACCATGTAAAACTTGAATAGAACTCGCATTATATTCTCCTTCCACTTTTAATGAATTTTCTACCATATATGGTATGTAATAAATGCATGAAAATAAATTGCAAATTTTTAAAATTAATTATGCAAATTTTCTAAGTGTTTTAGAATTAAAAAAATTGATTATAATCTAAATTTTCATAAAATAACATTTATGCAAGATGTTAATAATAACGATCTTAATTTACCGCCACCAAAAGATTATTTAAAAGAATTTACAGACCTTAAAGGTGGTGAATTGATTTTGCAAAAAGATTTTTTAGAAATAGTTAAAAATAGAAACAATGAATTTTTTGATTGGTTAAAAAATAATACAGTAATAATAGCAGCATGTAAAGAATCCGTTATTGCTTTACCGGTTAATCTTAAACAAGATGAAATACATAAGCGTTTTATTAAATTGTGTGATTCTGAAGAAAATATAAACATGAGTGATCGTTATAGTATTGAGATAGTTGTTAATTCAGATAATTATCAAAATATGTTAGAAGAATATCTTAATGTAAATTTTTTTCATCAAAACATAGATGTTCGTGCTTTTATACGTCGAAATGATGATAAAAATATATTTTTTTTTTGAAAAAATTTTAAAAAAAATTCGTTATATCCAACAGATAAAAGTAGTGTCGCTTTAGCTATTGATCAACAAAGAGTTATAAATAATATTGTTAATATAATTTTTAATAAAAAATACAAAAACGCAGAAGATATTATACAAGTAAATTATACTGGTTATGGTTATGGTGCTTTTCCGGCTGTTATAATGGCAAAAGATTTAATAAAAAATAATAATTTTATTAAAAATATAAATAATTTAATTATCACTAATATTCCTATGGATTTTACTTTTTCACAAGCACTTACAAAAACATGTACTACAATACGCGAGATTGTAAGAAATTGTAAAATAAATAACATTGCTATTAATTATATTGAAGATAGATATTTTAAACTTGATATCTCGAAAGAATTGTTTAAAAAAATAAAAGAGATTGGTTTCAATATATCACATATCTATCGTTTAGAAAATGGTAAAAAAGTAGATAAAGCTAGCGAGGATTTTAATTACAATAATATAGTTAAGCAAAATATAATTAATTTAAATGATGATTTTACTATAATAGTATTTGATATACCGATTAAAATCAGTAAAAATAGCGTAATTCGTTGTGAATTTCCTTTAGATATTGAAAAAAACAAAAATGCTCTTTTACCTCAAGATAATGGGCAAATAAATTTTAAATTTGAAAAAACAGAAGAAGATGGTAAGATTTTGTTCGAAGATTACTGTTATTTTAAAGAAAACGGTAATATCTATAGATATAGATACCATTATGAAAAAAGACTTAATGGTCAAGTAGACCGAAATGGTTATATAGAAATTTATAACAAAGAATCAGGAGAATTCGATAGATTAATGGTAGTTATTTTTAGTAATAGCATGGATAAATCAACCGAAAAATTATATGAAGCAAAATTTGATATATTTGGTATTAAAGAATTATTTAATAAAGAAAAAAGATTTAAGTCTTTCTTGAGAAAAAATGAATATTATAATTATTATGACGTAGAGGCACCATATTGTATTTTTTGTTCTGCAAAAATTGGTACTCTTTTAAATGCAACAAAAAAAACATTATTGTATGAACAAATACTGAAATTATTTAGAATTAAATTTAAAAATAAACAGCTTACTTATGAAGATTTAAAAGATGCAAAAACGACAGTTTGTTTAAGAAGTATGAATGTTTTTGAGACAATAATTATTGGGTGTCGCGATACTGATAAGCTAGAATTGTTGCAAATATTACCTGATAATTATATTCAATGTTATTTTTCATTCAAGATGGATGGCGCAATAACAGCTAGTATGACTTTCAAGAATGGGAATTTTTTAAAATCTACACAACATGAGTACTATCCTACTACTAATAAAAGAATGTATGAAAGATTGGAAAAATATGTTGCTAAACAAGCGTTAAATTATATTGATAATTTAAAAAACATTGTTAGAGAAAAATCAGGAAATATTGAAGACTGTAAATGTTTAGATTTTATTAAATCTCCCTTTTTAAAAAATAATAGTATTACCACTAAAGTACTTATAGTTGATAATGTTGTTGGTTGTGTTGGTTATTATTTCGATCTCAAGAATAATTGTTTGTATATTGGTGATATTAATAGGGGTAATTTTTTTGGTACAGTGTCAAAAAAATCGTATATATTGCATTTTAGTGAAGGTTTTAAAGAATTTGACAAATATGAACAATGCGTATCGACTGATACGCGACCTTATATACCAAAAACAGGTGCTTTAACGCTAGGTTGGAATGGGCCGGTAGAAATTTTTGGTTATGCTGTAGATTTGCAAAAAGGTGATAAGATTGAAAGCGACATAGAAGGGCGTGAAAATGCTCAAACTGTTATTATAAGTAATGCTTCTATCGCTCGAATAACAATAAAACCATGTTGGGAATATTTCAGAAAAATAAACATGCAAGATCAAAAAATAACAATTACACGCGAAAACAAAGTTTTATATACAATTGAGAAAAAAACAGTTAATGGCAATGTTGATATTAATGTTAAAAATGCTCAAGGACAAGGTATAAATATTGGTGATATTTGCGTTCAAAATCCACAATATATAACTTTTAAATATTTTAACGACTATACTTTAGAAACAATTAAAGACGGTGACATTGTACGAAAAAATGATGATGTACGCGTGGAAGATCTCGTTGCTGGTAAATGCACAACAATAGAACATTTGAAAAATAATCCTGATAATATCATTGAACGATTAAAAGAAAAAGTAAAAGAAAATAATTTGATTATAGTTTTTAATCAATTTAATGCTGTAGCGATTCCATATAACAGAGAGCTCAATGAAGATGGAATTATAAAATATTTATATCAAATATATTCAAGTAAAGATACAAAACAACAACAATTGATGAGTGAAATTATAAAAAATAATTTAAATTTTAACGATGTTTCATCATTAAATATTGAAGTATTTGTCTCCGATTATGATGATTATACTGAAAAAATAAAAAATCTTTTTAACAAAGCGGACAGTAATTCCATGCATGAAAATGATAATGTAAGACATGTTATGAGTAAAAATAGAATTTTTTTCTTCTGTTTAGGGCCAACAACTAATAATTATGCTCCTTCTAAAACATACAGTAGTGAAGATGCTATAAAACAACAAGCAATGATAAATAATATTATAAACATAATTTTTAAAGGAAAACAAGAATTAAAAAATAAACAAAATGTAAACATATGTTATGAATGCTCAGGTGATGCTGTTTATGCGGCTATGATAATGATACGAGAAATGATAGATGGAATAAAAATTGCACCAATAGATAATCTATTAATTGGTAATGTTATTGACAGAAAATTGCCTTTTTTACCATCATATAATGATATTAGAGAAAAACTTAATGATTTAGAAGAAAAAGATGTTCTTAGGATTGAATTTAAAGATGAGAAACCAAATATTGAGCAACCAGAAGGGTTTTTCGGTATGATTAAATCCTTTCCAAAAAATATTAAATATTTAGGCACCGCAACAAATAGTGAAAAATTATTTAATTTTTTAAAAGGAAAAAAAAGTTGTCCAAAATTAATACTAAAGCGACAAGATGAACGTGATGTGTATTTTGATAGAAAGTTAGGAGAATCACCAGAACAAGTATTAGAACAAGATGTAACAATAGATATATTTGGACTAGAAGTAGTATTGCGTAGAGGTTGGACTATTCAATGTCCTTTTGACTTGAATAATCAAAAAATATTTGATATTGATGTTAAAGGGTCATCAATTAATAAAATACCAATTATTAAAAAACGTAATAATGAAATATTATGCGAAACATATAGTGTAAAAAACAATGATATTTATAGAAAAACAGAAAAATTATATAGCACTCAAGATGATAAAAAAATCGAAACATACGAAGAGATTTACAATAAAGATAAAAAACAATTTGAAATATTGAATTATGCAGAATCTGATTTTATAGATAAAAATAGTATTTTCATAAACCAAAATTTGTTTAAAAATGAATATAGCGAACAAATAAAATATAATCAATTTGCAGGAGAAGTAAAAAATCCATGTATTTTAATTTTTAGAAAAAGAGTTGGTGATATAAAATTGTTTAAAAATAATGGAGTATTTAATAGTTTATTAATTGATACTTTAAGAAAGCAACAGAAAAATAGGCCAAGAAGCAATTCCATTTCTGCTAAGAAAAAAAATATAAATAATCGCCCAAAACTGCTATTAGACGATGTTGATGTTCGTCTTGAAGCAACAAAAATACAAGAAGAGATAAAAGAAAAAAGAGAAATAGAAGAAATAAAAAACATGGAAATCAATGTATATGCAGGTGTTTTTGAAGGACGCATGACAATATTATTAAATTTACCAAAAACAGCAAAAGGTTTTCAAAATGCAACAACAAAAAACATTAAAGATAATAATTTAATCAGCATCACCATGACAAATATGATAAATAATGAAAATGAAGTGGTATGTAATTTTACAACAAAAGATCTTGTTTTTAAAGATATGTCATACATGTCTTTAAATCATAGTTATAATAGAATTAATGGGATATACGAACAAAGAAAAAAAATTAAATTTGCAGATTTTAAAATAAAAGATGAAAATTTTTTTAAAGATTGGGTAAAGGAATATCAAAAAATATATAAAAACAATAATTTAAACTGTGACGCTATAATGAAAATGACGAAATATTTAGATATTAATAATGGTTTTACGGATTATAATGATGAAAATAAAAATTGTTGTTTTAACGAATGTTTGATTACTATTGATGGGGCTATTGGTTATAGTTATGCATCAGAATTAGGAACACTTTTTATCGGTTTGCTCTATAGAGGTAATTTTACTGGTAGTTTTAGCAAAAACGGAATTGTTTACAAATTCAAACCAGACGATTATAGTAAACATGATTTATATGAACAATGTATAACAGAAAATGTAAAACCTTATAGACCAAGAACAGGAAAATTAACATTAGGTTGGAATGGTACAGTAGATATTTTTGGATATCATATACCTTTACTAAAAAATGATGAAATTGAAAGTGATATAGAAACACGTGAAAATGCTCCAATTGAAACTATTATTATTAATACAACAGGAGTATCTATAAATACAAAACCATGTTGGGAAGATTATAGAAAAACAAATAAAGAAAATCAAATAATAACAATTAAGCGTGAAGGTCGAATTTTATGTACAATTGAGAAAAATAATGATGTTGTTATTGCTAAGGATGCCAATGGTTTTCAGAAAGATATTAATGAGCTTATTAATGGTAATATGAATCCTCCTGATGTACAACCGGTTATAGACATACCGGCAGATATTGGGAACATTGATGATATACAAATAGTTCAAGACGGTGTTGCCGACAGAGCAGCGCCAACATTAGATAATTTTCTTAATGGTACATGTATTAAGGTAAATGATTTTCTTAATTTTATAGACAATCAAAATACAGCACTA
>CAMKKS010000019.1 GCA_946413485.1 uncultured Rickettsiales bacterium | reverse complement strand
TGGAGGTATCAGAAGTGCGAATGCTGGCATGAGTAGCGTAATGCATGTGAGAGACATGCACACCGTATACCTAAGGTTTCCTATGTTAAGGTAATCTGCGTAGGGTTAGCCGGTACCTAAGGTAAAGCCGAAAGGCGTAGCCGATGGAAATCAGGTTAATATTCCTGAGCCTGCGGATCGTGACAGATTATATGAGAAATGTATAATTATTGGATTTTATATGTTTTAAATATAGTCTCGAGAAATAGCACCGCATAAGGCCGTACTGTAAACCGACACTGGTGGGTGAGTAGAATATACTAAGGTGATTGGGAGAACTATGCTGAAGGAACTCTGCAAATTGCATCTGTAACTTCGGAAAAAAGATGGCCATTAACGGGCAACCGTTAAATGGTGGCACATAAATGGGGGTAACGACTGTTTACCAAAAACACAGGGCTCTGCGAACACGTTTAAGTGGATGTATAGGGTCTGACGCCTGCCCGGTGCCGGAAGATTAAGAAAAGGGGTGCAAGCTCTGGATTGAAGTCCCGGTAAACGGCGGCCTTAACCTTGAAGGTCCTAAGGTAGCGAAATACCTTGTCGGGTAAGTTCCGACGCGCATGAATGGCGTAACGATTTCCCCACTGTCTCCAGCATAGACCCAGCGAAGTTGAATTTGTCGCGCTAATGCGATATACCCGCAGCTAGACGGAAAGACCCTATGAACCTTTACTACAACTTTACATTGATATTGGGAATTAAGTGCGTAGAATAGGTGGTAGAATTTGAGACTGTGGCTCCGGTTGCAGTTGATTCGACAAGTGAAATACCACTCTTTTGATTTTTAATGTCTAATCAAACTTCGTTTAGCGGAGTTGTGACAGTGTATGGTGGGTAGTTTGACTGGGGCGGTCGCCTCCTAAAAAGTAACGGAGGCGTTCGAAGGTTGGCTCAGCTGGTTTGGAAATCCAGTTTTTGAGTGCAATAGCATAAGCCAGCTTGACTGCGAGGCCCACGAGCCGAGCAGAGACGAAAGTCGGATATAGTGATCTGGTAGTTCCATGTGGAAGGGCTATCACTCAACGGATAAAAGGTACTCTAGGGATAACAGGCTGATAGTGTCCAAGAGCTCAAATCGACGACACTGTTTGGCACCTCGATGTCGACTCATCACATCCTGGGGCTGTAGAAGGTCCCAAGGGTCCGGCTGTTCGCCGGTTAAAGTGGTACGTGAGTTGGGTTCAGAACGTCGTGAGACAGTTTGGTCCCTATCTACTGTGGGCGTTAGGAAACTTGAGCAGACCTGACTTTAGTACGAGAGGACCGAGTTGGACGTGCCAATAGTGTACCAGTTGTTCCGCCAGGGGCATCGCTGGGTAGCCACGCACGGAAGTGATAAACGCTGAAAGCATATAAGCGTGAAACATCCTGCAAGATAAGGTTTCCCAATTAGGGTCGTTGTAGACTACAACGTTGATAGGATAGAGGTGTAAGCATAGCAATGTGTTGAGCTGACTATTACTAATAACCCGATTGATTTATATCAGATTTTCTAAGTATGTAGTGTAAAAACTATTATGTTTAAGTTAAAATTGTTAAAATTATAAAGACATTAAAACTATATTAAGATTTATGTATAAATAAATCTTACCCATTATAGAGACGTGGAACCACCGGATCCCATTTCGAACTCCAAAGTGAAACGCGTCATCGCCGATGGTACTTGTTTTTTAAAACTGGGAGAGTAGGTCGTGGGTAAGTTTTATTTATATTTACTATTTAAAAAACATTATTTAATTTATAAAAATATATTCAATTGACAATAATTAAAATTTTCTTATTAGAAAACCATGAAGCTTGGTAAATATAGACATTACAAAGGTGGTGAATATGTTGTTTTAGGAATAGCTAAACATAGTGAAACGCTTGAAGATTATGTTATTTATGAAGCAACGTACAAAAACGATGTTAGTAAATTGTGGATTCGACCTATGAAAATGTTTCTTGAAAATGTTAAAAAAGATGGAAAACTCGTCAAAAGATTTGAATATATTGGTAAAAAATAAAATTATTTCTTTTTTCTATGCAATTTCATTATATGAATTATTAATTTCAGATAAGATGTAAAAAATATTTGCTTATCAATTAAATTTTCTTGTTCCTCGTAGATTTTTTTTATATCATCTTTACTGATTATAAAAATAGTTGCTTTCATATGTAAACCTGATACGACATCACTATATCTATCACCAATCATCCAACATTTTTTTTTACTAGTTTTAGAATTTTTTTGAACTTTTTCTATAAAATCTTTAGATGGTTTTTGTAATTCATCAAAATCTAAAGTTCCATAGATATTATCAAAATATACATTTAATTTAGCTTTTTTTAATTCTTCTCTAAGGCCTTCGCCTCGTTTTTGACTTATTACAAACATAGGAATATCGTATTTATTAAATAATTTTATAATTCTTTTTACATTACGTACGAAACAAAGTTTTTGTTTTGATATGTATTTATCATAATCTTCATTACATTTTGCAAAAATTTCATTAGAACAATTTTGTTTTATGTATGCCCATTTTTCACTATCTTTTTCAATTTTTTTAATTGCTTTCAATATTGATTTATCTTTTTTTTTATCAAAGTTTACTTTTAGAGCATAATTAAAAGCTTTTACCAGATATTTACCGTTATTGCAAATTGTTCCATCATAATCAAAGAATACAACTTCTGGCAAAGTGGTCACATTATTTAGATCACTTTTTTTTATTTTTTTTTTGAAAAAAAGCATTACTATAACAAATGAATTGTATTGCAATAAAATTCTTTTGTCAATAAGGTAATTATTGATTTTTAAAAAAAACGATATGATTATATTGAGTAATTTACTAAATATGAAATGTAAGTTAGTAATATTTATTTTGGTATTTATAGTTTTTAATACACATGTAGCTTTTTCTAAAGAATATCGCAAAGAAAATACAAAAAATATATCAAAGAAACAAGTTGAAAATGAGAATGTATTTAAAAATTTTTTTAAAAAATATGTTGTAAATGAGGAAAATCAGATTTTTGGAAAAAATAAATATGGTATATTTGTGTCATATGGTGCTTCAATAGATAGAGATAAAGCAAGTAGTGCAAATGGTATTGAAGAATATGATTATAATCCAGAAAATAATACAAGTATTAAATATTTTTGGAATGGTGGGCATAAATATCGTGCTGTTGGTTCTTTTTCTATACACTATTCTTCGCCTATTAAACTTATGAATATAAATGGTCGCTTATCTATTGGTTTAATGTCGTGGCATGGTTTTAATAGTGAATATAGAAAAAGATTTGGTGCTGTTGGTGTTGAGTTTATACCTGAGTTTATTTTTGGTAGTCAAATGCTTTATTTTACCGCTGGCGTTGGGCCTTCTTATGTTTTTCCGTTTGAACATTATAACAGACATACGAATATGTCTTCACAATTCTTTTTTGCAATTGTAGCTAATGTAGGTCATCGATTTAAAAATGGTATGGTTATTGAAGCTGGATTAAAGCATTATTCAAATGGCAACTTAAATCTCCCTAACTATGGTTTAAATATGGTAAATATTACCATTGGTTATACTTTTTAAAATTAATATATATGCTATGTTAAAAAAAAGTATTGAAAGATTAAGATTATATTAATAATAGAGAAAAAAATAACTTGACATTATAATTTAGTTCCTAATTAAACATCTTGTGTGTAAAATAATTTCTTTTTTTTCTAATAAAGGAGGAACCGGGAAAACAACTTTAACATATAATATTGGTGCAGATTTGTCTTTTAATCATGATCAAAAAGTATTAGTTATAGACGCTGATAATCAAATGAATTTAACCGCTTCTATGTTTGGTTTAAGCGATACAATTGAATATAGCGAAGAAAATAATAAAAAATGGAAAGAATATTTAGATAAATACTCGTCTTTTGTTGATTTAGTTGATGATAAAAAGAACAAAACTATATTTAGTTATCAAAAACACAGAGAGAATAATAAAGAAAATATAGATTTATTTAATAATAATAATAATATTGTTTTTGATTTATTGTTGGCTGATGAGGACTATTTTGATTTTGAGAATACAATAAATTCTTATTTAAGAGATTTTAATTTACGAAAAGAAGCAGTAAAATATTTTAGCAATATTACTAATAAAATAAAAAAATTATCAGAAAATTATGATTTTATTTTAATAGATTGCTCACCAAGTGCTAATAGTGTTTTAAATGCTTTTTTTATTTTATCGTCTAATTATTTTATATGTCCTTTAAGATGTGATTTTTTTTCTTATCAATCTATCGGCAAACTTAAAAGGATTATAGCAAATTGGGAAAGCTTATTTAAAATTTTTCAAACAGACGACTACCAAAATTGTATAGATATGAAAGAAAAATTTATTGGCATAGTTGTAAGTGAAACGAAAAAAAATAATAAAACAAAAAACAAGCAACGCAATATTTCAAAAGCATCGCAAAAATGGGTAGAAAGTGTAAATAATAGTATTAAAAATTACACAACAAGTGTAATAGGAAGGGAAAAATCTATAACAGAAGAAGAATTTAAAAATGTTTTTGTAGGTGCTATACCATTTATTATTACTGATAAAACTTGCAATTATACAGGAGTTATGAAAGATATTATAGATCAAGCAGGAGTTCCTTTAATTCTATTAAAAAAGGAAATATCAGAACAATTTTATAAATATAAAGATGGTAAAGGTAGAAATATATTGAATGAAACAACTTATAAAGAAAACTTTAATCAATATAAAGACGCTATAAAATTTATTAGCCAAGGTTTGATTAAGTTAACATAAAGCATTTTCAAAACAAACCCTCCTCTTTCTCAAATCAACCAATCTATAATAACCTTGTAGTTGCAACAACTGATTAAAATAATCAATTCTATTTCTTATATCATTAAAATAATTCACATAGTTATCTAAATACTTCGTTGAGACACCATTAAATCTATTCATAAATTGTTTTAGTTTAGAGTGGAAGTTATTTATATTACTTAAATGATATACTTTATTTTGTTGTTTTCCAAACTTTAATTGTTTTAATTTAATGTCTTTCAGAATCTTATAACTCTTATCTCCATCGGTTATAAGTATTGAATTATCTTTTATTCTATGTTGCAAAATAGCAACTTGGTCTTTATTTACTTTTCCATATCCAACAGGTTTATTAAAAGAGTGTTTATTTCTATCTAATGCTGCTAAAACACAAACTTTATTATGTGATAATCCAACTAATCTATTTTCACTACTAAAACCTCTTTTTCTTGGTTTTCTTGTTATTTTTCTACTTCCTTTTTGACTTTCATTAAAATAAGTCTCATCTGTTTCAACTATTCCATCTAACTTATCATGATTATCGAAGTTTTTCATTACTTCTAAAATCTTGTGTCTCCAATAAAAAGCAGTAGGCAATGAGATTTTATTGTTCATTTCAATAACAATTTTTCTCAATGCTAATCCTTGTGAAAATAACTCAATATATTCTCTCCATAATGCTCTATTCTTTTTAGAATAGTAAAATATAGTATTTGTTCTTATTGTATATGTCTTTTTACAATTTCTACATATAAATTGAGGTAAATTTTTATGTGCTGTTCCGTTTTTGTTTATTTTTGTAGATTGACAATGGGGACATTTAAAATTATTACTTAACTTTAATAAATCCCCATCATTTTTAACTTTCTTTTTCTCATTTAATAATAATTGTATTAAATTATCTTTATCTTCTTCGCTCATCATTTTTAACATTTCTTGTATTTCTTCTAATCTTGGCATATGTTTTACACTTTATTATATAGTATAAATAATATAAAAGTCAATACTTTTTTTTAACATAGCAAATATATAATTTAATTTCTTGCTTTTTATTTTTTGATTTTGTAATTATAATACGACTATGGCTGAATTTGCATTAAATAAATATAGAAATATTGGTATTATGGCGCATATTGACGCCGGTAAAACAACAACAAGTGAACGTATTTTATTTTATACAGGAAAAACACATAAAATTGGTGAGGTTCATGAAGGTGGCGCAACAATGGACTGGATGGAGCAAGAAAGAGAGCGTGGTATTACTATTACATCTGCAGCAACAACTTGTTTTTGGAATAATCACAGAATAAATTTAATTGATACACCCGGACACGTTGATTTTACGGTTGAAGTTGAACGTTCATTGCGTGTTCTTGACGGAGCTATAACTGTTTTTGATGGCGTTGCTGGTGTTGAACCACAAAGTGAAACCGTTTGGAGACAAGCTGATAAATATAGTGTTCCAAGAATTTGTTTTTGCAATAAAATGGACAGAACAGGAGCAAATTTCTTTCGTTGCGTTGACATGATTGTTGACAGACTTGGTGCTAAACCATTGCCTATACAACTTCCAATTGGTAGCGGTGATACTTTTACTGGTATTATAGATTTAATGAGAATGCAAGCCGTTTATTGGGATGGTGATCATTGTGGTGCCACAATGAGATTTGATGAAATTCCTGCCGATTTAAAAGACAAAGCTCTATCTTATAGAACAAAAATGATAGAAACAGCTGTTGAAATGGATGACGATTTAATGAATAAATATTTGGAGGGTAAAGAAATAACAAATGATGAGATAAAAAAATGTATTCGTAAAGGAACTATTATGTTTAAGTTTGTTCCTGTTTTATGTGGTTCAGCTTTTAAAAATAAGGGAGTTCAATTGTTGCTTGATGCAGTTGTTGATTATTTGCCATCACCTCTTGATATTGAAAGCATAAAAGGAACAAATCCAGATACAGAAAAAGAAGAAGTAAGACATCCTAGCGAAAATGAACCATTTTCTGGATTAGCCTTTAAAATAGCAAATGATCCTTTTGTTGGTTCTATAACTTTTTTACGAATTTATTCTGGTAGATTAGAAGCTGGTACTGCTGTTTTAAATAGTATAAAAGGTTCAAAAGAGCGTATTGGTCGTATGTTATTAATGCATTCTAATAATCGTGAAGATATAAAAACCGCAAAGGCTGGCGATATAGTTGCATTAGCTGGATTAAAAAATACAACAACAGGAGACACATTGTGTTCTATTGATAAACCAATTGTTCTTGAAAAAATGGATTTTCCAGATCCTGTTATTCAAATTGCTGTTGAACCAAAGACACAAGCAGATCAAGAAAAAATGGGTATTGCAATAGGTAGATTGGTAGCCGAAGATCCTTCTTTACAAGTTGAAAGCATAGAAGAAACAGGACAAACAATATTAAAAGGAATGGGTGAACTTCACTTAGAAATTATTGTTGATAGAATGAAAAGAGAATTTAATGTAGATGTTAATGTTGGTGCTCCACAAGTTGCATATCGTGAAACACTTGGTAAAGCTGTACAAATAGATTATTTACATAAAAAACAAAGTGGTGGCGCTGGACAATATGCGCATGTTGTGATTGATTTTGAACCATTAGCAAGAGGTGAAGGCTATAAATTTGAAAGCAAAATTGTAGGTGGTGTTGTTCCAAAAGAATATATACCAGGTGTTCAAAAAGGATTAGAATATGCACAAAAAAATGGATTAAAATATGGTTATCAAGTAATTGATTTTAAAGCAACATTGGTAGATGGTGGTTTTCATGAAGTTGACTCATCTGTGTTAGCTTTTGAACTTGCTGCTCGTTATGCTTTTAGAGATTTAAAAGAAAAAGCAAATCCAAAATTATTAGAACCTATTATGAAAGTTGAGGTTATAACACCAGAGGAATATATGGGTGATGTTATTGGCGATATAAATAGTCGTCGTGGTCAAGTAAATGGAATGGAAACAAGAGGTAATGCACAGGTTATAAATGCATTTGTTCCATTGGCAAATATGTTTGGTTATGTTAATTCACTTCGTTCTATGTCACAAGGACGTGCGCAATACACAATGCAATTTGAACGCTACGATGTAGTTCCTGATAACGTAGCTTTAACAATGGAAAAAAAAGCTTAAATTAAAAAAAATCGATTACTTCCATATTTATTTTTTTTGTATATAAGTATCTTGTTAGATTATGTATACAAAAAATATAGTTGTTATAAAAACAGATAATCAAAAGATTTTTACATTAGCATTTATAAAAAACTATTTACGTATTGATAATGATTATGATGACGAGTTTTTATTAAATGCCATAGAAACGGCCGCTAATTATGCTGAAATGATTACTGGAAAGATTTTTGGTTCAAAAACATATAGATTAAAATTTACAACAGAAAAATCATTATTAAAAATAGATGATATTTCATTATTAAACGACGATCTTGTTAGTATTAGTATTAATGATAAAAAAGCAACACATCAAGATTTTGAAATAAAAAATGGTATTATTTGTTTTAAATATTCAATTAAAGGTAATATAGATATTGTTTTTAAAAAAGACGGAATATCTTTAGAAGAAATACCAACAGATATAAAACAAGCAATTTTATTTCATATTGCAAATATTTATCAAAATAAAAATGGAAATTGTGCCGTTCCGCAAGCTGCGCAAGAAATTTATAATTTGTATCGCAAGATACGTGTATAAAAGTATTAATGTTGAAAATATGATTAATAATTTTGATTTTAACCATAGAATTATTTTGCAAAAGGAGGAGCAAATTAGCGGCGAATGTGGCGAAGTTGATAGTAACTTTGAAAATATAGCCGAAGTTTGGGCTAATATAGAACCTATAAGTTTAAGACAAAATTTTTCACAAATGAAAAGAGATACAGAAGTTTCTCATATAATAACAATTTGCTATCGTGAAGATGCAAAAAATTGTAAGAAAATTATTTTCAAAAATCGTTGTTTTGAGGTTTTAGGTTTTATTTGCCCGAAGGAAAATTATAATTTTTTAACTTTTAATGTTAAAGAAATTATTTAGTTTTGAGGTTTTTATTTATGATTAAAAGTTTAGAGATACAAAAAATTGTTGTTAATAGTGCTAAAAATATTGATTATTTACGATTAAATAATGTAAAAATTTTTGCTTCAATACCATTAAAAATAAAATCACCTTATATAAAAATTGCAAATATATCAGTAGATAATGCCTCAAGTAGCGTAAATAGCTTTACCATTGATTTATTTGTTACAACAAATGGAAAAAATAATTCTCAAATTTTAGAAATAATGGATTGTTTACAACTAAAACTAGAAGAAAGTATAGCGCAATATATAGAAAATAATGATACATGCTTAAAAATATTTAATGTGTATGGTATAAAATATGATGTTTCAGAAGATTTACAGAGTAATTTTTGGTATGGGCATTTTTACATTAGTATTGATGTTTTGTAGTATTAACATGTTTTTCTAAAACCCAACCAATAAAATATAAACTTCCAAAAATAAATATAATATTATTTTTAGATGGTTCTATATATTTTTTAACTTCTTTGAAAGATTTAATGATATTGCTTTGTTTTAAATTATGTTGTTTTGCAATATTAAGTAGTTCTTTAACGTTTACAAAATCATTTATTTTTTTTGGTGCATCAAAAAATAATAGATGATTAAATTTCGTTGTTTTAAAAATATGGAAAAATGATTTATAATTTTTTCTTTCTAGACATGCAAAAATACCAATGATGTTTGGTTTTTTATTTGTTAAAATATATTTATTGTACGTTTGATTAATAAAATTACATAATACCGCAATTCCGTCTTCATTATGTGCACCATCAATATAAATTGAAGAAATATTCATCTTTTTTTTATCAAGTTCTTTTAAATCTACTTGTTGTAAACGGCCGTTCCATGTTGTTGTTGATATGCCTTTTTTTATCTTATTTTCTTTTATTCCGATAAATTTACACACTTCAGCCGCTAAAGTTGCGTTGTATATTTGATGTTCGCCTTTAAGTGAAGGTACTACTTTTGAATAAAGTTTAAAATCTTTATTTAGTGAATATAATTTTGTTTTTTTTGCGTTTGCTATATATTGCAATTCTTTTATTACTTCTTTATTTGTGTTTGAAGTAAAAACAGGTACATTTTGTTTTATTATTCCACCTTTTTCATGTGCAATTTTTTTTAAAGTGCAGCCAAGTTTATCAACATGATCGAATGATATTGATGTTATTATGCTTGCAATATGATGATTGAAAATGTTTGTTGCATCTAACCTTCCACCGAGCCCAACTTCAAAAATAAAATAATCTAATTCATTTTTCTTTTTTAGATCAGAAAAAAATAATATGGCTATTAAAGTTGTTGCTTCAAAAAAACTAATTTTATTTGCATTTTTGCATTTTGTTAAAATTATGTGTTTATATTTTTTAATTTCTGAATCAGTAATAAGCCTTTTATTTGCATATATTCTTTCATTATAATTTATTAAATGTGGGCTAGTAAAAACGCCAACTTTATAATTGTTCGCCTCTAGAATTGTTTTTATATAACTTGCGGTTGAACCTTTTCCATTTGTCCCGGCTATATGTATAACGTTTTTTTCTATATTTTTATGTGGATTTCCTAAGTATTTTAAAGCGGACTTTATCGTAGAAAGACCCCATTTTTTTTTCGTTTTTAAAAAATTTTCTTCGTTAATGTGCCAAGTAAAATTTTTCATTTAAAAAAATAATAATTATTTGAAAACAAAAAGCAACAAAATTGATGGATGAAAAAAAATGATAAATCTTATCATTTGAGCTCTATTTAAGGGCGCACTTGACAAATTTAAAAAATGTGTTATAATAAGGCATAATATTTATGACCTCTGTTAGTGAAGTAAAATTAAGTGGCGGAAAAGTTAAAATCAAAGAAGGCACTATGTTATATTGTCCATCTCATGGCGCTGGTAAAGTTGTGTCTATTTGTAAAAAAGAAGTTCTTGGTGAAAAAATAACTTTTTGTCAAATAGAATTTAAAAAAGATGACATGAATATTTTAATACCAGTTTCAAAAATGAAGGAAATGGGTATTCGTACTATTATAAGTAAAGATAGTGCAAAAAAAATATTAGACACTGTTTTAAATAGACCTGCTAAAAGCGCTAAGGGCGTTTGGTCAAAACGTATACAAGAATATGAAGCAAAATTATATTCTGGTAGCGCTATTTTTATAGCTGAAGTTGTTCGTGATTTGTTTATTAGCATGAAAGATCCAAATAAATCTTATGGTGAAAGAGTTTTATTTGATAAAGCTTTTGATAGACTAATACAAGAAATGACATTAGCTTTAGGTTACACAATTGAAGAAACAAATAGAATCGTAATGGATATATTAAATTCAAATTGCAAAGCTTCACATGTTGATATCTCTGTCGATGATGAAAGCATGGATGGTGACTTTGATGATAACGATCTAGTTGACGACTTCAACGATGATAATGATGTAGAGGAATCTAATAAAAGCGAACGTAGTGCTTAATTTAGTTTAAGATATAATTTTCCCGTTTGGAAAAGTATTGACAGCGGCTTGTAAGTCGTTATTTTTTATTAATTTTAAAGCTTCAATTGGTGTTGGAAGATTTGAAGAATAACATAACTTATAAACCATTATTGTAAGATACTGTTGATTTTGAATGACGCGCATTTCCGCAAGAGAAGCAGATAAAATTTGCCACATGCGCAATAAGCGAGGAACATTTAGGTTATTTGAACTTGTTAATTTACTTATATTATCATAAAATTCATTTGGTATATCTTTAGATTCTATAATATTTGTTGCTATTTTTAGACAATCTAAAATTAAATTCATAATTTCACTGACAATTTGCATACAATCTGTGTCGTTTGATATAAAACATTCAATGTCTTTTATTGCATTTTTGACATCTCCTAAATAACAATTATAAAATAAATTTGATATTATTTGTCTATCTGGTATAGCTAACATATTTTTTATATCCTCCGTTTTAACACAATTATCGCTTATTGCAATTGCCTGATCTAAAAGCGAAAGACTATCTCTCACCGAACCATTTGCATATTTTGCTAATAGGCGTAATCCATCCTCTTCAAAAGATATATTTTCTTTTTCACATATGTTTTTTAAATGTGATAATAATATATCTTCAGGTATGTTTTTAAGATAAAATTTTTGACAGCGAGATAGAATAGTAATTGGAACTTTATTAATTTCTGTTGTAGCAAAAATAAATTTTACTTTTTCTGGTGGCTCTTCTAGTGTTTTTAGCAATGCATTAAAGGCGCTTTTTGATAACATATGAACTTCGTCAATTATGTATATTTTATATCTAGAAATCATTGGAGCAAAATCGATGTTGTCTATTACATTTTCATGAATTTCATCTTTTCCAGTATTGCTTGCGGCATCAAATTCTATAACATCTGGATTACTACCATTTAAAATCATTTGACAACAATCACATTCTAAACATGGAGTTGTTGTTGGTTTTTCGTATTTTTTGCAGTTTAAACTAAGAGCTAAAATACGAGCCGATGATGTTTTACCGACGCCGCGTGTACCTGTTAGTAAGAATGCATGATGTAGTTTATTAATGTTTATTGCATTTGATATTGTTTTAACAAAAATTTCTTGTCCTATAAGCTCAGAAAGTAGTCTTGGCCTATACTTTCTAGCTAAAACTAAGTGTTCGTTTTTATTGTTATTGTTGTCGTTTTTAACAATTTCCTCACCATCTTTCTTGATTTCAGTTTGTGTAAAATCTGTTTCTTTTGTCGTTTTATCAACGTTTTTTTTTGTTTTTTTTGTCATTTATTTTAACATTCTTTTTGCTGTTTTTTGCTTTGTTTTGTTTAATTTTTTTTGTTTTTTTAGGTTTTATTTTTTTTGTTTTACTAGTAGTTTTTGTTTTCTTCTTTTTATTAACTTTTTCGGCTTTTTTATGAATATTTTCAACTGCTTTGTTGATATCTCTTTGAGAGCAAAAACCAAGAACAACAGGATCTTTTGCTACTAAATTTGCATATTCTGAATATTCCTTATTTCTAATTGATTGAACCATGCTTTTTGTTGTTCTAACAAGTTTTACAATTTGTAAATCTGATAAATCAGGAAAATAATTTATTAACCAAAAAATAGCATTTGGTCTACTTCTACGTTGTAACATTGGAATATATTTTCTTTTTTTTTGTATTTTTATATCAAATCCTTCTAGTGCTTTAAAAGCATTATTTAACGCTTTGCCGTCTTTTTCACGAGCCTCGATTTCTTCTTTTAAAAGATTACCATTTTTTATTGGATTTACTGGTAAAATCCCTTTTCCTATAAGCCCATCGGCAATAAGTTGAATTTCCGCTTCTGTAAAATCGCAAAAATCACCAATTTGTTTAAAAGTTAGAGATGTATTATCTATTAACCAAATAGCTGTTCCTATTGGTGCTATAACTGTATTGTTTAATGAAGAAACCATAAATAAAAACTTATATAGACAAGAGATAATTATATTAAAATAATTTGCAAGAAAAGATTTAATTATTGTGATTATTTTTTAAAAAAACTTATCTATGATAGATATTTTACAAAGCTTGACAATAAATTTTAGCAATTTATTTCATTAAAAATGAGGCTTTTTAATTTATTTTTAGTAACTTTTTTAAGTTTAAGTTCTTTTGTTTTCAGCGAACAAGATGTGTTTTCTGTTGAAAATAGCAAACAGAAAAAAATTGAAGTAAAAAAGAAACAATCACAAAAAACAATTGCTTATAATTTGCATGAGCGTATTATAAATCCAAACAGTCCTTTGTGTCAATATGCCGCTAAAAATGATATAATTGCGTTAAAAAAAAATCTTTTATCATCTAAAAATATTAGAGCCAACGTTAATACTATATGCAAGAATAATGAAAGTTTATTTTTAATATCTGTTAAAAATGATAATTATGCTGTTGCAAAATTTTTAATTGAAAATGGTGCAAATATTAACATAAGGAATGAAGCAGGCGTCACGGCTTTGCATATTGTTGCACATAAAGAAACCGATAATGCTGAAAAGTTTTTTAATTTATTAATGCGTAGCAAAAATTTAGATTTAAATGCAAAAGATATTGAAGGTTACACTCCTTTAATGAGAGCTATTGAATTTGAAAAAGTATCTATTGTTTCAGCTTTAGTTAAAAGAAAAGCGGATTTAAATGTAAAAAATAATTATGGAAAAGATGCAAAAGAATTGGCTAATATTTTACTTGATGGAAAAAAAACAGACGAAGAAAGAAAAAATATCAATGCAATTATTAATATCTTAAATAAGAATGAATAGAAAAAAAGTGTTGTGTCTTGCGCAGCAGCAAAAAATTTTTTTTTACACTATAGTCATAATAGCTTCTATTATTTTATTTACAGCAACAAATATAACAATAACAAATCAAAATAATTTTACTAAACAGATAATTGCTCAAAAAAAAAGAGATCTTGAAAAAAAGAAGGTTGAGATTGGAAATATAGATAAAACGATAAAATTTATAGAAAATGAAAAAATAAACATAAACTTAGATAAGAAATATAGTTTTTTCTCAACATTCAATGAACAAGAATTTTTAAATTTAATTTCTGCAAAAATGAATGAGAATGCAAAAGAACA
>CAMKKS010000018.1 GCA_946413485.1 uncultured Rickettsiales bacterium | reverse complement strand
TGGAATGTTTTTTGTAATTTTGAAAAATTCAAGCAAACATCTAATAATAATTTCTGCTGATGTAAGAAATATATAAATAACATCTTTAATACAAGAATAAACATCGAATGTTCTTTCTTTTACATAATTAGCGGTACGAGATTTTCTTATATTTGGCGAAATTGATTTTTTAAAACCATCGGCAAAGAAGTTATAAATTTTATTATAACTTTTATTATTTTCTTCATTATTCATTTGAATCACTGTTTAGAAAATCTATGTATTTCTTTCTAAGAGCTGCTGTTACTTCTCCTACATTGCCATCATTTATTAAAATATTATCAATTTTTACTATTGAATTTATTTTTAATGATGCTGTTAAGAAAACTTCTTTTGCGTTGTATAATTCTTCTTTTGAATAAAATCTTTCTTCAAAATCATAACCATTTTTTTTGATTAAATCAATTACTCTTGTTCTTGTGCATCCTGGTAATATTTGATGACCATTTGGACATGTTATTATTTTTTTATTATCTTGAACGATAAAAACATTAAAACTTGTACCTTCAGTGATTGAATGACAACGACTATTATAGAATATAACATCATCAAAACCATTTTTTTCGGCTTCTAGTTTTGCTAAAACCATTGGTAATAAGCTTATCATTTTAATTTCACAATTTAAACGTCGTGGATCTTCCATTACGCAACAATTCCATTTAGGAGTTTTTTCACTAAAACATTCACTACTAATTTCATTTATTTTGATAAGTATATTTGGTTTTAAATTTAAATTATTAAATTCGTGTGTTCTTGGTGCTATACCGCGTGTGCATTGTATATAAACAGCACCATTTTGTTTTTTGTTTTTTTTGATAACTTCATCTATATTTGAAGAAATTTCATCAATGGAAGGACAATTTTTAAAAGAAAGAGTTACAAAATTTTTTGATAATCTGTCAAGATGAATTTTTTTATCTATTAATTTTCCATTATAAAGAAAGATAACTTCATAAAAACCATCACCATAATAATATCCAGCATCATTTATTGAAACTTTTGCCTCTTTTTCATCAATAAAATCACCATTTAAATATACAATTGACATAAATTAATCTTTCAAAAAAAAATTTAAATTTAACGAACAAACGTTTCCGTTTGAAATAAAATCTATATTATCTTTTTTTATATTTCTATCTATTTCATATTTTATTTCACTTTTTTCTATTTGTTTACTTATTGTGTTTTCTATATTTTTTTTTAATTTATCAGATATTTCTTCGCTTGTACGGATACAAAATTTTGTTTTTTGTAACTTATTTTGCAATTTTATTTCTGTATTTTCAATTATATCAGAAAGTAAAAAACCATATCTGCGTTTCAAAATTGTCATTAAAAATTGTTGTATTTCGTTATTTTTATCAGATTTTGATAAAATATCATTTACCATTGTTTTATATTTTCTTAATTCTTCTGGTGTAAAAGAACCATTAGAGTTATTTTTCTTCAAAAAAGTTGATATATTCTTTAATTCTGCAAGGTTATCGTAGTAGTTATCTTTTAAAAAAACATCAGCTAATACATTTGAATATGAAGCAATAATTTGTCTTTTTTTTATAGGTGATAACATTAAATATAAAAATTAATAACAAAAATATTTGTCAAGCAAATTTAGTTAATAATGTGTATAAAATAGAGAATTTATTTGAAAATAATATTTTTTTAAAGATTTAAAAATTATAGCATCTATAGCTCAATTGGATAGAGCGTTGTCTTCCGGAGGCAAAGGTTATAGGTTCAAGTCCTATTGGATGCACTAAAATACTTGCTTTTTATAAAAGATGTGCGTAGGAAACTTTTATGTTTAACAAAAAGGTTAAAAGTTTTACAAAAATTGCTTCAAAAGTTGTCGTGATTTTTAAAAAAATCATTGAAGTTGCGATATCTTTAATAAGAAATTTTAGCATAACTAATATCAAGATTGGTAGTCTAAATATTAAAATTTCAAAACATGGTCGTGGTACGATACTTTTTATGATCGGTACATGTTTTGTATTTTTCTTAATTTTTGGTTTTGGAGGTCTTACGACAATGATGTTATTTCTTTTATTGATAACATTTTATTTCTTTCGTGATCCGGATCGAGTTTTACCAAATAAAGATGACATAGTTGTATCACCTTGTGATGGTACTGTGTTGAATATTGAAACATCTTCACTACCAGAGGAGATTTGCAATAAAGATAGAATGGAGTATACAAAAATTAGTGTTTTTATGAATATTACTGATGTTCATGTTCAAAGAATGCCTATTGATTGTAAAGTTAAACAAGTTAAATACATAAAAGGTGTTTTTATAAATGCCTCGTTAGATAAAGCAAGCAAAGATAATGAGAGAAATATTGTTCTTGTTGAAGATGTTAATGGCAATAGTATTTGTATTGTCCAAATTGCAGGTTTGATAGCAAGAAGAATTGTTTGCGATGCCGTTAAAGATGAAACATTTAAAATTGGTGAAAGATATGGAATGATAAAATTTGGTAGTAGAATTGAGTTATACATACCTAAACATTACAAAGTTGAGGTTTTAAAAGGTCAACGTTTAGTTTGCGGTGAAACTGTTGTAGCAAGTTTTGAATAATAATGTTTATTATGCTTTTCTACTTGTTTTTTGTAGTTTTCATCTTTTGAATCTGTACTCATTAGTTCTTTTCTATTGTTGGTATTATATTCTATATTCATAATTTTTTTAGTGTTTCCTTCTTTATCTTTTCCATTAACAAAAATTTTCGTTTTTGAATCTTTAATTATTAAGTTAAATTTTTTTAAATTCTCTGTTACCATTTCAATTACTTTCTCTGTTACCATTTCAATTACTTCTTTTTTTTCCATATTTTCATTATAATTTTTGCTAGAGATTTGAATATCATCGACATAATTTGTAAAAAGTAGTCCTCTTTTTTTACATTCTTTATAAATTTTATCAAATGCAGGTTTTGCGCATGCGAAGGCTAAAATAGATGACGTTCTAAAACCTTGCGGAAGCTTATTCTTAACAGTAACTAAATTTGCTAAAATGTAGGCATTTTTTACTTTATATTTTTTTAAAACTTTTTTTACCATTTTTTTTGTAATTGATGGAAAAAAATCTTTTATATCCATGGTTATAGTAAGAGTTTTATTCATGTGTTGCTCGCATATATCAAGATGTGATTTGCATTTATGATTTTCTTTTTTTGCAAAATGGCTATATTCTGGTTTTTCTATTTTATCAGAAAGTGTTGTTTTTAATTCATCAAGTATATTGTCTAGCATTTTACCGTATGAAATATTTTTATTTGGAAAGAATATTTCTCTTACTTTATTATTTTTTTTTATTTTTCTATAACACAAAATTTGTCCTTTTATCTTGTTTATATATGATAATTCAACCATATTCAAATTTTATATAACAATACTTTACGACATCATAGATTTGTACAATTAATTGCACAATATCTATGATTAACTGCATTATTTTCATAAAATGAAAATTTAAAACCTAGTAAATATAAGATGTCGGTTCTTTTAAAAAAAAGAACATATCCGATATATACCATTTGTCATGTTTTAAAAAACAGTTCTCGTAAAGCAAAATGTGCTGTTTTGTTTGTCAAAAACACACCCGTGATTACACGAGTGTAATCACACAAGAAAAAATAATGTATTTCAAGAAGTTGAGATACATTTTTTTTCGAACTCATTTTGTATTGATGAAAAAATTTCTCCTACAACAAATGACTTTGTTATTAGAAAAAATATTCGTTATACAAAATAAATCGTTATAATAAAAAAACAATAAAATTTATGTTATAATAAATTTATTATTTATTATTAAACGGAAAGGATACGACAAAAATATCCTCTCATGAGTATACTTAGTTTTTTTTTAAGTTTTTCAAGAGCTAGAAAATTTTTTTTTAAAAAATATAAAAAAACTTGATTAATATTATTTTTAATTGAGCTTAATTTAAAAATGACAAACGAAGAAATTGTAAAACTTGGTGCGATTGAATGCAAGAAAGCAATTGATGAGAAAAAATTTTCTGCTGTAGAAAATGTAAAAGCTTTTCAAGAGAAAATTGAAAATAGCAAGTTAAATGCATATATAACGAAAACTTTTGATTATGCTTTAGAGAGAGCAAAAAAAGTTGATAATGGTGAAATAAAAGGGCGTTTAGCTGGTGTTGTTTTTGGAGTAAAAGATGTTTTTTGCACAAAAGGTATTAGAACAACATGTGCTTCAAAAATGCTTGAGAATTTCATACCAGGTTATAATGCGACCGTTTGGGAGAGATTAGAAAATGAAGGCGCTATTATCATTGGTAAAAATAATATGGATGAATTTAGTATGGGGTCAACAAATTTAACAAGTTATTTTGGTGGTGTAGAAAATCCTTATCATGATAAAAGAGAACCTGATAAAAAATTAATACCAGGTGGTTCTTCGGGCGGTGGTGCAGCTGCTGTTGCTGGTAATTTATGTAATGTTGCAATAGGTGGTGATACAGGCGGATCATTGCGTCAACCGGCAAGTTTATGTAATATTGTTGGCGTTCGACCAACTTATGGTCGTTGTTCTAGACATGGTTTAATTCCTTATGCAAGTTCTTTAGATCAAGCCGGCGTTTTATCTAAAAATGTTGATGATAGCGCTTTATTGTTAGATATAATGTCTGGTGATGATAGAAACGATAGCACAATGTTTAGAGATGACTCAATGCAAAATTATGAAAAAATAAAAGATTTAAATGTTGATAGCGATGATTTAAGTGGTTATACCATAGGAATACCAACTGAATGCAAAAGTGATAAAACGCTTAAAAGCATTAATGATTTGTGGTATAAAACAGCTAAATTTTTAGAAAAAAAAGGTGCAAAAATTGTAGATGTTCATATTGATATGTCTAAAGCAATTGAGATTTATTATACAATTTCAACAACAGAGGCGTTTTCAAATTTAGCTAGATTTGATGGTGTAAAATATGGTTATCGTAGTGATAAAGTAGATAATATATCAGAGTTGTATTCTAAAACAAGATTTGAAGGTTTTGGTAAAGAAGTTAAACGTAGAATTTTGTTTGGTGGTTGTATGGTTTCACAGCATGCTTATAAAGAAACTTTTATAAAAGCCGCTAAAGCTCGTAGAATTATATCGCAAAATTTTGAAAAAGCCTTTGAAAAAGTTAATGCATTGTTAATGCCGGTATCGCCATGTGTTGCTTTTGGTTGGGAAGAAAAACTTGATCCAATTTCAATATATATGTGTGATATGTTTACGATACCATCTGTTCTTGCAGGTCTTGCTGGTATTAGTGTTCCTGTTGGGTTTGATGATGAAAGCGGTTTACCAATTGGTATGCAAATTGTGCCAAAATTTAAAGACGAATTAACAATGTTTAAGTTAGCAAAATACTTAGAACAAGGGCGTAAGAAGAATGAATTCTAAGTATTTATGAAAAATAAGAGACAAAAAACAAAAAAGCAGCTTCAAATTGGTGAAAATATAAGACGATTGATAGCAAGAGAGATAGGTGAGTATATTAATATATACAAGCAAGATGATTTTTTGACAATTATGAAAGCTGATATCAGTCCAGATTTAAGATATTGTAAGGTATTTTATCGTTGTAAAATTTGTAATAAAAATGATTTTCAAGAATCATTAAATGAAAATAAAAATAAGTTGTCGAATTTAATATATAAATATTTACAAATGCGCATTCGTCCAGAAATAGAATTTATTTTTGATGATACTTTGATCGCTATTGAAGATGTTAAAAATGTTTTAAAAAATCTATAAAAACTCCTTGACAAAAAAAAACTATTTTATGAAAAAAATGTTTTTATTATGTTTTTTAAGGGGAAAGATAAAAAAGATTGCAATGAAATAATACAAAAAAGATTATTGGAACTTGCGCAAGATGTGAAATGTAAAATAGGTAATAGATGTGAGTTAACAGGATTAAACGTTAGTGGCAAAGAATATACTTTACTGGATGCTATTTTAATTTTAAATTTAATAAATATTTATAATTATAATCGTAATGATGGCAAAAATGCTTTTCAGCTTTTTAAAAGTTTATTAAATATCAGTGATGATAATAATAAATAGTTTTTATTATTCTTAGTTTACTATTTATTTTTTTTAACTTTTTTATTATTTTTTACTTTTTTTGCTGGTTGTTTTTTATTTTTAACAGCTGGTTTTGTCTTATTTTTGCTATCTGTTTTCTTTTTATTTGTATTTTTATTGTCTTTTTTACTTTTAGTATTTTTACTTTTAGTATTTTTAACTTTAGTTTTCTTTTTTTTATTAACTTTTTTATTATTATTTGTTGGCTCTACATCTTCATCGCCATCGAATCCTTTTTTAAAAGCACGTAGACCAGTACCTAAATCTTTCATTAAATTAGGAATTTTACCAGCACCGAATAAAACCAAAACTATTGCAAAAATCAAAACAAGCTGCCAAATTCCTATCATAAAAAATATATTAAAATTATGCTAAATGTGCATAAGCTTTGTTAGCAAGCGCCATTTTTTGTATTGTTATTTTTTCTTTATATGCCTCACCTTTTTCTTCGATTGCATCAGCAATTTCTTGTGATAAGGCTTTATCCATATTTATACCTTTTTTTTTGTAAGCAGCTTTTTTTAAAATTTTCATTCCAATAGAAATTCTTTTATATTCAGGAATATCGACTGGAACTTGATAATTTGCACCTCCTATACGACGTACTTTCGTTTGAATAGTTGGACTAACTAATAAAATTACTTCATTAAAACCTTTAGCAACATCACCATATTTATTTTTTAATTTTTCTTCAACAATTTTTAGTGCTGAATATACAATCTTTGATGCAACTTCACTTTTACCATCTTTCATTACTACATTAATAAACTTTGAGATTAAAACACTATTATAAACTGGATCTGGTTCTAAATCTCTAGGATTTCTTTTTTTACTTCTTGACATACAAAACTATTTCTTACTATCTTTTGGTTTTTTCATACCATAAACTGAACGAGCTTGCTTTCTGTTTGCAACACCTTGACAATCTAAAGCGCCACGTACAATATGATATCTAACACCAGGTAAGTCTCTAACACGTCCACCTCTTACTAAAACAACACTATGTTCTTGTAAATTATGTCCTTCACCTGCAATATATGCGATTACTTCTGTTCCATTAGTTAATCTTACACGTGCTACTTTACGAAGAGCAGAATTAGGTTTTTTTGGTGTTGTTGTATATACTTTTAAACATACAGCTCTTAATTGTGGATTCCTTTTTAATGCAGGGCTCATTGATTTATATATTGAAGAAACCCTTCTATTCCTTACTAATTGATTAATTGTTGGCATCACTAAAACCATGGACTTTATAAAAAGTAAGTTTTTAATGTCAAGTATTTACTTAAAAAAAACAGATAAACTTTTTACTTATTATATTTAATAATATAACACTTTAATTAATCGTTAAATCTAAATTATTATTTTTTACTTTTGTTATTACGTTAAATATACCTAATAAAGTATGAGATAAATTATCATGTGATATTTCGGAATTTTGTTTGCTGGTAAATTTCTTTTTTAGATCGTCATCTGTTGTCCAAATAATAAAAGGTACTTCTATTTGTTCTTTTGGTGCTATTTTATAAGGAAAAGCGTGCATAAAAATACCTTTTTCACCAAGGCTTTCACCATGATCCGATGTATATATCATTGTTATATCAACATTATTTTGTCTTTTTTTCATTAAACGTAAACTATTTATCATTTCAGATAAGACAAAATCTTGATATAATATTGTGTTATCGTATGCATTTTTTAATTCTTCTATCGAACAAATTGATGGATTAGCGTCTTTACATTCTGGTTGAAATTTTGCCCATTTTCTTGGATATCTTTTGTAGTATAATGGCCCGTGCGAACCTATCATATGCAAAACAACAATTTTATCTTTTTGTTTTTTATTAATAAAATTATTGATTTCGTTATTTAGATCATCTATTAATATTTCATCAAAACATCTTCTATTTTCACAAAGATGATGTTTTCTGCTGCTTAAATTTGTATATTCTATTTTTTTGTTATTTGCTTGATTTTTATCACAATTATCATCATTTTCAAACCACGATACATTGATTCCGGCTTTTACTAAAATATCTAATACATTCTCCTCTAATTCTGTATCTTTATATGTTTTTCTTGTTTTAAAAGAAAACATACAAGGAACGCTATAAGCAGTGTATGTACCGCAAGATTTTGCTTTTGGAAAATTGATAATATCTTCTTTTTCTAGTCTTGGATTTGTTTTTCTTTCATAACCATTTAATGAATAACTCGCTTTTCTAGAAGTTTCACCGACTAAAAGTACAACAAAATTATTTTTGTTTGTTTTTTTTTGAAAAGGTTTTTCGTCTATTATTTTTAATTCTATTGGTTTTTTAAAAGCATTTCTTGCAACTCTAAAAGTTTCAAAAACAAAATTATCTATATTTATAAAAGCTCCAAAATTGTCATTTTGTCTTGTAAATGTTGCAAATTTTGTATAATTTGCATATATAATTCCTGCTGCAAGCAATAAAGATGTTATCGTGCAACATATGCGTAATAATATTTTTTTATACCATTTAATACCTTGTAATTTTATTTTGTGAAAAAAATATATAAATAATAAAAAAAGTATTATTGCTGATATTATTAATTTAACATCAATAATCTCAAGTGCCTCAGATGTGCTTGTGCCAAATATACTTTTTATGGTAGCATAACTTATTGGTGTATTTGCTGACAACATATAATACTCTGTTATTATTGATAAATAACTTAGTATACATATTAAATATTTACCAATATATTGGAATGATAGTATAGAAAATATTGCTAAATAGTTTAACAACAGGATAAAAAAACATATTATTGTCATTTTAGTGCCTATGTTATTTGTTATTATATACTTATAAAATGCTATGTTCATAAATGTTGCCATTGATAAAGAAAATATTATGGCGCATATGAAGTATTTTACATAATAATTTTGTTGCCTAAATAGATTTTTTATGTTTGAAAAAACTTTCATTAAAATAATTAATTTTAAATAAAATAATTATAATTATTGTCAATTTTTATATCTTATGCGTGTATTATTGATTGCAAATGGTAAAGATTTTTCTATGGAAAATAATAATTTTGATAAAATAATATGCGTAGATGGTGGTTTGAATGCAATTAGTCCATCAATCGTACCTGATTTAATAATTGGCGATTTTGACTCCGTAAAAATTAATAAAATGAAAAAATTCAAAAATAAAAGTAAAATTTTATACAAAGATAATCAAGATATTAGCGATCTTAAGTTTGCCGTTAATTATTGTTTATCTCATTATAAACCGGATGAAATTATTATAGTGAATTCATTGAGTTTGGAGCGTTTCGATCATTCTATGTGTAATGTTTTTCTTTTAAGAGAAATACCAGAACGAATTGAAGCGAAAATTTTAACAAAAACACAAGAAATATTTATTGTTCGTAATGAAAAACAATTTAAAAATTTTACAAATAAAACAGTTTCAATAATTCCTCTTTCAGATTGTAAAAATGTGAAAACAAATGGTTTTAAATGGGAAATAGATTATGATTTACAATTTGGTTTTATAGATGGAATTTCGAATGTAATAGTATCAAAAAATGCAAAAATTTCAGTTAAAAAAGGAGAATTATTAATAGTGCTTGAGAAAAAATAAAATGTATTGAATATCATTTATTTTTCTCCCACATAGGATGAATTTTTGTAACAGTTGTATATAATTTATCAACTATTCCATTTATAAAACCAATTTCTTTTGTATCAAAAAAATTTCCAGCAATATTTGTGTATTCACTACATAAAACAGCTTTTTCAATATTTTCACCAAGTAAAATTTCAGCTACCGCACATCTTATTATTGCACGAAGAACATAATCAAGTTTATCAGTTGTCCAATTTTTACTTAAATGTGATTGTATAAAATTATCAATTTCTTCAATTGAATTTACTGCCGTATTAACTATCTCAAACATAAATATTTCGTCTATTTTTTTGTTTTTTCTTGTCCAACCATATTCTTGTTGTTGAAAAAATATGTTTTTGTAAAAATCTATTACATCTTGACATAGCTCCATTGTATCTGTTGTTTTTATTGTGCTAAAAATATTTACTACCCCGATATTTTGTGTTCTGCATCTAAAATCATATAAATATAAAGCTTGCGTTGCGCTTAATCGCGCCATACGACGGCGATATGTTAAAAATTTATCAAAAATATCTTGTTTGCTTGCTGTATTATTAATTTCATCTTTATCTATATTTGTGTTAAACAAAATGTTATTTTCAATAGGGTCACTACTAATAATATCCTTCATAAACAGCTCATTTATTATCAATAATTTGCATAAAAAAGTCAAATTATTAATTTTTCATTTTTCATCCAATTAATTAATTTAATATAAACACATTTCTTAAATTCAACAATATTTTTAATCATAAAATCATCAGTTTTCCATTCCCAAGTAATAAATTCTTGTTCATTTGTTGAATTTAGGTTTATATCACTATCATTTCCAAGAAATTTAAAAATATACCAATATTGCTCTTGTCCACAATAATCATTAAAGATGTTTTTTTTAATCACTTCAGGAGGAAAATCATATTTTAAACTTTTATCCATTTTTTTAAGTAATTTTATTTTATCTTTTTTAATTCCAGTTTCTTCTAAAATTTCTCTATATATAGCTGAATCAGAATTTTCATTATCTTCAATACCACCTTGTGGAAACTGCCAACCACTATTTTTATCATTTTTTGAATCTAATCTTTTACCAGCCCATAGAAGATTATTTTTTATAATCACGGCACCAACATTTTGACGATATTTTTTGTCCATAAAAAATAACTGGTGGCGTGGGTGGGATTTGAACCCACGACCTAAAGCTTATGAATCTTTCGCTCTAACCACTGAGCTACAACGCCATGTTATAATTTATATCAAAGCAATTAAAGTCAAGAAAAAATGCTTGCAAAATAAAATAGATAAAACTATTTTTAAATATGAATAAGATTTATATAGTTTTTTTAATTGCATTTTTATGCGGTTGTGATAAAACCATAACATTTAGAAAAGCTACTATAAGACAACCAAAAAATAGTATTCAGCAAAAGCAGTTAAATTATAATAATGCTTATGGAAAAAATAAGGTTAATAACAAAAAAGAAAAAATTGTAAATATAGAAACACAAAATAAAGATTTACAATATGGAGAATTTTATGATGAAAATGATGTTGCAGTTGAATTTAATGAAAATCAAAATGTTATTTTACTAAACAAAGCATTAAATAAGAATTCAATACCATCTGCTTTAGCTGAAAGAGAAAAGAGAAAAAAAGGCAATAATATTAAAAGAAATATAGAAAATAATAACAATAATAATAAGTTTGAGAAAAGTATTAATGTAAAAACATTTAAAATTCAATGTGGTAATTTTTCAAATATACAAGTTGCGCAAGAATTAGTTGATAAACTAAAAAGTAATGGTATAGAAAATGTTAATATTATTAGTGAAAATGGTACAAATAAAGTTGTAGTTGGTAGCTTTCAAACAAAAGAAGATGGAGCTAAAACAAGAGAAGAACTTAAAAAACTTGATTTTATAAAAAATGAATTTTGGGTTTATAATTAATTGATATGAGCGAAAAAATAAATTTAGATAAAATTTTTAAGGCTTGTGGTTTTTTAGAAGTAGATAAAACTTTAGAAGAAGATTTATGTAAAATACTTGATTGGCAGAAAAAAATATCCGATATAGATACAGAAGGTATCGAACCAATGTTTAATACAATAGAGAAAGATGAAAAATATATTTGTAATCAAGACATTGAAAAAGAAACAAACGACGACGTTTTATCAAATGCACCTGAAAAGGAAGATGATTTTTTTCTTGTTCCAAAAATTATAAAAAATAATTTATAAAAACAATATGGAATATAATGGTTTTAAAGATATATTAGCAAGCGTAGATGATGAAAAAGAAGACAACAAAGAGAGCGTCATTGAAAGTAATAATGATATTTTAAGTGAAGATGAAATAGAAAACCTACAACAAAGAGTTTTTGACGACGAGCTTAATGATAATATTTTAAAGAAAGCAAATGATAAAAAATCTTCAAAAGACAACAATTTATATTCTGGTCACAGGCAAAGAGCAAGAGAGCGTTTTTTAAAAAATCCGGATGATATAAGTGATTATGATTTACTTGAATTATTATTATTTCTAATAATACCAAGAACTGATACAAAAAAAATCGCAAAAGCATTAATTAATGATCATAAGACGTTAAAAAATATTTTTAATTTAGATGTTAAAAAAATAAATGAATATCATATTAATGGTGAAAATTTTAAATATATAACAACTTTAATAAAAACAGTTAATAGTCGTGTATTAAAGCAGAAACTAAATGATGGTTTAGTGATAGATAATATGCAATCATTGTTTGAATATTGTCAGACTAAATTAGGTTCATTAGATGAAGAACAATTTAGAATATTATTTTTTGATAATAAAATGAGATTATTGGATGATGTGTCATTTGGCTTATCTGGTGTATCAGATGTTATTGTTTCTCTTAGAGATATTGTAAAAAAAAGTTTAGATCTTAAAGCTAAAAATGTTGTTCTTTATCATAATCATCCAGGCAAAGATGTAACACCATCAAAAGAAGATATTGAAATAACAGATAAAATTGTTGATTTGTTAAAATCAATTAATATTTCAGTTATTGATCATATTATTATAAGCAATGGAAGCTATTTTTCTTTTAATAGAGAAAATCTTTTATAGAAGTACATCCAGAGGGACTTGAACCCTCAACCCTTAAAGGATTAGGATCTGAACCTAACGCGTCTACCAATTCCGCCATAGATGTATTCGTAAAATTAATTTATTAAAATTGATTATTATTTTTTTTATTTTCAAGTTATTAACAATAATGATTTTCACTGAAACAACATTCTCAAATTGTTTATCTAAGCTTGATAATATTAATGCTATTTTATTTTTTCAGCAGAATTTTGGACTTTCAGTAGAGATGTCTGAAAAAATAAAACAAAACTTTAGTTATGACGAAATTGTTGTTATTGATTATCAAGATAAAGAAAAGATTTTTCCATCAATACTTAGAGATAATTTATGTGAAAGTTTTTTTTCTTCAAAAAAAATAATAAAAGTTTACAATTTTAAACCAAACGCAAGGAGCAAGTTAAAAGATGAATTATGTTTTTTAAATGACAAAAAAATTCAAGATAAAATAGTGTTATTTTTTGCTCCAGAATTAGATGGTAAATCATCATTTAAAACATTTTTTGAGAAGGGAAATTTTACAGCAAGTATAGCTTGCTACTTAGATGATGAAAAAAAAGCTTCTCAATGTATTAATGATTTTTTTTCAAAAAAAAATATTAATATTGAAAAACAAGCCGTTGATTTAATGGCTAAAATGCTTCATGGTGATAGAAAATTATTAATTAGTGAGTGTGAAAAATTAGAGTTATATGTAAATAACAAAGAAATTACAATTAACGATGTAAATGATATGATAATTGACGGAAGAACAGCCGATCCGATAAATTTTATAGATAATGTTTTAGCAGGAGACATAAAAAAAGCTTTGTTTGAATTTGAACTTTTAAAAAAAGAAAATACATCTATTGTACCTATAATTAGGTTATTTATTCGTTCTGTAGAGGTTGTCTTAGAATTAAAAAAAATGATTCAAGAGGGAATGAATATTGATGAAGCTATTAAAACAAAAGCTATTTTTTGGAAGAGAGTACCTTTAATAAAAGCAAGCATAAAAAATACAACAATAAAAGAGCTTGAACGTTATATAGCATATTTAGTTTTTATAGAAAAAGAGGCAAAAATTTGTTCAGAAAGTATAGCAATGCAATATTTTGTTCGTTATATAATTTTGTCAAAAATAAGACATTGAAACAAAAATACATTATGAAAAAAATCTTGATTTTTACTAAAATGAAAAAAATAAAATTAATGTTTTAAAAGTCACTTGTGAGAACGTTGTTTAGTATAGTATTTGTAATTATATCATTGTTTTTGTGTACTTTAATAGTTAGTTTAATACCGATTAATGTATTGGGCAATAGTATAATTAAAGATGCTAAAGATAATAACATAAATTTTGTAGCTAAAAATAGTTGGAATTTACGATTATTTGGTTTAAAAGGCACAACTGATAAATTTGAATATAGTATTGATATAGGAGATAATAAAATTTCTGGTCATGGTGAAAATTTTGTTTATGGTTTAACGAGCGGTAGTATATATAGTGAAAAAATATTGTTAGATATCCATATAAGTAAAGAAAATACATTGGCCGATATTATCAATTTTCTAAAAGAAGAAATTTCAAAAAAATATTTTTATATTAGAGTAAAAAAGCTTGTTATAAATATTTATTTTAATGATAAAAAAAATGATGAAATAATTATAAATGACATAAAAATTACAAAACAAAAAGATTTTGAATTTTATTCAATGAATTTAGGTATAAATAAAGATAAAAAAAATAATATCTTAATTACCGTTAATCATCCTAATACAGAAAAATATGAAATGAATGCTAAAATTGAGGATGATAATTTTTTATGTTATATATCGGATTCAGAAGATGGTGGTAATGTTAATTGTTTAGTGCAAAATCTTTTAGTTTTAATTGAAAATTTACGTGAAAAAAAAATTGATAACGAAATCTATAAAAAACTATTTGATAAGAGATTTTCGTTAAAAGCAAATATTGTTCGCAGAAATAGTAAAAAGAAAGATATTTTCGATATGAAGGGAAAATTATTAATTAATAATGATTCTGGTGATATAAATTTTAATAGTGAGAGCAATCTTTTAGATATAAGATTTGATGAACTAAACCTAGATAAAACTACTTTTGATGTTAAAGATATGTTTCAAAATGAATTTGAAAAAGAACAAAATTTACAAGCAATCGCAATGTCTGGTGATGAAAATAAAATTTTAAATGCAAAGAAAAAAAACAATCTCGAAAGTGTAAATGCTTTAAGTAAAATGGCTTTATATTTTTTTCAATACATGAAAAATATAAAATTGCATACTCAAATTGATATAAAGAAGTCGGTGGTAAATGATGTTAAAATGAAAAATATTATTATTGATATTTCAAAAAATATGAATAGTAAAGTCAATTTAAATGAAATTTCTGCAGATTTTGGTGAAAATTT
>CAMKKS010000017.1 GCA_946413485.1 uncultured Rickettsiales bacterium | reverse complement strand
ATTTTTCTTGTCAAAAAAATATACATTTATCAATTATATTAATTTTTTCTTTAGATTCAAAACAATTTAAAAAAATATTTTTTTTTTAATTGACATTAAAAAAACAATTTTTTATAAAAAAAACCCGATTTTTTAAATTTGATTTGTTGTATTAATTAATCAGACAACAGATTTTTTTATTAAAATTCGAACTTTTTTAAATTATATTTTTATGGAAACGAACGGAAAGAAGAATAGCTATTTTACAACATTAACTAAAGAACAAATGGAATTAAAAAAAGGTTTTATTCGTAATTATGCGAATAAAAAAAACAATGCTGCCGATGGTTCTCAAATGGATGCAAATGCAAATATAACAAATAAAAATATTCATACTATGGAGTATGAAATTCATAAAGATATTAACATTCAAATTAATCGTGCTTTAGTAAGCGATAAAATACGTGAATTGTATGGCGATGAATTAGCAAAAGAGTATATCAGACAAATTGAAGATCATGAAATATATGTGCATGATGAAACAAGTTTGAAACCTTATTGCGTTAGTATAACTATGTATCCATTTTTATTAGATGGACTAAAATCTCTTGGCGGTGGTTCTGTTGCACCAAAACATTTATCTAGTTTTTGTGGTGGTTTTATAAACCTTATGTTAGCTGTTTCAAGTCAATTTGCTGGTGCCGTTGCTACAGCTGAATTTTTAATTTATTTTGATTATTTTGCAAAAAAAACATATGGAGAAAATTATCTTGAAACAAATTCACAAGATATAAATGCACATCTTCAACATGTAGTTTATACCATAAATCAACCTTCAGTATCAAAAGGTTATCAATCAATATTTTGGAATATATCAATTTACGACGAATCATATTTTAATGGAATGTTTGCTGAATTTAGATTTCCAGACATGACGAAGCCAAGTTATGAAAGTTTAGCAAAATTGCAAAAGTATTTCATGAAGTGGTTTAATAAAGAAAGAACAACTGCTTTGTTGACTTATCCTGTAATAACTGCCGCTTGTTTAACAAAAGATGGCGAGTTAGTAGATAAAAATTTTGAAGATTTTATAACTCAAGAATATTCTGAAGGCAATGCTTTCTTTACATTTATGAGCGATAACGCTTATGCATTATCTTCTTGTTGTAGATTAAAAAATGATGTTAGCGACCAGGTGAAAGAGTTTAGTTATACATTAGGCGCCGGTGGTGTAACGACAGGTTCTTTAAATGTTATAACAATAAATTTAAATCGTGCTATACAAAAAAATCTTGATATTCGTGAAATGGTACAAAAAATACATAAATATCAGATAGCCACACGTAAGTTGATGGAAGATTATCTACAAGCAGGTCTATTGCCAGTTTATGATTCAGGTTATATAACCATGAACAAACAATTTTTAACAATAGGAATAAATGGTTTAGTGGAAGCAGCGGAAAGTAAAGGATTAAAAATTGATTTAAATGAAGAATATATGTCTTTTGTTGAAAATATACTCAAAACAATTAGTGACGAAAATAAAAAAGCAAAACAAGAAACAGGATACAAATTTAATACTGAATTTGTGCCGGCTGAAAATCTTGGTGTTAAAAATGCAAATTGGGATAAAGCTGATGGTTTAAAAGTGCCACGCGATTGTTACAATTCATATCTTTATAAAGTGGAAGATGATGAAGTTACCATTCTTGATAAATTCCAAATGCATGGTAGAAGATTTATGAAATATTTAGATGGTGGTTCAGCATATCATTGTAATTTAGAAGAATATCCAACAAAGGAAGGTTTTAAAAAGCTATTAAAAGTAGCCGCAAAAGAAGGTTGTGAATATTTTTGTTTTAACGTAAAAGTAACTTGTTGCAATGATTGTGGTTATATAGATAAACATACTTTGACTGAGTGTTCAAAATGTCATTCAAAAAATATAGATTATGCAACTAGAATTATTGGTTATTTAACTAAGATATCTTCATGGAGCAAAGAAAGAAGAGAAGAACATAAAAGAAGAATGTATTCAAAAGCAGCTTGTTAAGATATTATTAATTAAGAATTAAGAAATAAAATTTATATTTTTTTTGTATTCTTGAAAATTAAATTTAACTCATTATTTAATATAATGAATTTGTTGTTATGGAAAAAAAAATAAAAATTAAAACTCCAAAAAAAATTGTCGAAGAGATGGATAAGTACATAATAGGGCAAAAAGAAGCAAAAAAAGCTGTCGCTATTGCTTTTGCAAATAGAAGAAGACGTATGATGATTGAAAATGAAGATTTGCGTTCTGAAATTTTACCAAAAAATGTTTTACTTTCTGGACCTACTGGTGTTGGAAAAACAGAAATAGCAAGAAGAGTTGCAGATATTACGGATAGTCCATTTTTAAAAGTTGAAATGACTAAATTTACAGAAGTTGGTTATGCTGGTAAAGACGTTGAGAATATTATTCGCGATTTAGTTGATTTAACTATTAAACGTGAACATGATAAAATGATAAAAAATTATGAAGCTACTGCAAAAAAAATGGCTGTAAAGTATGTGGCACAGGCAATTCAAAGTTTCATGAAAATGGGTGGAAACAATGAAAATATTTTAAAAACAATAAATTCTTTTGATAAAGAATTTAAACAAATGGATGAAAAAAATGACAGTAATCGCAAAAGAACAGGCAATAAACAACTAGGTAATTTTTTAGATTTTGATGTAAGTGAAGAAAAACTTGAAAATGGTGAATATGATGATATTGATATCACAATTAGTATACCAAATGATGCAAAAAAAGATGTTTTTGGTAATTTTAATTTTGGTAATTCTATCAATGATGTAAATGATGTTGCAATGATAGGTATTACGCTTTTGAATTTTAAAAATGAAAATGTTTTTAACAAAAAAACTTCAAAAACAGTAAAAGTCAAAGATGCTTTAAAGATAATGTCAAACTATTACATAGATAATTATATCAACAAACATTTAGTTGTTTCAGATGTTATAAAAAAAATAGAACAAAATGGAGTAGTTTTTTTAGATGAGATTGATAAGTTAATTAGCAATAAAGAATATCAATCACGTGGCGAAGTTTCAAGAGAAGGTGTTCAACGTGATTTGCTCGCAATTGTAGAGGGAACAATAGTCCAAACTAAATATGGTCCAATAAAAACCGATCATATTTTATTTATTGCCGCTGGTGCTTTTAGATACAACAAAATAAGCGATTTAATGCCAGAGCTTCAAGGTCGTTTCCCTGTTTGTGTAGATCTTAAGCCACTTACGACAAAAGAATTTGAAAGTGTTTTAACAGATTTAAAATATAGTTTACCTGAACAACAACATGATTTGTTAAAAGTGGATGGAATCAATATTTCATTTACAAAAAATGGTTTAAAAGCAATTGCGGAAATTACAAATAGGTTGAATTTTGAGCTTGAAAATACCGGTGCAAGACGTTTATTTTCTGTAATTGAAAAAGTTGTTGAAGAAATTAGTTTTTCAGCTCAGAGAGGTGACATGTTTGTCATTGATCGTAAGTATGTTGAAAAAATGACAAGTGATGGCTTTGGAAAGAAAGTCGATACAAGAAAATACATGATATAGATAAAAAATCTATGAAAAAAAAATTTACTAATTTTAGATATAATTCTATATTTATAGGTTGCTTATTATACGTTCTTTCCTCGTTAATATCTGTAACAAGTAATATTTTTATAAAAAAAGTAATGGTTAAATACAATCTACCAGCTTGGGAGAGTATAGCTATTCGACAAAGTATAATTGTTATTATTTTAATACCTTTTATGATTAAAGAGAAGTTTAACTTTTTTAATTGGAACAATTTAAAGCCAAATTTAATTAGAAATATTATATATACTTTATCTATTGGTTTAGCTCATATAGCTTTTATGTATATGCCAATAAATGAGGGAATTAGTTTACAATTTATTTCACCTATATTGGCAAGTATTTTAGCGATATTTTTTTTACATGAAAAAAACACAATTTTTGTGTGGGTAGCATTGTTGTTTTGTATAATAGGAGCTTCTATAATTCATAAACCAACAATTGGATTAACAGAAATAAAAATTGCTTATTTTATATTAATGCTATCTATTTTAATGAAGGGTGTTGTTTCTGTTTTGAATAGAAAACTTGCTTTAAAATTTTCAATATCTACGCTCACATTTTACACACATATATTAATTTTACTCGTTTCTTTATGCTTTTCTTATCAATTCATAAAAGCACCAATCGATGTTTTTTTAATACTCGGATGTATTGGTATCTTATACTTACTTGAATATATATTCATATATAAAGCGCAGAGTTTATGTCCTGTTACGGTTTTACAGCCATTAGATTTTTCTAAAATTATATATTCAATAATACTTTCAAATATTGTTTTAGGAGAAAAAACGACTTTTGTACAAGTTATTGGTTCGCTTGTTATTTTACTTGGTTTTATTGTGATGATAATAGGAAAAAATAAACAACGTTAATAATTAAGATATATTAAAATTAAAATTGTTTATATTAGAATTACAATCAATTTTTTCAAAATTTTCAAATTTTTTCTTAAACCAAGTTAGTTGTCTTTTTGCATAATTTCTGCTTAATTGTTTCGTTTTTTCAGTCATTGCATCTAAAGTTATTTTACCATCAAAATAATCAAAAAATTCTTGTAAACCAATTGCTTTTGGCATACATTTTTTGTTAATATTTTTATCATTACAATCTTTATATATTTTTTTCATTTCTTCTATTAAACCATTTTTTAACATTTCATTAAAACGATTGTTTATTTTTGAATAAATTTCTTCTCTCGTTGGCGATATAAGAATTTTTTTTACATTATAATTTTCTAATAAAGGTTTTTGTTTTTTATTGCTCCAAAAATCGACAATTGATTTTTTGGTTGAGAGTTTTACCTCTATTCCTCTTAGCATGCGTTGTGGATTATTTTTATCAACTATTTTTGAATATTTTTCATCGATTTTTAGCAAATCTTCAAATATCTCTTTTGTAGTTTTTTTTTTATATTTTTCACGAATTTCTTTTCTTATTTCTTCGTTTATTTCTGGTATTTCATTTAATCCTTCTAATATAGATGTTATATACAACATTGTGCCGCCAACAATTATTGGTATTTTGTCTTTATCAATTTTTTGAAGAATATTTTTTAAATCAAACAAATATTTTCCAACGGAATATGTGCTTTGTATATCAAAAATATCAACAAAACTATATAAATAATGTTGTATTTGAGATTTATCTAATTTACTTGGTTGTGCTGTTAAAATTGGTATTTGTTTATATATTTGCATTGAATCAGCATTTATAATTACACCATTAATTTTTTTTGCTAATTTTAATGCAAAGTTTGATTTTCCGCTACCAGTTGCACCTGTTATTATAACTATATTTTTTTTGTAATTATCTGGCATGGTAAGCTGTTTATTGTTGAAAAATATATTTTATTATTTTCAATAATTAACGACATAGATATGTTGATAGATATTTTTTATTTTTCTTGGTTTTCGGTATTTATTTCTATTGTTTTTGGTTTGATTTTTGGTAGTTTTTCAACATTTTTAGGTTATAGGTTATTTAACAAAAATGTAAAATTAACAGGAGCACGCTCTATTTGTAGTAATTGTGGGCATAAACTTTCATCATTGGATTTAATACCAATTATATCATTTTTAGCGTTAAAAGGTAAATGTAGGTATTGTCACAAAAATATTCCATTTTGGTATATATTGGCAGAAATAATGATGGTTTTGTCGTTCTTAATTGCCGTCAATTATTTTAACGGCATCAATTTTAATACTATTCTTATGTGGATAATTTGTTTTTGTTTAATTACGCAATCAATTATTGATTATCGTGTAATGTTATCGTCTGATATTTTACATTTAATAGAGTTTTTTTCAGTTTTTGTGTTATCTAAAAACATGCATCATGATTTTTATGAAATAATAATTAATTATGCTATGACAATGCTTATATTTTTTATATTATCCGTTGTTATGAAAAAAATTATTAAAAAAGATTGTATAGGTATTGGTGATATAAAACTTTTTGTTATTTTATCACCACTTTTTTCTTATGAAAAAATGTCTATATTTTTTGCTTTATGTGGTGCTTTTGGAATAATTTTTTATGTTTTGCAAGTTTTTTTGCAAAAGAAAAAACAATTTACTATTGTTAATTTCAGATTAATTTTAAAAAACAAAAATCAACCTTTTGCTTTTATTCCTGCTATTTTTTTTGCTTTTTTGCTTGCATTTTATTTTTAATAAAAAAAAGCTTTTGTAGCTGTTTGATGAAGAAAAGTTTTAACGCGGTCGTTTTGACGACTTTATTAATTAGTCAGTTTGGTTGCTATAGCGTTAGTGAGCTTGTATATCATGATCCTCTAATAAAAATGCATGAATATGAAATTGTTAGCCTTTTACAAAACAAAAATAGAAAAGATTTTAAAAAAAACAACACATTAGAAAATAAAATGTCGTCGGACATGATTTATGGTCCAGAGGAACCAAAAGCAATAGAAGACAAAATTGTTTCAATAAATGTTACAGAAGAGATACCAATAGTTGATGTAGTTATGGAGTTAGCTAGAATGTCTGGAACAGACATACAAATAGATCCAACTATCGTTGGTGGTGTTAATTTAAGCTTAAAAAATAAACCTTTAAGGTATGTGTTTAACAGAATTTGTGGTTTAACAGATACAAGATATGATGAAAAATATGGAATTGTTGTTTTCACGAGAGATATACCATACACAAAAACATATGATATTGATTTCCTTGATGTAAATAGAAGCACGTCATCTTCTATAACTCTTAATACATCTGGTCTTTCTTCTACAGCAAATATTAAAGGCGGAGGTACCTCGACGGTTACTACGAAATCTGATGATACATTTTGGACAGATATAGTGAAAGATATTGAGCAGATTATTGATACAACAGAAAATACGAATAAAATTTACACTTCTGCGGCAGAAAAAATACAGCGTATTGCACAGAACGAAGAGGCAGAATATAAAATTCAACAAGACATCAATAATGGAATATACAATAGAATGCTAAATGATACAAATGATAAAAATATGAATCAAAAAAATGATAAACAAAATGTAATTAATTCATCATTATTGAATAATGTTTCTAAAGATAGAATAAGGGTCAATAAAAGAGCAGGAATTTTAACCGTTACAGCAAGCACAAAATCACATCGTTTGATTGAGAAATATTTAAAAAGATTGAAAAGAAAATCTATGGCGCAAGTTTTGATTGAAATGAGATTTTTAGAAATAAATCTAAAAAAGACATATCAAGCTGGAATAAATTGGAACAATATTAAGCTTGGACAAGTTGGAAAAATATCATCTTCGCTTGGTTTTGCTGCTTCAGCAGCAGCGGACGCGGCAGCTATGACAACATTAACTTTTAATAAAGGAATAGATGCTGTTGCTAGTTTGTTTGAAGAATTTGGTTCAACAAGAACTCTTTCTAATCCAAGAATAAATGCTGTAAATAATCAACCAGCTTTAATGACATTTGCTACAAATTATGTTTACTTTAAGTCAAAAGCAATGTATACTCCTGCTACTTATAACAATGAACACGTTACAATAACACCAGCATATAGAAATGTTGATACAGAAGCACAAACAATGCCTCTTGGTATTATTATGTCTGTATTACCTTCTATCGATATAGATAAACATGAAGTTATGTTAAATATTAAACCAACAATTTCTAAATTAGAAAATACTGTTTCAGATCCAGCAGTTACAATTTTAATGGATGATAAAGCTACCGATGAAGCAAAAAAGGATACAGTGCTATCGACAAAAAGTTCTATACCTGTTGCTAATGTACGTGAACTAGATACTATTTTAAAACTTAAAGATGGTCAAACAGCCGTGATAGGTGGTTTTACGGAAAGAAAAGCAGCATCAAAAAGTAGTGGTATTCCGTTCTTTAGATCTATACCAATAATTGGAAATTTATTTAGTAAAAAAGATAGAGAATCATCTTCAACTGAAACGATAATTTTAGTTAGAGCTACAATAGTAAATCATGGTAAAGAAATTAGTGAATACGAGCGTGGCGTCTTTGACAAAATGTCAGACGATCCTAGATTTAATGAAATCTAATGAATAATTATGAGTAATATTAAAGTTGGCGTTTCCGGTTACAATGGAAAGATGGGAAAAGAGATTTTAAATGTTTTAAAACAAACAGAAAATGTCATTGTAGTTACAGAAGGTGGCGAAGTTGGCGAAGATAAGATAAAATTATTTAAAAATTCAGATGTTGTTATTGATTTTACAAGTGCTAGAGGTTTAAATGAATGTTTAGATTTTGCTAAAGAAACAAAAGTGCCTCTTGTTAGCGGCTCAACGCCAATGAACGATGAATTAATGAATAAAATTATGGATGTGTCAAAATATACAAAAATATGTTGGTCGGCTAATATGTCAATTGGTATTGCAGTTGTAAAGAAGTTATCGTCTATGTGCGGAAAATTACTTAATGATTATGATTGTGAAATTTTTGAGAGACATCATAATAAAAAAAAAGATGCACCATCTGGAACTGCAATTATGCTTGGAAAAACTATTGCTGATAGTCGTGGTTTAGAATTTGATGATGTTTGTGTTATTGATAGAAATAGTGAAAGGAAATTAGGACAAATTGGTTTTTCGTCTGTTCGCGGCGGTAATATTGTAGGAGATCATAAAGTTATGTTTATTGGTAAAAATGATGAAATACAAATTGTGCATAAGGCATATAATCGTGTTTTATTTGCTGCTGGTGCTGTTAAATGTGCTCTTGAACTACTTAAACAAAAAGATGTAAAATTTTATAATATTGAAGATTTATTATTTAATTTTTAATAAAATTAAAACAACTAACATTTAAAATGTAATAATTTTTTATTTAAATTTTTTATAAAAATATAAGCAATTATGGCTGAAATAATACCAAATAAACTACCAAATATTACATCTATTGGCCAATGACGATTTGCCATTATTCTTCCTAAAGCTACATATGATGCAATTATTATAAATAACAAACCAAATGAATATTTATACTTTTTGTTCTTTATGCATATAATTAATGTAATTGCGCTTAGAAAAGCAAATGCAGAATGGCCAGAAGGAAACGAAGTACGATCGTTTTTGTCATCAGGTCTTGGTTCTTTAAATATTTTTTTACCAAAAAAAACAATTGGCGTTGATATTGCTACGGAACTTGCATAAGTTAAATACATAATCGGATTACGTGTTGCTATTGAAATAACAAATGGCGCTACTTGTAATAATTCAACACCAATAGTTGTGTATTTATCGTGTTTTATTTGTAAATCTGTTTTTTTAATTTTTTTAAAATATTCTAATTTTTCTATATTTTTTTGTGCATAATCTTTTTTAAAAAATATTGATTTTATTTTATCCGTGTTTACTTGATAAGTAAATAATGACAAAATAACTATTGTAGATAAAACTAAACTTATTGAAGTTGCTGAAAATTTAAATCGCATATTTCTAGTGAAATAATTAAACAATTAATGTCAATTATATTTAAAAATAAATGAAAATATTTGACAATAATATTTATTATAAATTTTTTTCATTAGATGAATGATATAGATTTTACAGTAAAAAATGCTCCTAATATTTTAACTTTTGTAAGGATTGTTTTAGTGCCTTTTATTTGTTTATTAATGTATTTTGACACAAAAACAACACAAATTTTAGCATTTTTTTTTGCTTTTATAGCTAGTATTACAGATTTTTTTGATGGAATAGTTGCACGTAAATATAATGCACGTTCGGCTTTTGGTCGTTGTATGGATCCAATAGCTGATAAAGTGCTTGTAATGGCATTGATTATCATGTTGGTTTACTGCAAAAAAGCTTGGTTTTTTTCGTGTATTATTATATTATTTCGTGAATTCATTGTATCTGGTTTGAGAGAATTTCTTGCAAAAGAAAAACAAATAACAATTAAGGTTTCTCAATTATCGAAGGTTAAAACATTTATACAAATGTTTTCACTTTTGTTTTTAATACTTGTTGACGTGAATAGCGTTTCATTTTTTATTGGAAATGCTTTTTTATTTTTTGCTGCTATAATATCTATTATGACAAGTATTGATTACATAAAATTAGTTCAAGATTATTTCAAGTAAATGAAATCTTATAATTCTTTACATAAAGATTTTAATAAAAAAAAAGTTTTAGTATCCAATGATGGTAAGATAAAATTTAATAACAAAACAACATCTATTAATACAGGAAATAAAACAAAATCATCTCAAAAATGGTTACAAAGACAAATTAATGATCCTTTTTCTAAAGCTGCAAAGATGGAGGGTTATTTAGCTCGTTCAGCTTATAAATTGATTGAAATACAACATAAGTATAATATTTTTAACAAAAACACAAAAATAATTATTGATTTAGGTTGTTCGCCTGGAAGTTGGTCGCAAGTGATTTTAACTAATAAATTTTGTAATAAAAATGCATATGTTTTTGGCGTAGATCTTTTGCCTATAAAATTTAAACACTCAAGATTAAAATATATTCAAGGTGATTTTGAAGACAAAAATGTTAAAAAAAATATTTTACTTACAATTGAAAATATAACTGGAAATAAAAAAAATGTTAAAGCTGATTGTATAGTTTGTGATATAGCTATGAACTCTGTTGGCGATTCAACGATTGACAGAATTCGTAGTGAAAGAATTTTGGAGAATGTTTTGTCTTTTTGTAAAAAATATTTAGTTTGTGGTGGAAATTTTGTTTGCAAAACGATTAAAGGCGCTGATGCTTTAATTTTTAAAGAAATGAAGAATAATTTTGTTTTTGTAGATCGTTTTAAGCCAAAATCATCACGTAAAGATAGTAGTGAATTGTTTTTAATTGGAAAAATTAAAAAAGAATAAGATGTTTTATTGACAGTTATATTTGCATATTTATTATATCTTTATAATATGGCCGATCTGTATTCTCATATATTTTGTGATATTTTTAATAATTGTGTGCCCTTCTTTATGCACGATTTTTTGAATATTAGATGCACGGGCGAGGGAAATAAAAAATATTGTTTATTTACATATAAAAAAATTTTTGAAGAAACTATCAAAGTTTTAGATAAAAGTAGGTATAATGGTGAAATAGTAATGCCTAAAAATATTGCTTTTGATTCGAATAATATTTATTCAGTAGATGAAATAATAAAAACCTCAAAATGTTTTATTAAAAATAATATTATCGTTAATAGTGACAATATAATAAAGCTTAAAAATTCTCGTGAAACACCAAAAAAAGAAAGAATATTTTTATTACCAATAGATGGAATAAGATCTTTTTTAAATGGTAATTCTGACTTTTCAATGGTATTGATATTGCAAGAAAAAAATAAAAAAAATGATAATGTTTTTGATGTAAAAAGTATTTCAGTTTTTAATCCAATAAGAAAAGATATTTTTACATTTGATGAAATTGATGGTTGTAAATATAATGGAAAGAAAATTTCTTTTGATGACTTTTACAAAGATGCATATGTTGATATGATTTTTGTTAATAATATGAAACAAAAAAATGTTTTTGATTTAACTAAATTATTTCAAATTAGTGAAGGTTTATCTATATCGGATAGTATTTTTTCGTCTTTAGTTGCACTTTTGACAACTGGCAAAAATTTTTGCATTTCTAAAATAGATGAAGACTTTACACCATTTATTGAATTTATGACAAAAAAGTCATTACTTTCAATGGTAAAAATTGGTGCTTATGTTGCAATAGGTAAAGAAAGCATCATAAATAAAGTTATAGATAGAAAATAATAAAATAATAATAATTGTTATATATTATTTTTCATTATAAGGATTACGCCTTCATCAAGAATGCTTTTTGTTATTTTAAAGTCCCATTTCTTAATAATTTCCTTTGCATCGTTAATCTCCTTTTCATAATTTATACCTTTTAAAAGAATAATTTTTTTTATATTATATGCTTCGGCGATGTTTAAGATTTCCTTTACACTTTTAAAAGCTCTTGCGGTAATTACATTGGTATTTCCTTTTGGAAGATCAATGTTTTCTTTTGTTATAATTTTGTTTATTACAATAGCATTAAGTTTTAATTTATTAATTACTTTTTTTAAAAAAAGAGCTTTTACAGGTGATTTTTCAAGTAAAAAAAAACGTTTTTTTGTTGATATTGACAATATTATTGCTGGAAAACCACCACCACTACCTAGATCTATAATGTTTTCATCATTTTTTTCTATATATGGCAACAATTGTAAACTATCTAAAACATGTCGTGACCAAATATTTTTAATTGTGTTTTTACTAATTAGATTGTGATTATTATTTTCTTCTAATAACATTTCGACGAAATCTTTAAATTGTTGGAATTTTGTTTCAACATTGTTATCAAGATAATGTTTAATTTTTATAATTTCTGCATGGTTTGGTTCAATCATTATTGAAGTTTGTTAAACAAAGTTTTTATATCTTCAACATTTTCAATGTTTATGATTTTTATTTTATGTTCTTGCTCTTTTGTAATAGTTCTTTTAATCAATCCGGTTAATATATTTTTTGGTCCAATCTCAATAAAAGTATCAAAACCTTTTTCTATTGCTTGTTGTATGTTTTCACACCATAATACAGGTGCCGTGATTTGTTTTTGTAGATTAAGTTTTATGTTTTGTGTGTTTTTTTCAAATGTACCGGAATAATTTTGTAAAATAGGATATTTAGGCTCTTTTATGTCTAAAATTTTAATTTCATTTTCTATTGCATCTTGAGCTTTTTGCATTAAAGGAGAATGAAAAGCGCCACTAACTGGTAATTGAATAAGACGTTTTGCTTTGTCGTTCATTTCAATTTTAAATTTTTCTATATCATTTAGATAGCCACTGATTACAATTTGTCCAATACTATTGCTATTAGCTATAACGAGACATTTTGGTTTTATTTTATCTATACTTTTTTGTATTGTTTCTTTATCACTTCCTATAACAGCTAACATTCCAGTATCATTGTTAACACAATTAAACATTGCTGTTCCTCTTTTAAATAAAATGTTTGCTGTTTGTTTTATTGATAAACATTCGGCGGCACATAGTGCTGAGTATTCACCAAGAGAATGACCGGCAACACCACAGATATTTAACAAATTAATTTTTTCACCGTATTCTTCTTTTATTGCAAAGTATGTAGCTATAGAAGCAGTCATTATTGATGGCTGCGTGTTGTAACTTTTTTTTAATTCTTCTTCGCTGCTGTTAAAAATTAGATCTACAATATCTTTTTTTAATTCTTCACTTACGTCCAAAAAAGCTTTTTTTGAACTTGTATATTTATCAAATATTTCTTTGCCCATGCCGACATATTGACTTCCTTGGCCTGGAAAAACTAACATTGTTTTCATATTTATAACTTAAACAATTTGTTATAAATGTAAAGATTAAAATTATGTTATGCTTGCAAATAAAAAAATATATCAACATTAAAAGCATATGTTTGATTCATCTATTTTAAAACTTACCGAAGAAAAAGATAAAATTAAAAGCGGTGATAAAGAAAAAATTGATTCTCAACATAAAAAAGGAAAGTTAACGGCACGTGAGAGAATAAATCTATTACTTGATAAGGATTCTTTTCAAGAATTTGGAATTTTTGTAAAACATAGATCTACAAATTTTGGTCTTGATGGTAAAAACTTACCTTGCGATGGTGTTGTAACCGGTTGCGGAACAATTTTTGGTCGTCCTGTTTATGTATATAGTCAAGATTTTAGTGTAGCTGGTGGTTCGCTTGGTGAGATGCAAGCACAGAAAATTGCCGCATTACAGAAGAAAGCAATGGAAACAAAATGTCCAATTATTGGAATAAATGATTCAGGTGGAGCAAGAATACAAGAAGGTATTGATGCATTAGCTGGTTATGGAAATATTTTTCAAAATAATATAGATGCTTCTGGCGTTATTCCGCAAATTTCTTTAATTATGGGGCCTTGTGCTGGTGGTGCTGCTTATTCCCCGGCTTTAACAGATTTTACAATAATGTCTCGTGGCACTTCTTATATGTTTATTACTGGACCAAATGTTGTAAAAGCTTCAACTGGCGAAGATGTATCATTTGAGGAGCTTGGTGGCGGTGATACTCATGCACAAGTTAGCGGTGTTGCTGATTTAGTGTTTGATAATGACATGGATACAATAGAACAAGCAAGAATTTTGTTTTCTTATTTACCGCTTTCAAATACAGATGATTCACAAAATATAGATTTATCTGATGATTGTACTCGTGAAAGTGATATTTTGAATAATATTATTCCTGAAGATCCGATGGTTCCATATGATATAAAAGAAGTTATATCTAACATTGTAGATAATGGTGATTTTTTTGAAATTCAGCCGTATTTTGCAAAAAATATTGTTATTTGCTTTGCGCGTATTATAGGAAGGACTATAGGTATTGTTGCTAATCAACCGATGGAAATGGCCGGTTGCATAGATATAAAAGCAAGTCGTAAAGCAGCAAGATTTATACGTTTTTGTGATGCATTTAATATACCTGTTGTTAGTTTAGTTGATGTGCCTGGTTTTTTACCTGGCGTTGAGCAAGAACATGGTGCAATTATTCGTCATGGAGCAAAATTACTATATGCTTATGGTGAAGCTACTGTGCCAAAAGTTTCAATTGTATTACGCAAATCATATGGAGGAGCATACATAGTAATGGGATCTAAACATTTAAATAATGATTTAAATTATGCATGGCCAAAAGCTGAAATAGCCGTTCTTGGTGCTAAACAAGCTGGTGAAATATTGTTTAAAAAAAATTGTTCATCAGAAGAAGAATATCAAAATAAACTAAAGGAATATACTGATAAATTTTTAAATCCATATTATGCTGCTTCTCGTGGTTATATTGATGATATTATAAAACCATCAAAAACTAGAGAAGTAATACATCGTAGTATAGAATTGTTGTTAAACAAAAAACAACAAAAAATTTGGAAAAAACATGATAATTTACCAATGTAAAAGTTTATTTTTATTTTTCTATTTTTTCTATTGGAACGATTTTCTCACTTGGTAGTGATGATTTTGTTTTTTCTCTTAAAAGTTCATCTAAAACATCATCTGCGTCAGATTGATTATCATTAAGAACTGCTATAATTTGTTCTAAGTTATATCTTTCTTTTAATAGATTATACTTTTTTTGATAAAGTTCAGAGTATTTTTTTTTATATAGAAAAAAATTAGAAATTGTGTTTTTACCACGGAATAGTGAAATTATTAGATAACAATTAATAGCAATTATTATTATGATGATTTTTGTTTTCATACTAAACTCAAAATAATACATCTGTCTTTACGACCATAATCTTGTTT
>CAMKKS010000016.1 GCA_946413485.1 uncultured Rickettsiales bacterium | reverse complement strand
TTTTACTACATAATTAATAAAACTAGGAAGAGTAATTTCTTCATCTGATATATATGGTACGCCTACTGGATTTGGCATATATGTTAGATTTGGATTATTACTTATATTATAATTTCTATTACTCGATAATAATCTTTGTAAATTTGCTACTTCTTCTCTTAAACGTTCAATTTCTTCATTTTGAAACATGTCCTCAAGTATATTAATATTTTCAAAATCGTCTTGACTATCAATATTTAAAACATCTTCATTTGTATTTTCAGAAAAAAAATTATACGGATTTGTATTAAAATTATAATTATTATAATAATGACTTAAGATATTATCATTCGAACTTTGATTAGTACTATTATTTCGCCTATTATTTTGTTCAGTATTCATATCATTATCAGTATTAACACCAGTATTTTGACCAGTATTTTGATCAGTTTCTAGATCTCTATTACTATTTTCATGTTCCATATCTAAAACAATTAATTATAACACAACAATAAACAAGTTGCAAATAAATTTTTATAAAAACATATTTAGATAGTTATTTATTATTGATTAATGGTAAAAGTTTTTGATCCACAAAAAAAATTAAGACGTTTACAAAATGCAGTTATTTTAACATTATTGTATGGATCAATTTGTTTTTTTATATGTTATTTTTACGCCGTAATTGGTATATACGTCATTGAAGGAAAAGATCAAATATTAACATTATTTTCATTAAACATTATACAACATTTATCTGTTTTAATACAAACAACAATATATTATTTTAAACTTTTTTATGCAAATATAGGTTTTATTAGTGTTCAAGAATATAATTATTTTATAATAAAATGTGGAATATTAATGTTACTACCTCCTATTACAATAGGAACTATTGCTTTTATTTTTAGAAAAGAAATAGCAGAATATAAACCAATTAAAAAAGATACATCTGTTTATGGTGATGCGCATTGGGCTGATAAAAGAGAAATAATTAAAGCTGGAATGGCAAATAAACGTGGATTATTAATGGGTCGACATCCTTTTAAAAAAGGAAAATTTTTAATCACAGATATTCATGATTATCAGCACACACTACTATTTGCACCTACAGGTTCTGGTAAAGGTGTTGGTTTTGCAATTCCAAATTGTGTTTTTTGGGAAGAAAGTCTTGTCTGTCATGATATAAAATTAGAAAATTTTGAAGCTTCGGCTGGTTGGCGTGAGTCACATTTAAAGCAAACTGTTTATTGTTGGGTTCCAGCTGATACAAATGGTCGTAGTCATTGCTATAATCCAATGGAATGGATATCTAACAAACCAGGACAAATGGTTGATGATGTTCAAAAACTTGCAAATATATTATTACCAAAACAAGAATTCTGGACAAACGAAGCAAGAACATTATTAGTTGGAATTGTTTTATATTTAATAGCCGATCCTCAAAAACCAAAAACTTTTGGTGAAGTTGTCCGCACAATTCGTAGTGATGACTTTTCATATCTTTGTGCCGTAGCATTAGATACCTTAGGTGAAGTAATACATCCAATAGGATATATGAATCTTGCTGCTTTTTTACAAAAAGCAGATAAAGAACGATCCGGAGTAGTTTCAACATTAAATTCTGGTCTAGAACTTTGGGGTAACCCAATTATTGACGCAACAACAGCAAAAAGTGATTTTAATTTTACAAAAATGAAAGAAGAACCAACAACTGTATTTGTAGGTTTAACTCCCGATAATATACAACGTCTAAAACCATTAATGTGTATGTTTTATCAACAAGCTACTGCATTTATGTCACAGCACTTACCTCTACCATCGGAAAAATATGGTGTCTTATTTTTAATGGATGAGTTCCCTACAGTAGGTAAACTAGAACAATTCTTAGCCGGTATAGCATATTTTCGTGGTTATCATGTAAAACTATTTCTTATAGTACAAGATGTTCAACAGCTAAAAGGAACGTATGAAGATTCTGGTATGAATTCATTTTTATCAAATAGCACTTATCGTATAACATTTGCAGCAAATAATATTGATACAGCAAAATTAATAAGTGAATTAATAGGAAGCCAAACAGTTGAAAGCACAAGTGGAAGTAAATCTAAATGGTTTGCTGTTAATTCAAGTGGCGGTACAACAAGTGTATCGCAAACACAACGTGCTTTATTAATGCCACAAGAAATTATTAATTTACCAAGAGATGATGAAATTATTCTTATCGAAGCAAATCCACCAATTAAAACAAAAAAAATATTCTACTATAAAATCAGATGGTTATCATCACGAGTAAAGTTACCATTTACGCCGCTTCCTATACAAGAACCAATTGTTAAAAGAAACAAAAGTCCTAAAAAAAATAAAAAAAGCTTACCAAAAGGATAAATTTTGATAAATATAAAAGTATGAAAATTTTTTTAATTTGTGGTGAAAAATCTGGCGAAAATATAGTAGAACAAATTCTTGATAAAATTGATATAAAAAATAAAAAAATTGAAATAGAAGGAATTTTTTCAGATGAAATAGCTACAAAATATAATGTAAAACAATTTTTTCATTCAAAAGAATTGGCTATATTAGGAATTGGAGATATATTTTTTAATATACCAAAAATTTTAGATAAGATTAACGATACAGCTAATAAAATTATCGAATTTCAACCAGATTTAGTTATCACTATTGATGCATATGATTTTTGTATTCGCGTTGTTAAAAAAATAAGAAAAACAAAAAAAAATATACAAATATGGCATATAGTAGCACCAAGTGTATGGGCTTATTGGTCTTTTAGAGCTAAAGTTTTAGCAAAATATTATAATAGGTTATTTTATTTATTACCAATAGAATATAATTATTTTAAACCACTTGAAACAATTAAAAATGAAAATAATAATGGTTTTTTATCTACTTTTATTGGTTATCCGGCTACTTTTCAAAGTAAAGATTTAACAATTAAAAAAGATGAAAAATTAATAGGAATAACAATTGGTAGTAGAAAAAAAGAAATTAAAAGACATAAAGATTTAATTATATCTACAATTATGAAATTAAAAATATTTGATAAAGATCTTAAATTTGCAATTTTTACAACAAAAGAAACAAAAAAATATATTGAAAAACTTTTCTATAATATTAAAAATATTGAAATTTTCAGTGAAGAAAAAGATAAACAAAAAAATATTCAAAAGTGTATATTAGTAATTGCTAAAAACGGAACAAATAACATTGAGATTGGTAGTTTAGGAACATGTATTATTACTTATTATAAGACATCTATACTAACATATACTTTTGCAAAAATTTTTGCAAAAATTAAATTTATAAATTTATTTAATATTATTTTAAATAAACAAGTTGTTCCTGAATTTTTACAAAAACAAGCAACATCAAATAATTTATTCAATGAAGCTATTAGTTTTATAACTAATGAAGACAAAAGAAACAAACAAATGGAAGAAATAAATAAAGCAATATCTCTAATGCAAAGGAAAGATAAAAAACACCCACTAGATGTCGTTAGTGAAGAAATTATTAATATAATACAATAATTTTATACTTTTTGTGGCGGACAGAGAGGGATTCGAACCCTCGATACAGAAAAAACTATATGCCGGTTTTCGAGACCAGTGCTTTCGACCACTCAGCCATCTGTCCATTTTATTTGTTTAAAAATTTTTTTTATATTTTTCGGCAAAATTTTTTAATTTTTTAATAGCACTTTCTTCTATTTGCCTAACGCGCTCCTTTGAAATATTATATTTTTTTGATAAATCATCTAGCGTTTCTTTTGGCTCTTTTATATATCTAGCAATTAAAATATCTTTTTGTCTATCATCTAATATAGAAAGACTTTCTTTAAATATTTTATTACGATAAATATTTTCTTCTTTATTTGCTGCTTTTAAAGCAAAATTTCCATCACAACCGTCTATCGTATCTCCTAATGTAATATTTCCATCATTACTTAGAGGTACATCAAGCGACATATCTCTTCCTTTGATTGACGAAAATGCACTTTCGTATTCATTAACAGAAACGCCAAGATGTTTTGCAATTTTTTCACTTTTTGTTTTGTTTGGTGTTTGCTCATCAATATGTAATAATTTTTTCAATCCACCGAAATTAAATAACAATTGTTTCCTTAATGCCGTAGAACCAATTTTTATCATATTCCATGATTTCAAAATAAACTCTTGAATTTTTGCTTTAGCCCATAAACCAGCATATGTAGAAAATCTTGCGTTTTTTTCACGATCAAATTTTTGAAGCGCTATCATTAAACCTAAATTTCCTTCAGATATCAAATCTATCATGTTTATTCCAAAATTCTTATATTGCATTGCAATTTTTACAACCAATCTGAGATGACTAAGGACTATTGCTTGGCCGGCTTTTTGATCGCCTTTATCAATATATAAATCAAATAATCTATCTTCTTCTTCTTTTGATAAAATTGGAAAACTTTGCACTTTTTTAATGTATTGAGATAAAACTTCATTACCGTTTATTTCAGCTAATGAACCTTCATTACTTAATTCAATATCGCTTACAATTTCATTGTGCTCAATAACGCTTAGACCGTTGCTTACTAAACTATTATCGCTATTTTCGTTATCATTTTTTAGCACCATTATTATTTGTGAAATAAAAAAAATACATTTTTTTTAAAAAACAAGAAAAAGTATATCGTTATATATGCGATATGAAAATAAAAATTGCAAATTAAAATTATAAATAAACTTATTATGCATGTCAAATCTTGTTGAGATAAAAAAAAGAATAGCAAGTATTGCATCAACTATAAAAGTAACAAAAGTAATGCAAATGATAGCAACGGCAAAGATTGCAAAAATAAAACAAACAATAGTTGTTGCTAATAGATATGAAGCGGCTTCAAAATCAATTTTAGCAGCTTATTTAAAAAATACAGCAGAGCGAAATAAAATCAATTTTTTTATCAAAAAAGATAATGAAAAAAATAATATCAAAAATATTTTATTAATTCTTATGTCAAGTGATAAAGGTACTTGCGGCAGTATAAATACAAATATTTTTAAAGAATTTTCTTTAAATGTAAAAAAATATAATGAGAACAATTGCAAAATTAATGTTTTTCCAATTGGGAAAAAAGCAAAAAAATATTTAGAACTAAATTCAAAAAAACTTAATATTAATGAAGTTTTTGAAGACATTAATATAAATGCTGAAAATAAAAACACAGAAACAATAAATCATATCATTAATCTAATTATAGAAAAATATAAAAATGGTGTTTATGATGCAATTTATCTTATTTATAATAAATTTATAAATATAATAACATATAAACCAGTTTGCGAACTTATATTACCAATAGAATATAATAACGATGATAAAAAAGAAGATTTTGTAAATATATACGAAACTGAAAGTATGTGTAAATCTGTTATAGAATTATTTATTCGTTCTAAATTTTATAGTGCATATATATCAAATATTGCTTCAATTACATCAAGTAGAATGAATTCTATGGATAATGCTACAAAAAATGGTAAAGAAATTATTGATGATTTACGTATAAAATACAATAAAAGCAGACAAGCAAACATTACTTCAGAGCTAAGTGATATCGTTTCAGGCGCAGAAGCAATTAGTTAGATTTTGCGTATTCACTAATTATATCTTGATAAATTTTAGCTAAATCGTTTAAATCATTAATTGTTGTATATTCATCAACTTGATGCATCATTTTACATTTTAATCCAATTTCACAAACATTTTTGCATATTCTTGTCATATATTCACCATCCGTGCATGCTCGTGTGACAACAAATTTTGAATTATCATTATACCTTTTAAAACATGACATAGCAAGTTTTAAAAAATCATTATTTATATCAGTTAAATAACCTTGTCTATCGCATTGATATTTTGTTTCAAATTTTTCTTTTAAAACCAAGTTACAAACATTTTCAATTTTTTTCTTAATAACTTCATAACTATCAATTTGATTTTTTTGATCTTTAAAGAACCTTATATTACCATGTATTTTAACCTCGTCTAAAATAACATTATGCACACTATTTACTGCGTCAAAACTAACAATTTCAAGGTTTGTCATCTTTTCATTAAATTCTTCAAAACTCATTTGTTTTAACTGATAGCATAATTTAACAGCTTTAGTGATTGGATTGTCAAATTCATCAAAATAAGCAACATGACCGCTTTTCCCTTTTACAGTAATCCAAAAATGAAAACTACCGCCACGAGAATAACATAAGCTATCAAGTTTATAATTATCTATGTTTAGATCTAAATATTCACTTGTTGGTTCACCAACTATACAAGCATCAATTTTTTCACCTTTATTAATAAGATAATCTACCATTTTATTAGTACCATTAGTTCCATCACCTTCTTCATCTCCTGTTAAAAGAGTTGTAATTTTTATATTTTTTAATAAATTTCCACTATTTTTATCATCTTCAATAAAACGCTTAACGGCGAAAAACCAACTAGCAACTGCACCAAGCATATCAACTGCGCCACGACCATAAACCTTATTTTCAACTATTTCACCTGAAACTCTTTTTGTCCACTTTTTAGCTGGAACAACATCACAATGACCGCAAAAACAAATATTTTTTTCAGAATTCTTATTTCCAATTACAGAATATAAATTACCAGTATCATTAAAAATTTTAAATTCACATTCACAACCTATATTTTTCAATTGTTCTGACATCCATTTTACTCTATTTATATCAGGTGTATGAATATCATTGTATTCACCAGCAGACATTAAATCTATTAAAAAATTTGCTATTTCAGACATACAGCAATTAATTCCTTCTTTGAGAATTTGCAAAAAGCTGCAATAAATGCACAAAAATTGCTACAAAATCAATATAAAGTTGTAAAGCACCAAATATTCCAACTCTTGTTGCTAAATTTTGATCATGACATACTTCATAGTACATACGTTTTAAATTTTGCGTATCATAAGCAACTAATAATGAAAATACAACAACGCTTATGCAAGAAATACCAAATTGTAAACCTGAACTTCTTGTGAACAAATTAACTATGGAAGCAATTAAAAGTCCAAAAACAATCATAATTAAAACATGACCGTAACCGCTCAAATCTTTTTTTGTTAAATAGCCATAAATACTAATCGAGCCAAACATTGAAGCAGTAATGAAAAACGTTTTTGCTATTAATAAACCACTAAAAGCAATAAAAATTGTAGAGAGAGAAGCTCCCATCAAAACTGCATATAAAAAATATAACATTTTAATTGTGCTAATTTTTGCACTACTAATCTTTACAGACATAACAATAGAAACAATCAAAGGCGCAAAAGAAACAATAATTCCTAATGGTGATCTAATTAAAGCAAAAACAATACCAGTAGAAGATACTAAATAAGCCACAAGTCCACTTAAAGCAAGCGCTAAAGTCATATAATTATATACACCAAGCATATAATTACGTAAACCAACATTATATGTAGCATTTTTTGTTTTTGAAATTATACCACTAAAACTAACCATAAAAAGTAAACAATTTTTTTTGTAATATTTTTTTTAAAATGCAAGTATAAATAATTCATCATAACTAATTGTAACTTCCGCGAACATTTTTTATAAAAATAAATAGAATATGACTAAATTAATTAGACCATTACCAATTAAATATCCTATTAGTAGCAATTTTGGACAAAGAATACATCCAATAACACATAAAAATAGTTATCATAATGGTATAGATATAGCAGCACCAAATGGAACGAATATTTATTCAGCTGGCAATGGAAAAGTTATTTGGTTAGGAGAGAATAAAAGTTATGGTAATATGGTTGTTGTTGAATATCAAGATGGACTTCTATCTTTATATGCACATATGCAAGAAATATGTGTTAAAAATAATAATTTTGTTAAAATTGGTGAAATTATCGGAAAAGTTGGCAATACTGGTCATTCAAAAGGTAATCATCTTCATTATGAAATAATAAATGGAAATTTAGAATATAATGGAAAAAAAGTAAAAGATAAAATTAAATTAGCTAATAATTGTAAAACTATTTTAGATAACAAAAAACCACTTGGTATTGAACCAACTGTTCCAAGAGAAAACCCAGAGAATTATTTTGATATTCAATAAATGGTGGGTGAAGTGGGGCTCGAACCCACGACCTGCTGATTAAGAGTCGGCTGCTCTACCAACTGAGCTACTCACCCAAAAAATATGGGGCGAATGACCGGATTCGAACCGGCGACATTCAATACCACAAACTGACACTCTAACCAACTGAGTTACATTCGCCACATTTAACAGATGTATGTTTTAAAATTTTATTTGCAAGAATTGAAATTATAAATTGATTAGATCGATATCAGAACTTTCATCATTATCATAATTAATATTTTTATCTACTGGATTTTCATCTTCATTTTTAAAAGCTTCAAAAATAACATCATTTTTATCATCACTATCTGAAGCTAAATTACCAGTTAAATGATTTATTTTTATGAATTTTATATTTTCTGGTGTAGTAAAATCACTTATTGTGTATTTCTTTGGTAAATTGATTAAAATTTCACGATTTATAGGTAATGCAAATTGTGAACCATAATTGTTTGTCTTAATTGGAATATCATATCCAACGTAAGAAACTAAAACAATTTCTGGTGATATAACTACATTCCATAAATCTTTACCTTCATTTGAAGTTCCTGTTTTCGATGCAATAGGAAGATCTATACCGTCAAGTCTTCTTGATGTTCCATATTTTATTGCTCCTTGTAAAATGTTTGCAATCTGATATGCTACTTCTGGTTTAAATAAGAATTTGTCCTCTTGTTTTTCACAAATATCATCGTTATAAATTTTATTTTCACTATCATTGTTATCAATATTATCTTGCGGAATATTCTTTATTATTTGTGATAATTTATCTTCACTATCATTATAACAACTATCTAAAAAAACATCACACTCCATATTAGCATTACAATCTCTAAAATAAATTTTATTGAATATGTTATTAGCTTTTGTTTCTTCGGTTTCCTCGTTTGTAAGATTATTTTCTTCAACAGAATTTTTCACATAAGATATTAAATATGGAACCGGCATTATACCATTGTTAGCAAAAGCAGAATAAGCAACTGCAATATTTACTAATGAACTCTCAACAGAACCAATAGCTATAGATAAATTATTATCGGGATTTTTATTTAAACCAGAATCTATAATTTTTTGACGTATTTTCTTTAATCCAACCATATCTGCTATACGAACCGTTACTGTGTTTTTTGATTTCTCTAACCCTATTCTTAATGTTGTTGGGCCGTTTGTTTTTTTAGTATCATTTTCCGGATTCCAAGTTAAACCATCACCTATATTCATAGATATATCTGTATCCATAAATATTGATGTCGGTGAAAAACCATTTTCTAATGCTGTTCCATATACAAATGGTTTAATAGTTGAACCCATTTGTCTAAAAGCTTGCACAGAACGATTAAATGCACCTGCTAAATCCGCATAACCACCAACCATTGCAAGAATAGCGCCAGTTTTTGGATCAATAGCTACAACACCACCATTAATTTGTGGTATTTGTTCTAAACTATAATAATTACTATTTTCAGTTTTTTTACTAACAACAATAACATCGCCAATACGTAAAACATCGCTACATTTATTAATCTTTTTTTCACTAATTTCTGTTTCATTTATTTTTTGAACCGCCCATTGAAGATCATTTAACAAAATAATTCCCTTACTATTATCTCTAAAACCAATTTCAGCTTCATTATCTTGTACTTTTAACACAACAGCTAAAATAAATTTATTTAAATTTTCTGGTTCGTCTATGCTTCTTAAAAGCTCTCCTGGTGTTTTACTTTCAATGTCTTTTTCTTCAAAAGAAGCAATAGGACCAGTATAACCATGCTTTTTTGAATAATTTTCAAGTGAATGATCTAATGCTTTTTGCGCTATTCTTTGAAGCTCACCGTCTATGGTTAATTTTACCTTATAACCATCGTTAGATAAACTATCTTTTGTTAAACCAAGATTTCCCAATGTTAACAATGATTTAGCAAAAAAAGAAGGTGCATAAAATGAATAATAATTATTATTTCTTTTTCTTGTTATTAGTTCTGTTTTTGAATATTGTTCATATTGCTCTTGATTTATATATCCATCTTCCATCATTCTTAGTAATACCCAATTACGACGTGCAACCGCACGATTATAATTTTTAAATGGATTAATAGACGAAGGAGCCTTTGGCATTGCGGCTAATAGAGCCATTTCAGGAATAGTAAGTTGAGAGACGGTTTTACCAAAATATTCATCACTTGCACTTACAATACCATATGCTTGCTTTCCTAAATAAATGTGATTAAGGTATATTTCCATTATTGTATCTTTTGAAAGAGTTTTTGATATACGATATGAAAGAACGATTTCTTTGATTTTCCTAGAAATTGTTCTTTTATTAGTTAATAAAATATTTTTTACAACCTGTTGCGTTATAGTAGAAGCGCCATTTAATCTTTGTCCGCGCATAATTTTTACAATATCTTTCATAAAAGTTCTCATTAAACTATTTATATCAAAACCAGGATTTGTATAAAATGTTTTATCTTCTGCGGAAATAAAAGCATAAACTAACATTTTTGGAACTTTGTCTATACTTATATGCGTTCTTCTTTCTGTACCAAACTCATAAATAAGCTCATCATTAGCGTCATAAAACTTACTTGTTAAAATTGGTTTATAATGATAAATTTTGTCAAAATTTGGTAAAGATAAAAAACAATGTAAAACGTATAATGTAAAAACAACTATCGCTATAAGTGTATGATAGAATACTATTTTAAAAACACTTTTTGTAAATAATGAAAAATACAAATTAATTATACGAGACAATAATCTTAAACAAAAAAAACATGGTGAAAGTAAAAAAATGTATTTACTTTTTTTATTTTTTCTTCTCATTATCTATTTTGATATAGATTAAATATATAATTTGCAACTTTATTAAGTAAGATTAATAATCTTGTTTTCTTCGTTTGTATCCTCAATATATTTTGCCTTTTGTGGAATTTTATTAATTTTGTTAATTTTCTTTAAAACTAAAACGCGTTGCTTCTTCGCTTCTGGGAGACAATTATTAAAATCATCATTTATATAATTAATTATCTTTTCCAATTTTTTTATATCACTCCTAAAACAACAAACAGAATCTTTGTCAAAATTTTTATAAATCTTATTTTTTATAAAAAATTTTAGTCTTTTTTTATTATCAAATGCGATATATGATATTGTATTTTTTAAAAACCTTCTATTTTTTTTATTAGGAATACATGATAAAAAAACATCTTTTACGTTCATAAAATCTTCATACCTATACTTATCTGATTTATTTATTTTTAAATGCATATTAACACTTGGTTTAAAATCATTAAGATTATCTGGAAGCGCCACTACGGCGTTGCGAATCATAGATAAAATTAGATCTTTAAATGTTAAAAACATTTCTTCAAATTTTCCTATTTCATCTGAAGATAATGAAACATAATTCATATTTTATTTATTGTTTATATGTTCTTTTTAACAAAACAATTTACATTTAACTTAGATGATAACTTACTTGCAAAAATACTTGCTTCATCTTTTGTTTTAAATGGATACACAATTGTTCTATAAAAATGTTTATTAGCAGATGGCTTTACTGCACATTTTTTGCTACCATCAATAGCACTTATCTTTTTACATTGTTTTTCGGCTTGCAACTTATTACTAAAAGCACTCGCTTGTACAACAAACTTACCAAAAACTTTCTTCTTTACTACTTTATTACCTTGGTTTTTAACAGCGCTCTTTTTTATTTTATCTTCACGTAAAACAGGGGATACTTTTAATAAAGCTACATCTTTTTCTACTAAACCATTATCAGAAGACTTTTTTTCATCTTCACTTTTAACAATAAGTTTATCTTCTTTAACTTCAATATTATTGCTTTTATCCAAAGCATTATCAATATTTTTATTTTGTTCATTCAAAGAAACATTCTCTTTTCCGTTGTTATTGCTTTTATTAACTTTTTTATTACCTTTATGATTTTCTTGTTTAAGTAATTTATTAATTAAATCTAAACTTTTTGTTGCATTGATTTTGTCAACACTACCGTCTATTTTAACAACTTCAACATCAGGAATATCATTAATTGGTTTAATTCTTTTTTTTAATTCGTCAGCCTTATCGATTTTAATTCTCAAACTATTAACAGATAATAAAGCCAACAAAGACATTACAATTGCTACAATGCTTAATACGCTTAAAATACTTTGAAAAAAATATATTCTTTTTAATCTTGACATACCAACCTAATGCAGGTTAAATTATTATTTAATAAAATGCAAGAATAATTTTAATTAATTTTCAACATTATACTTCTTTTGTTTTTATCAATATTTACAATATAATTTTTATTACATAAATAAAATTCTCTTTTACCTTTTATTGTTTCTACTTCTATTAAATCACCAGCGCCATAATTTCCAAAATCAACAATCTTACCATACTTTTCTTTTTTTTTATCAACAAGAAAAACATCAAAATTCAGTAAACTTTCAGGATTTATATAACTATCATCATCTAATTCAATAAAAATCTCATGTTTTAATATTTTTTTAGCATCATCGATATTATTAATATTATCAACTTTACATAAAAATATTTTTCCCGTAAAAGCAAAAATACTAAGTGATAACATTTCATCTAAACCATTATCGATTTTAATTTGATTTGTTGAAATGTAATTCTCAAAATCATTTTTAGGAACCAATGGAACAATTTTTACTTTTCCATCAAGTCCATGTGTATAACTAATATAACCTATTGCTTTTTTCATCTATTTATCAGAATCGTACCTCTTAAAAACCAAACATGCGTTTGTACCACCAAAACCAAAAGAATTCGACATTACATATTTTATATCACTTTTTTTAGCTTCTCTGATTACATTCATATCAACACAACAATCGTCTAAATTTTCTATATTTGCACTTGGAATTAAAGTTTGTGTTTCTAATGATTTAACACATAACATAGCTTCTAAAGCTCCAGAAGCACCAAGTAAATGTCCGCTAACAGATTTACTTGAAGATATTGCAACTTTAGAATATTGTTCTTTAAAAGTTTTTTTTATTGCTTTTATTTCAGCAACATCGCCGGCAGGCGTAGAAGTACCATGTAGATTTATATAATCAATATCATTAGCACTAATACAAGCATCTTTAATTGCATTATTCATTGCCATAGTAGCACCGTCGCCTTCTGGGTTAGGTGATGTTATATGAAATGCATCACAACTTGCACCATAACCAACTATCTCACAATATATCTTTGCATTACGATTTTTAGCATGTTCTAGTTCTTCAAGCATAAAAACAACAGAACCTTCACCCATAACAAAACCATCTCTATCTTTATCTAAAGCTCTACTAGCAACAGATGGATTATCGTTGTATTTTGTTGATAATGCATTTATTGCATCGAAACCACCAATACCAAGTTCACAAACAGCCATTTCTGAACCACCAGCAAGACAACCATTAAGTACTCCATTACGTATTTTATTAAACGCTTCGCCTATTGCATGAGTACTAGAAGCACAAGCTGAAACATGAGACATACTTGCACCTTGAAGGCCAAATTTTATAGCAACATTACCGGAGCACATGTTAACTAAACTAGATGTTAAAAAAAATGGTGAAATTTTTCGATTACCTTTTTCAATTAATGTTTTAGCTGTATTTTGAATTGTTTTTATGCCACCAATACCAGAAGCAATAAATGTACCAAATTTTGTTTTATCAAAATCTTTGTCAATTAAATCACAATCTTTCATTGCTTGATAACTTGCTATTATAGCAACATATTCAACATCATCCAGACGGCGATTATCTTTTGAAGAAATCAGAAAATCATATTTTTCTCTTACGTCGTCATCTAAATATACACCAGCGCAAACTTGACTCTTATAATTAGATACATCAAACTTGTCATTCTTTTTAACCCAAGAAGAACAATTTAAGACATCGTTCCATGCAGTAAAAATATCATCACCGCACGGCAACATTGAACCAATGCCTGTAACTACGACTCTTTTCATTTATTTAAAAACAAAACAACAATGTTACTATTTATGTTCTTCAATATAATTAACAACATCGCTAACTCTTTTGATTTTTTCGGCATCCTCATCAGGAATTTCTATATTAAATTCTTCTTCTAAAGCCATAACTAGCTCTACGGTGTCTAAACTATCAGCACCTAAGTCATTAATAAATGAACTTTCTAGCGTAACCTTTTCTGATTCAACGCCAAGTTGTTCAATGACAACCTTTTTTACTTTGTCAAAAACTTCACTCATAAAAAAACAGCATTTTGTATATAAAACATTAAAATATAAAAAGCAAGTATTTTATCATTTAAGCAAAAATAGCAATATCTTGTATACAATATTGTAGTAAATTATGATTTATTTAAACTTGCTATTAATGCATTTAACATCAACGAAGAAATTGTCATAGGGCCAATACCTTTTGGAACAGGCGTAATAATATTTGTTTTAGATAAACTTTTAAAATCTAAATCGCCTGTAATTCCATTTTCACCAGGACGAATACCTATATCAATAAGTATGGTGTTAGTATTTATATTTTTATCATTTATAACTTTCTGTTCCTTGCCTGTTGCAGAAATTATAATATCAGCTTTTTTCATAATATATTCATAATCTTTGCTTCTGCTATGAAGTGTCGTAACCGTAGCGCCACTTTGTAATAATAATCTAGCCATTGGTTTAGAGACAAGATTTGAATTTCCAAAAATTATAACTTTTTTTCCAACAATTGATTCTTTTTTTAATTGCAAAACCCTGTCTATAATATGCAAACAACCTAATGGAGTGCAAGGAATGAAAGGAATTGTTTTTCCAATATTTTTAAAAAATTCTTTTTTATTAACGTCATTTAAAACATCAAAAATTTTATCAATTGTATAAGGTACTTCTTTTAAAGAATGTAAAAGCCCGATATTAAATGGATTTAAACCATCTAAATCTTTAGTTGGATCAATTTCTAACAACAAGTTATCTTTTGATATATGTAAAGGTAAAGGAAGTTGAACAATAATTCCATCAATTTTTTTATCTTCATTTAAACATCTTATCTTTTTATGTAATTCATCTTTAGAAACTTTTTCATCAAATCTAATAACATCTGCTACTATATTCAGTGTTTTAGCAACTTTTACTTTATTTCTTACATATATTTCGCTTGCTGGATCATTACCAACCATCAAAATAGCAATATGTGGTTGTATTTTTAACATTTTTATGAAAAAAAATATTTTTTCACGAATTTCAGTAGAATATTTGATGCAGTCAACAACGTTTTCCATAATTTAACGTAAATTAATTTAAATTAAATAAAAAGCAATTTTTTTAAAAAATACTTGATATTTAAATTTTGCTTTTCTATATTGTGATTGTATGATTGGCATTGTTGCTTTAGGTGATAAACAATATAAAATTGTTCCTGGTGAAGCTTGTGTTTTTGAAAAGATACAAGGTGAAGAAGGAG
>CAMKKS010000015.1 GCA_946413485.1 uncultured Rickettsiales bacterium | reverse complement strand
TGAAATGACTGAAAAACTTTTGATTCAATTAAAAGAATTAGACTCAATTGTAAAAACATTTTAAAAAAGTCATAAAAAACAATATTGCAAATTTTTTAAAAAAAGATATAATCTTATTGATGGTTAGGAAAAATAAAAACGAAACTGATTTTTTTATTGATTTTTCAAAAATGGATAACGCAATCAAAAAATTACTTGATATTGTGTCTGAAAAATTTGGTATTTTTTCAGATAAAAATTGTAATAACGATACAAAAAATGGAAATAAAAAAATCTTAAAAAAAAAGATAAACGTTGAAATGATTAGAGAGCTTCTAATGGAAGCAAAAAATAAAAAAAAGTAAAATTAACAAAATTAATTAAAATCTTGACAATAAGAACATTGTTTATTACTCATTAATAAATGAGCGGCTTGTTAATTTTTATACATTTTATATTAATAACGGCGATAATTTGTTTTGTTCTAATGCAACGTTCAGCCGAGAGCTCTGTGTTAGTTGCAAGTAATTATTTTACACCAGGTGGAGCAAATAAATTGTTAGTCAAAGTTACACGTATTTTGGTTATTGCGTTTATTATTAATTGTATGCTTATGTCTTACATGAAGTATGGAAAAACTTTCAATAAAGTTAATGATACTAATGTACAAAAAACTACAACAGTTCCAATGGAATAATTTTTATGGTTTTTTCAAAAAAAAGTTTGATACAACTATTTTTTCTTTTTGTTTTATTTTTTAACAATCAAACCATTGATTGTTTGTCTGATGGAAAAAAAAATAGTCCAGAAATTGATTTTCTTATGTCAATTAAAGATATGACGGCCGACTACGAACAAGAACAATATAATATGAAAAATATTTCATTAAGTACAGGGAAAATTGTTATTAAAAAACCAGATAATGTTTTGTTAACGTATAATAATGGTCAAATGAAAATAAAGATTATCTCTATAAATGGAAATGTTAAAGTTTTTGATGAAGTTGTAAAACAAACCACATATATTAGTGATAATTATAGTGAATTGATACAATTTTTTACAAATAATATAAAACCAGAAAAAATCAAAAAAAATAAAAAAGGAGATTTATGTATTTTATTTAATCGTTTTGATAAAAATTTTGCTGCTTGTTTAAGAATAAATTTAGAAAAAAAAACTTTATTAAAAATTAATGTTTTTGAAGAAAAAAAAGTAAACAACAATATAAAAAAAAATAATACTTTTTTACCGGTCATGAGTATTAATTTTAAAAACGTTAAAACAAATAAAGGCGTAAAAGATAGCGTTTTTTATGTTAAAGATAATAGAATTTTTAATGAAAATGATGAATTTTAAATATGATAGGAAAACTTACAGGAATTTTTAGTGGTTATTATGGCAATAATGTAATAATTGACGTCAATGAAATTGGTTATGAGGTCTTAATGAAAAGTGACGATATTGCAACAATGATAGTTGGTGACAAAATAACTTTATATATTAAAGAAATAATAAAAGAGGATGATTATATTTTATACGGGTTTTTAAGTTTTGAGGAAAAATGTTGGTTTGAAGAGCTAATTAAAATATCTGGGTTAGGTCCAAAAAGCGCATTAGCAATTTTATCATCTAATTCATGTGATGATATTTCTAGTGCAATTAAAGCAAATGATTGTGATTTTTTTGAATCAATTAGTGGTATTGGCGGAAAGATAGCAAATAGAATACCTAAAGAAATGAATAAAAATATTGAAAAAATTAATGAAAAAATTAATAGTTTTCCGTCTTTTAATAATAAAGAAAAAAATCTTTTTGAAGATAAAACAAAAGAAAATAAAAATGTTAAAAATGAAAATAAAGATGTTATTGATAATGCAGTTAAAGTGTTATTTGGTTTTGGTTTTTCAAAACAAGAATCTTATAAAGATGTTTATGAAATAGCAAAACAATTTGAAAAACCAACGGAAGAAGATCTTGTAAGAATTTTTCTAAAGAAAAAAGATAATTCAAATTAATTTTAGTTAATTTATTTTTGTATAATTAATTCAATATGAATGTTTTACCGATTATATTATGTGGCGGTTTTGGTAGCAGATTATCACCACTTTCTAGTGAAGAATTACCAAAGCAATTTATACCATTTATCGAACATAAATATAGCTTTTTTCAAAAAACGTTTAAAAGAGTTAGAAAAGTTTTTTTTACAGAAAAAATTATAATTTGTTGTAATGTTAAACATATAGATTTAATTAAAAAACAAATTAAAGATATTAATGAAGATAATTATATTTTACTTGCTGAAAAAGAAAAAAGAAATACTTTTCCGTCTATTCTTATCAGTTTACAATTTGCAAAAAAATATCATAGCGATGTTCTGTTTGTGACACCAAGTGATAATTATATATATAATGATGACAATTATATTAAAAATGTTTATACATCAGTGCTTCATTCTTTTATTTACAAAAAACATGTTTTATTTGGTATTAAACCAACAAGAGCAGATAGCAATTATGGTTATATACAAATTAACGATAAAGAAAAAATACATATGTTTTATAATATAAAATCTTTTATAGAAAAACCAGATGTAAAAACAGCAAAAGATTTTATTAAAAATAGTAATTATTTTTGGAATAGTGGTTCTTTTGTATTTAACTTTGATAAGTTGATTAATGATATTAAAAAGCATTCAATAGATATGTTTGTAAAATATAAAAATGAGAATTTTTTAGAAAAAAAATATAATAATTTATATATTACAAATGATAATTTTTTAAATTTACCAACAAAGCAGATAGATAAGGAAATTATTGAAAAAAGTAATAATATTGTTTGTCAAAAATCAACTTTTGAATGGTATGATATTGGTAGTTTTGAGGTTATTAACCATTTAATCAAAAAAGGAAAAATACAAATTTCAGAAGAATACTATTTCTTAATTAAGAAATATAAAAGTTTTCTTAAGTTAAGATCGAGTCTATAAATTTGTGAAATATTACGTACAAAAAATAAAGTTATTATTACGATAACAAATATACATATAGGGGCTGCAAAATAACTATTTTGATTTGCAATTATACCAATAATTGAATTTAATATTATTGTTAAAATTGATACAAATAGGCTTGTGAATGACATAATTGTAGCTCTTGTATTACTATCGATTCTATGTTCTATTTTTGTTTTTATAGAAGTATCAAAGAAAGGATAAAAACATAAATATGATGATATAGCTATTGTCATCCAAAAGCTATTATAGCAAGATAATATGAAGCTTAAGACCATTAATAATAATAAAAAAGAATGAATTCGTTTAAATGACATAAATTTTTCCGTATATCCAGAAAAATAATTGCTAAATATACGAATAAAAGCAACAATAGCGACTATTTGAGATATTGTTTTTGCTTGAATATTAGCATGATTCATGATTGTAGTGTTCATATCTAAAAACACGATAAACATACTATCCATTATGATAGTTAACAACAACATACGCACGATGCGAGGTTTTTTTAAAATAGCATGAATTAATGATAAAAAATTCAATGGGCTAACGACTTTTATATTTTTTGCTGTTTTTTTTGTTGTTTGTGGTTTATAGTTAGGCATCTGTGCAATAATAAATATTGCTATAATAAGTGATAACGCGGAACAAAGAAATATTCCAATAAAACTAAATTGTGAAAAAATATATCCACCTAAAAAACCAGCACAAGCAATTGATATATTACTTATTGCATAGAAATTTCCCATAAAACGTGGAAATTTTGTTTCTTGTTTTTTTTCTTTCAAATAATCATAAAAATAATTCCATGTATGAGTCCATAAACAACTGTTTCCTAAACCGACTATTAGCATGGCCGATGCGCTTAAAATGAAAGATGATTTAAAACAATCAATTAAACATAACGTGCAAAATGTCGCTCTACATAATAAACCAAAAATGAGTATATTTCTTCTACTATAAATATCAGACATTATTCCTACTGGAATGTCAGATATCATTTTTGAAAAATTCATTAGTATAAGTAAAATTGCTAAATTATTGTTATTATGATTGAAAAAGAATGTGACATAAAAAGAATAATAAAATAAAAAATCATTAAAAAATAAAAATAAAAATGGTAAAAAATTATATCTTGATGCTGTTGTTTTTTTATTTTTTTGAAAAAAAAACATATTGAATTTAAATAAATAATATAATTAAGTTATATATAAATATATAAAATACAAGTTAATTTATTGGTTTATGGATATTGAACAATTAAAGAAAGAAATTGAAGCAATATGGCAAAAAAAACAAGAAGGAGAAGAATTCGACAAAGAATATGCAATTACTTTAGCAAATGAAGTTATTGATTTGCTTGATTGTGGTAAAATTTCTGTTGTGGAAATGCAAAAAAAAGAACAAAATAAAAATACATGGATTGTAAATCAGTGGGTAAAACAAGGGATTTTATTATATTTTTTAAATAAAAATAAATTAGAAAAAGATGATATTAATTGTTGGTTTGATAAATGTGAAAATAAATTTAAAAATTGGACAGATGAAGATTTTAATGCTGCAAAAATTCGTGCCGTAAATGGAAGTTTTGTTCGTAAAGGTGCTTATTTTGGTAGTGGATGCGTTATTATGCCATCTTTTGTTAATATTGGAGCAAATATTGGCGATGATACTATGATTGATAGCATGACAACAATAGGGAGTTGTGCTAAAATTGGTAAAAAATGTCATATATCTGCTAATGTTTGCATTGGTGGTGTTTTAGAACCAATACAAGCAAAACCAGTTATAATTGAAGATAATTGTTTTATTGGTGCTGGTTGTCAGATTACGGAAGGTGTAATTGTTAGCGAGGGAAGTATTATAGGCTCTGGTGTTTCTATTTCATCTAGCGTTAAGATAATAAATCGTAAAACCGGTGAAATTTTTAATGGTGTTATACCTCCTTATTCTGTTGTTGTTCCGGGTGTATATAAAAGTACTGATAATATTTCAATAAATTGTGCCGTTATTATTAAGACGGTTACCCAAGAAGTAAGACAAAAAACATCCATAAATGAATTATTAAGATAATATGTCTGATGAAAAAGAAAATAAAAATCAGTATCAAGAAACAGTATTATCAAGGTGGGTTTTTCGTATTTGTGCGATTTTTTTTATAATATTGTTTTGTTATTTTATAATTCATTTAGAGTTTAATAATTTAAAAAATAGTAGAGAAACAAGGGAAAGTGCTGAAAAAATAACTAGTAATATTGATAGTAGTATAGAAAAAATTCAAGATGCATGGAATACGATGTATTATTTTTATCAAACAGGAGACCTAATGAAAATAATGAAATGTGCGATGCCAATAAAAAATAAAAGTATAAATCAAGAAAATACATTATTGATGTTATATCGTGAAGATATTAAAACTAAAAAAACATCTAAAGATGATAGCAATATGTTTTTTAATGATATTAAAAATGTTAGCTGCGGTGGAAATATAACTATAAATGTAGGTTTAAAAAATGACATTTATGATTATCCTATAGAAAATAAAACTTATACATTTAAATTAGGTGAAGAGCCATTAGAATTATTAGAAAAATATATTTTTATAAAAGAAGCATTAAGTAGATTACATTTTGGCGAGCAAGCAACTTTTATTGCGTTACCTGCTGAAAAAAAAATGTTTAAATTTCAAAAACATAAAATATATGAATTATCAATACCATATATGCCAAGTACAGAAATTGTTAATACACCATTATATATGGCTGTCAATAAAAGTGATGAGAAATTTAGCGTAGACGATCGTGTCGTTTGCGGTTCGGTTGTTCAATTTTTGCTAAGTATTACTGATATTAATGGAAAGAAAGTTTTTTTACAAAAAAAAATAGGAAAAGTAAAAGTTGGTAGTGGTTTATTAAATGATAGCATTGAACAAATTATGACACAAATGAAAGTCGGTGAGAGATATAAAATATTACTAACAAAACAAATGTTTAAAAAAACACCGCTGTTGAATGATAATTTTTTTCATGATAATGAAATTGTAATTGTTGATTTAGTTATTGCAAATGTTCAAAAATAAAAATAATATCACATTTAAAAAAAAAGTTTTTAAAAAACCAGAGAAGTATTTTTCTTATATTTTTTGTAATTTTGCAAAGTTCTTTTTTATTTGGTTATTTATTTTTCTAATTGTATTATTTGCGATAGATCAAACGGAAAATGTTACTGATTATGGAATTTATAAAAATTTATTTTTTTCTTTTATTCGTTCATTAGTTTTATTAAATAACAACATTAATATTATTTGTATTGTTAGTTGTGTGTTTTTTTATATATGGATTGCTAGAAATTTTAATATTTATGTTTTAAAATCTTTTGGCCTTACTTCTAAGCAGATTTTAAGACCAGTTTTTATTTTTTTAGTTATTCTATGTTTTTTTAGAATTTTTTGTCTACAACCATTATGCATTAAACTTGAAAATCAAAGAAAAATACTTGAAAGCAGAGAAGAGAAAATCTTCTTAAAAGAAGGAACAGATTTTATGGCTTTTGATGGCGATGATGTTGAAAATTATATGATAATATCTGGGAAGTACAAAAGTAATGACAATAAGGGTTTAAATTTTAATGATGCTGTTATTTTGAAATATAAAAACAAAGAGTTAGAAACATGTTATTCTGCAAGAGAAGCTTTGTTGAGTGATAACAATATTTTATTAAAAGATGTTAGTATAACTAATGTTGGAAACAAAAAATCATGGCAGGAAACGGCTAATGATATTAATGTAAAAACAAATATAACAATTAAACTTATAATTAAACAAATAAATAATACTGAAAAAGTAAAGAAAACTTTTTTGCTTAATTTATATGATCATTTAGGTTTTTTAAAAGGTAAAAATAATAATTATAATAATGATATCAGAAAGGATTCAATAACTTATATAGTTAATGAAATTATTTCTTCAGTAAATATTATTTTGTGTTGTTTTTTGTCATTTTTTTTCTGTGTGAGAAGTGCAAGAGACGCAAGTATTTTGAAAAGTTCATTTAATTGTTTTATAGTTTATTTTATTATATTGCGTATTTTTCATTCTTTAGAAAAAATAATTGCATATTCAGTATATATCCCTACTTATATAATAAGTATATCTATTTTACTATGTATTTTTACATATTATTTGATATTAGATAAAGATTGGGGACATTATTATTACAATTCTATTAAAAAAGATATTGTTATATTTATTCGCAAATGTTTCTGTTTTATGAAAGAGAGATTAAGCCATTTAAGATATTAATATCGCCGCTACCTTTTCGTATAATTCTGCTTTTATTTGGATTTACTATATCTATAATTGTTGAATTTAAACCAGCTATTTGTGAATTTTTGTCATAATGAACAAAATCAACTGAGTTAATTATTTCATTATCTATTTCATCAAAATTTATTGCTGTTTTTTTACCAGATATATTTGCCGATGTTGCTAATAATGGTATGTCAAAATATTTTAAAAAATTTAAACAAAAATCATTTTTTGGTATTCTTAGGCCAATTGTTTTTATACCATCTATATTACCAAGTGTTCTTTCTTGAAGATTATCTATAGCTGTCTGACTTGCTGGTAAAATTAGAGTAAAAAAACCAGGAAAAACAGCTTGAAAACATTTTTGTTGCAATAATGACATTTTTGAATATTTTTTTGCAATTTCTATATCTCTTACAAAGAAGCTAAAAGATGGTTTGTTCCGTTTTTTTATAAATTCAATTTTACTAATTGCTTCATTATTTGTTCCATCACATATAAGTCCAAATATTGTGTCAACTTGAGATAATACAACGCCGCCGGATTTTATTGTTTTTACAACTTTTTCTATTTCTTTCATAAGAAAGAAATAAATATTTTTTTATAAAATGCAAAGATTATGAATATTATTATAATTGCAAATTAAAAATTTTCTATTGCTATTTTATAATAGTTATTTATGTCATTTTCTTTAGCAAAGAAAAAAAATAAATCTAATACTAAAATGGTAAAAAAGAAAATGTTGAATTTTGTTAGCGTTAAAGTTCCAGCTAAACTGATATTTAGCGGCGAACATTCAGTAATTTATAATTCAAAAGCTGTTGTTTGTGCTATAAATATTTTTTTAAAAATTAAAATTAAAAGATTAAAAGAACCTGTAATAATTATTGAAGATGGAGAAAATAATTTTAATATCAATTTAAATGATTTAAGTTTAAAGCATAAAAATAGTAATGTAATTTTGGAAATTGTTCGTAGGTTTTTTAATGAATTAAAACTTTCTTTATGTGGAATGAAAATTACTATAAAAAATTCTATTCCAATTGGTTGCGGTCTTGGTTCAAGTTCGGCGCTTGTCGCTGGAATGGTTTTCGGACTTAATGAATTATTTGGTAATAAAAAAAGTGTTTCTGATTTGATAAAAATCGCAACTAGCATTGAGGATATTTTTCATGGTAAAAGTAGTGGTGTAGATATTCGAACAATTGTCACCGGTGGTGTGATATATGTAAATCGCAATAGTATCAAAAAAATATCGCATAAAATTGATGAAATGTGGATTATTAATACAGGAAAACCAAGTTTTTCAACTAAAAATGTTGTAATGGATGTTTTTAATAATTTTTCTTCTAATGATAAAATATGGCATGAGATGGGTGAAATTACTTCAGATATATCAAAAATAATAGCTAGTAAAGAGAAAATTTGGCAAAATATAGCATATAACGAAAATTATTTAGAGAGGCTTGGCGTAGTAAAAAATGATGTAGTAAGATTTATAGATTCTTTAAAAAAGAAAGGTATTTATTGCAAAGTTTGTGGTGCTGGCACAATATCTAAACAAGAAAAAAACGGCGGTAATGGAATTGTTGGTATATTTCAAACATTATCAAAAGAGCAAAAAAAATATTTATTTACAATGTGTGAAAAAAATAATTTTAGTGTTAAAAAAATAAATGTTTTAAATGTTGGACTTACAATTTGTAGTAAGTAATTTTCAATATTTTATGAAAAAAAAGATCAATTTGAGTGATAAAATTATAGAAATTTCTGCTCCAGGGAAACTTGTTCTATGTGGCGAGCATGCTGTTTTGTATGGTCATAACGCAGTATCTTTTGCAATAAACAAAAGAATTTACGTCAAAATAATCAAAACACATAACAAAGATATCGTTATTGAATCTGAAAAATTTGGCGTTGTTGTGCTATATTTTAATAAAAAGAATAATGTACCAAATTGGTGTAATACAATTTATTTTTTATTAAAAAAAAATAAACAAAATGGTTTAAAAATTGAAATTTTATCCGATATAAAAAATTATGGCTTTGGTAGTTCCGGTGCTTTATTTTCTTGCATTTGTTGCGGATTGCTTTTGGTTAAAAAACCAGATTTATCTAAGCAAGAATTATTAAACAAGACATTAGATATTTATTTTGAATATTGTAAAAAGAACAATTTTAATAATTCTGGTATTGATATAGTGACAAGCTTTTATGGTGGTATGTTATGTTATAACTATGCTAAAAGGACTGTAAAAGATATCTCAGTTGATATTTTTAAAAATTATAAATTTTTTGCAATTTATTCTGGTCATAAAACAAACGTTGATGATGTAAAATTTGTTATAGATAACAATAAAAATAGTAAAAATATTTATATAAAAATTGGTAAAATTGTTGATGAAATAATTAAGTTATTTCGAGGCACCAAAGATGAAGATACATTGGACTATATTTTTGAAAGATTGGCTGAAAATCAAAAGTATTTAGATAACCTTGGGCTTGTTGATAAAGATATGCAGAATATTATAAATCAATGCAAAAAACAAAATGTTGTAGCAAAAATTTCTGGTTCCGGGCTTGGTGATTGCGTAATTGCAATTTGCAAAAAAAGTAAAAAATTTGATATAAAGAAATATAAAAAAATTGAAGTTAAAATTGATTTTAATGGTTTAAAATATGAAATCAGATAGAAATATTGAGGTTAATCGTATTTTACATAATAAGTCATATTCATTGAAAAAAAATAGTAAATTATGTTTTGCACCTATAAATATTGCTTTAATAAAATATTGGGGAAAAAAAGATGAAAATTTGAATATTCCTATGTCGAAAAGTTTATCTATTTCTTCTTCTTATTTAGGAACAGAAACGCAGATTTTTTTATCAGAAAAAGATGAAGTTATTTTGAATGGTTCTTGCGTTGATGAAAAATTTTTTAATCGTACATTTGAATTTGTTGATCTATGGAGAAGGGCGTTGAGTTTTAAACAAAAAATAAAAATTATTACAAATAACAATATTCCAACGGAAAGTGGTTTAGCGAGTTCAGCAAGTGGTTTTGCATCTTTAACATATGCTTTAAATGATTTTTTTTCATTAAATTTATCTTTACAAGAATTATCTTGTCTTGCTCGTATTGGTAGTGGTAGTGCTTGTCGTTCGGTTTTTGGAAAAAGAAGTTTTGTCGTCTGGGATGATAAAAATGCTAAACTTTTTGATTTTCAGAAAAATACTAGTTTTTTAGCTGAAAATATGGATATAATTATTGTCGTATTAGATTTAAATAAAAAAAAATGTTCTTCTCGTGAAGCTATGAAAAAAACAAAAATGAATTGGATAAAAAATAAGAATAGTATTTACAATAAATGGTTGTCACAGACAAAAAAAGATATTGTGTTTATAAAAAAAGCAAAATCTTGGCAAGATTTTGGTGAAATAGTTGAAAAAAATTCTTTATTGATGCATGAAGCTATTCAAGAAGTTGGAATTAATTATTTTAATAGCAAAACGTTAAAAATATTAAATTTTGTTAAAGATTGTAGGGCTAATGGATTATTTTTTTATGCAACAATTGACGCTGGCGCTAATGTTGCAATAATTTATCAAAAACAAGATAAGCATAAATTAATAAAAGCAATAAATAAAATTGATTTTATTGATGATATTAAAATATTGGATTTTTAAAAAATTTAATGTTTTTTAATTTCACTAACAGCTAGTTTATCGACTTCATTATTTAATTGATCTGTCGAGTGTCCTTTAACCCACTTCCAAGTTATATTATGTTTTAATAACAAAACATTTAGTTCTTTCCATAGATCAACATTTTTAACATCTTTTTTATTAGCACATTTCCAATTATTTTTTAGCCAATTTGGTAGATATTCTGTTGCGCCTTTAATAACATATGTGCTGTCTGAATAAATTATTATATTACATTTTTCGTTTATATTTTCTAGTGCTTTTATCACGGCCGTAAGCTCCATTCTATTATTTGTTGTTTGTTCTTCGTAGCCAGATATTGTTTTATTTTTATCGTTATATTTTAAAATAGCTGCCCAACCACCTTTTCCGGGATTACCACTGCAAGCGCCATCGGTATATATGATAACATTTTTTAAGTTCATGTTTATAATATTAGATAAAGTTTTTAATTTTTTCAGTTAAGTTATTTATTTTTTGTTTACTTTTTTCGGAATTTTTTGTTACATTTGTTATGCTGTCTGATATTTTTTGTGTTATTTTTGATAATTCATTAGATGTTTGTTGTATATTAACTATAGCGGTTTGTAACTCATTGAGTTTTTGGTTAATATTTGTTGCGCTTGTGAATACTTTGTAACCAATATAAGCAAGTAAACAAAAAAATGAGATAAATAATATTTTGTAAACACAATCAATTGAACCTTTTATAAAAAGAATAATACCTTTTAGAAAATCAAGCACTCCAAATAAGCAGTTTTTGATTAAAGTTATACATTCCCAGAAAAATACAAAAATATATTTAGTATATTTAAAAAAAGACATAAAATTACAATTGCACAATGACCTATAATATAAGTTTATGGCTGCTACAAAAGTCCTGACCAATTTCACTAAATATATCCATTGTGCTTCATCTTAATATTAAGTAATATATAAAAATCAATATGATTAATTAATAAACAACCAGATTAATTATTGTTTATTTGTGTTTTCGTTAATATTTACATTTTCATTATTATTTGAAATTTTTTGTGTATTATTATTTAAATCTTCTTTTTGTTCTTCTTTTTTGATTGTTTCTTCTTTTTCGTTTTGTTTAGATTTAATTATCTCTATATTTACATATATATCATCGAGTTGTGTTTTTTGCGATTCTTGTTCCATATATTTTTTTGCATCTTTTTCTTTTTGAAGTGATTTTTCACATAGTTTAATTTTTTCATCGTATTCTTTTTTATCAAAATGCCTTGTAACATAAGCTGTTAATATAATTGCAAACAATGTCGCGGAAAGAAAAACAATGAATGTAAAATTTTTCAAAAGTATTTTTTTTATAAAATTAATATCAATCATATATTTAATAATATCTTTTTTTTTAAAATTTGCAAATAAAAACTTATTATGATTATAAATTAATATGTATAAGAGATATTTTTATAAAATACATATAATAACATGTGTTATGTTATTACCATTAATTTTAATTCAATATAAGAGCTTTAAAACTTATACTCTTAGTATGCAATTAAAATATTTTATATCTCAAAAAAAAAAACAAAATATTCAAATTATATCAGAGCAGAAAAAAAAAATTATTGAGCTAAACTCACAAATTTTAAATCTTAAAAATGAAATTAATTCAATTAAAAATAAAAATATTTTTTATCATAAAATGAAAGAAAAATATAACATCAAGCATGTTGCTGATATTTTATATATTAATATTACTCCAACTGAAAAATATATTATAATTACATCTGTTGATGCGATCAAAAAAAATGATTTAGTTATTGATAAAAATAATATTCTTATCGGTAGGGTAATTGAAAAAAATAAATATACAGCTAAAGTGCAATTGATTTTAGATATTTCTTCAAATATTCCTGTTTTTTCCGGTGAAAGTGATGGTATTGTGTATGGAATTAACGACAAAAGATGTAAAATAGTGTTTTCAAATTTTTCTAATAAGAAACCAAAAAATGGTGATCTAGTTATAACATCTGGCTTTGAAAATCTTACAATGAGAGGTATAATTGTAGGAACTATAAAAAATATTAATGGTAAATTTTGCGTTGAAAATGAAAATATATATAGCGCAGATATTGTTTTTGTTATTTCATAAAAACAACAAGTTCTTGCAAATTAATTATTGAAATACTTAATATCATTATGACAAATGATAAAAAAGACAAAATTCAAAATAATATTGTGTGCATAAAATGGGGCACAAAATTTGATTCTGAATATGTTAATCGTTTGTATGAAATGGTTAAAAAAAATATAACAGTTCAATATAGGTTTGTTTGTTTTACTGATAATCCTGTTGGCTTAAGACCAGAAATTGAAGTTTTTCCATTACCACATATCGTTATTCCTAATGGACCTGAACGTGGTTGGAGAAAATTAAGTGTATTTAATAAACAATTAGGAGATTTAAGCGGTAAAGCGCTGTGTTTGGATATTGATGTTGTTATTGTAAATAACATAGATTATTTATTTGAAGAAGATGGTGATTTTAGAATAATTAAAGATTGGGGATACAAGAAAAATAGTTATGTCGGTAATTCTGCTTGTTATCGTTTCAATATTGGCGAACATCCTGATGTTATTGATTATTTTCAGTCAAACTTTCAAGAAATTTGTAAAAATTTTCGTAATGAACAAGAATATTTGAGTTGGAAGATGAAAGAAAAGGGTATACTCCAGTATTGGAAAAAAAATACGGCTATATCATTTAAACATGGTTGTATGTATAGTTTTCCTCTAAATTTATTTATAACTCCAAAACAACCATCTAATGAAACAAGAATTTTAGTGTTCCATGGTAATCCTTTACCTCGTGAAGCAATTAATGGATATTTTAGTTTTAAAAGACCACAAAGAATTTGTAAAAAAACAGACTGGCTTAAAAAGTTTTGGATTTGTTAATTGTTATAAGATATGGTATAGCATATCTTGACAATAAAAAGTTTTTAATATGAAACTTGTGTGTGCCCTTGTGGTGGAATGGCAGACACGGCAGACTCAAAATCTGCTGTTCGCAAGAACGTGAGGGTTCAAGTCCCTCTTAGGGCACCAAAATTATTAATGTGATATGAAAATTTTAAAAAGAGTAAAAATATTGTTTATCTTGTTAGCAATTTTTTCAGTTTCAGCTTGCACGAAATATGAAAGAAATTTTAAATCAACAAAAGAGTTAAATATGAATATTGGTGAAAAAATATCTTTTTATGCAAATAGTTTTATAGGAACACCATATGATAGAATACCAATTGGTTTATATGTTCATAGTAGGAGAATTATTGCTGATAATGAAGTTGATTGTATGTATTTAGTATTTAGAGCGGTTGAATTAGCATTTGCCGATGGTGATAATAAAAAAGCCCTTGAAATTGGTTTAGATAAGCGTTTTCATCATAAAGGAATACTTGACGAAAAATCATTAGTTATAAATTACGATGATAGATTTGATTATAGCGAAGATATGATTTTTAGTGGTAAATGGGGGAAAAGTATTTTTTCAAATAATGAGATGTCTATCGTAGAAGGTACTCGTGCTTATAAAACATTTTATTACATGCCAAAGAAAAAATTAATTTCTGATAAAAAAGTAATATCAAAAATTAAAACAGGAGATATTTTATTTCTAGTGAAAAAACCACAACTAAGAAGTAAAGCAAAAGAAATTATAGGTCATTTAGGTATTTTAGATGTTGAAGACGGAAAAGTTTATTTTATTCATGCTTCTGGCGTTAAAGGTCTTAATAAAAAACAAGGAAAAGTAAAAAAAGTACTTCTTAGTGATTATCTTGAAGATACTTCAAGATTTATTGGTGCATACATTACAAGGTTTAAATATTAAAGTCTAAAATTTTTTTTGCACTTTTTCTAAAAAATGTTACAATAATCTTGTATTGTTTATGGGAATCGAAAGTGAAAAAAGATATGGTGTTAATGTTGAGGGAAAAAATGAGAATGATCGAAAAAATGAAAAAATAATTAAATTTTTTATAAAAAGAAATTTTGGTGCTAAATTGAGCACGAGTTATGATAGAGAAATGAAAACCATCATTAATCCAATATCTCCAAAGAGCAATAAAGAAATACAAATATAAATTGTAAAATTTACAATAATTTTGCTAAGTATTTTCCTGTAATGCTATTTTTATTATCTCGTATTTGTTCCGGTGTACCTTCTGCAACTATATAACCTCCTTCATCGCCACCGCATGGACCAATGTCTATAACATAATCAGCTGTTTTGATAACATCTAAGTTATGTTCTATTACAATAACCGTATTTCCATAATCTACTAGTGTATGCAATACACCTAGTAATTGTTTTATATCGCAGTTATGCAATCCTGTTGTAGGTTCATCTAATATATATAGTGTATTACCTGTTGCTTTTCGTGAAAGTTCTTTTGCTAAACGAATACGTTGTGCTTCACCGCCGGATAAAGTTGTTGCTGGCTGTCCTAACTTAATATAATCTAAACCAACATTGTAAAGAGCTTTTAGTTTTTCTTGTATTGCTATTTCTTCTGTAAATAATTCCATTGCTTCTTTTACTGACATATTTAATATATCGTTAATTGATTTATTTTTATACTTAATTTCTAATGTTTCTTTGTTGTAGCGATTACCATCACAAATTGGACATTTAACATATACATCATTTAATAAATGCATTTCAATTTTTACCATTCCATCGCCTTGACAATTTTCACATCTACCGCCTTTAACATTAAATGAAAAACGTCCAGATTTATAGTTACGAGCTAAACTTTCAGGTAAAGAAGTAAATAAATCTCTTATTATTGTAAATAAACCTGGATATGTCGCAGCGCTTGATCT
>CAMKKS010000014.1 GCA_946413485.1 uncultured Rickettsiales bacterium | reverse complement strand
GTCTTAAGATAAGGATAAAAAATGAAATTTATAACAAAACGTGACGGAACAAAAGAAGAATATAATTTTGCCAAAATTGAAAATGCTGTTAGAAAAGCATTTAGAGAAACATCTGAAAATTATGAAGAAAATATAAAAAATGTTTTAGGATATTTTAAAAATCATTTTTTATCTTTAAAAGATGTTGAAGAGATTCAAAATGCTGTTGAAAAATCTTTAATTAACAAAAAGATGTATGAAACAGCTAAAGCTTATATCCTTTATCGAAATCAGCGAGAGAATGCTCGAAACGCAAACTCTGCTTTAACAAAAACTTTTAACAAACTTTTAAATCTCGATGCTAAAGATTCAGATTTAAAAAGAGAAAACGCCAACGTAAACGGCAACGCCCCGATGGGTTTGATGCTTTTCTTTGGTTCTGAAACAGAAAAACAGTATGTTAAACAATATTTAATTTCAAAAAAGTTCTCTTACGAGCATGACAACGGCGATTTTCACATTCACGATTTAAATCTTTATGCTTGTACTTTTAACTGTTGTAATATCGGTATTAAGAAGCTTCTTAAAAACGGATTTTCAACAGGTCACGGTATTATTCGTGAACCTCAATCAATATCTTCAGCTTTAGCTATAACTGCGATTATTATTCAAGCAAATCAGAATGATATGTTTGGAGGTCAGGGAATTCCTTTATTTGATTATGAACTTTGCCCTTATGTTGTTAAAAGCTTTTATAAAAAATTAAAAGAATGTATTGAAATATCAGAAGGAATTTCAATTACTGATAATAAATTAAAAAATTATTTAGAAGAAAAATTTAATGAAACTGGATCTGTTTTAGATAATCTTTTTGATTTAAAAAATTTTTTAAGATCTCTTTTAAAAGAAAAAACAGATTTTATTGTTAATAAAGCCGTAGATCTTTTAGATAATGAAGTTCACCAGGGAATGCAGGCATTTATTCACAATTTAAATACTATGCAGAGTAGAGCGGGTTCGCAGGTACCGTTCAGCTCGATCAATTATGGAACAAACACAACCGGCGAAGGTCGACTGATTATCAAAAATATTTTAAGAGCGACTGACGAAGGCTTGGGATATGGCGAAACATCAATTTTCCCAGTTCAAATTTTCAAAACAAAAGAAGGTGTAAACCTAAATCCTGAAGATAAAAATTTTGATTTGTTTGAATATGCTTGTAAAGTGTCTGCTAAAAGATTATATCCTAACTTTGTGAATATTGATGTTCCAGGTAATATTGAATATTATGTTAAAGGAAAGCCTGAAACTGAAATTGCTACAATGGGTTGTAGAACAAAGACTTTAGCTCAGTTAGACGGAACAGGACGAGTAACAAACCGCGGAAATATCGCGTTTACAACAATCAATCTGCCGAGATTAGGTATTTTAGCAAATCATAATATTGATAAATTCTTTGAACTTTTTGATAATATGATTTTAGATGCTCGCGACGAGCTTTTAGAGAGAGTAAAATTCTTATGTACTAAAAAAGCTTTTAATTTCCCATTTTTAGCTGGTCAAAAAACATACTTAGGTTCTGAAGATTTAAACCCTAATGACAGCATCGAACCGATTTTAAGACACGGAACGTTAGCTATCGGATTTTTAGGTTTAGCAGAATGTTTAGTTGCTTTAATAGGAAAACATCACGGCGAGTCAAAAGAAGCTTACGATTTAGCTCTTAAGATTGTTTCAAGATTGAGAGAGAAAACAGATTTGTTTACTTCTGAAACCGGCTGGCAGTTTGGTTGTTTCGCAACCCCAGCGGAAGGTCTTTCAGGAAGATTTACAAAGATTGATAAAGAAAAGTTTGGAATTATCAAAAATGTAACATCAAGAAAATTCTACACTAACTCTTTCCATATTCCTGTTTATTTTCCGATAACAGCAGCTGAAAAAATGAAGCTTGAAGGACCGTTCCATAACCTTTGTAATGGCGGTGCGATATCTTATATCGAGATGGACGGAGACGCAACGCAGAATGTTCAAGCAATCGAAAAGCTTGTTAAATATTCAAAAGATTGTGGAATTTCGTATTTTTCAATAAATCATAATCTTGATGTTTGTCCGATCTGTGGTTATACAGGAATAATAAATTCTGATGTCTGCCCACATTGTGGATGGGAAGAAGGAACTGAAATCTCGGTTGAAGATTTAAAGAAAAAAGGAATTAACGTTACTAAATTTTTATAAATTTCATTTTTAAATTTTTTAAAGACACTTTTTTAAAAGTGTCTTTTTTATTATAAGAAAAAGATAAATAAAATAGATATTACAAGGAGTAAATATGGAAAATAATTACAGCGAAATTACTTTACTCTCAAACAATGTTTATGTTGTTAACGACAGAAACATCAATTGGGGCGGTGAAGTAAACCATAATTTTGAGATTTTAAATAATCTTAACAAAAACGCAAGCCTCAAAATTAAATACAATGGTCAAGAGGTAAACTACCGTGTAACCGGTGACAATCTCGAGGTTGATTTAAACAGTTTAACCCCAGGGAATGGTATTTTTACTTTGAATGTGAATGGTGAATATTTAACCGCTTTTTCAGCTAATCAAAAAACTGATTTATCCGCAAATATTCGAGTTCCTACAAAAACATCAGATTTGGATAACGATGCTGAATTTATCACTTTGAATGACATTCCTTCTGTTAATGTTCCTTCAAAAGTATCTCAGCTTCAAAATGATTCAGGTTATTTAACTTCTGCTGATTTAAATGTACCTACAAAAGTATCTCAGCTTCAAAATGATTCAGGTTATTTAACTTCTGCTGATGTTAATATTCCAACTGTTCCAACTAATGTTTCTGAATTTACTAACGATGCCGGATATTTAACAAATGCTGATTTAAATGTTCCTACTAAAACTTCTGAATTAACAAATGATTCAGGTTTTGTTACTTTGAATGATTTAGATATTCCTTCAAATACTTCAGATTTAACAAATGATTCAGGATTTATCACTTTAAATGATGTTCCTTCTGTGAATGTTCCAACTAAAGTGTCTCAACTTCAGAATGATTCTGGTTTTGTTACTTTGAATGATTTGCCTCAGACTGAAATTCCAACTAAAACATCAGATTTGACAAATGACTCAGGATTTATTACTTCTGATGATTTACCAGATATCTCAGTTCCTACTAAAACATCAGATCTTCAGAATGATTCTGGTTTTGTTACTTTGAATGATTTAGAAATTCCAACTAAAACTTCTGATTTGACAAATGATTCAGGATTCATTACTTCAAGCGATGTTCCTACAAAAACTTCAGATTTATCAAATGATTCAGGATTCATTACTGCTTCTGATTTACCAGATATCACAGTTCCTACAAGAACATCAGATTTAACAAACGATTCAGGATTTATCACTTCTGAAGATTTACAAAATATCACAGTTCCTACTAAAACTTCTGATTTGACAAATGATTCTGGATTTATTACTTCAAGCGATGTGCCAGCTATAAATGGTGTTTTAACTCTTGAGAAAGATGGTGAAACTTTAGGAACCTTCACTGCTTCTGAAAGTAAAACAATCAACCTTCAGTCTTCTTCATTCAATCCATTTGAAACTGAAAGCTTCACTGTTTTAAACGCAATTAAGATTGCTATACCTGAAGATGCTATTTCAGAATTTGGTTATTCACTTCAAGACTTTGTTCCTCGCAACTTCTTTAGTAAGATTCAATATAAATATGATCAAAATCCATTTATTCGTGGAGCTTATTATAAAGAAACACAGGTTATTGACGATGTAACATACTATGTTGGTTTGATTCCTGTTTCTGCTAGTTTTTTACAAGAAGAAGACAAAACTTTGGATGTTTTCATTCCTAAACATGAGATTCCTACATATTTTAATACATTCCTTTCAACATCTTCAGAAGACGGTCATAACTTCTTTAAACTTGATGCTGAAAACTTTGTATTTGAGGGAGAGCGGATTGAAAATGAAGATCATTTATTCACAAGAATTTTACCAAATACTAATGTCTCAGAGGTAATTTAATGAAAAAATTTATTATGACTTTTGAAAATGCGCCTGAAGAAAGAGCTCAAAACGCTCAAGCTTTGGCTGAACAGATTGACGCTGAAGTTTACAAAGGTGGCAAAAATCTTTGGGATAATTTGGTTGCTATCTGCGAGCAGGTTCCTGAAGGTGAAGGAGTCATAATAGCAGAAGACGATGTAAAAATCTCTTCTAAATTTAATCCTGTTGAAGGTGATGAGATTATCAATTATTTTTACAAGGTTAAAGGTTCTTTTAATACTTTATATAAGATTAAAGGACAAAATTATTGTTTTAATCAGCTTGTTTATTATCCAGCATGGTTTGTTGAATTCGTAAAGAGTAATGACAATGTTGTTAAAACAAAATGTAAAAGTTTTTATGAGAGAAACCTTACTGATAATATCATTGCTATTATTCTGCGTGAAATCGGTCGTGATTTTTTAGCCACTTCAAAAACCTATGCTTACGCTTTGGATTTTGAAAGCACTTTAGGTCATACTAATTCATTTGCTCAGAATGCTAATTATATCGGTGATTAAATAATTTTTAAAGTGCTCTGAATTTTTTCAGGGCACTTTTATAACGTATTTTTTAAGAGTTTTAATTTAAAGATTTTTTGATATAATATATAAAGTAAAAATTTTTAGAACTTTTAAAAAATGCTGATACAAGATTTAATTGATAAACTCGAAGATATTAAGAAAAAAGTTGGAAATATTGAAATTCTAACAGAAGAATACGATGGCAGAACCATTTTGCCAGACAATTATAGAGAATTTAATTGTACTTTTACTTTTCACGAAGATTGTAATATGTTTCGAAGCGCTGGATTAAAATATAATCGAAAAATGGATAATGAAAAATCCTGGTACCCGATTAGAACTGATGCTGTTATTTTTCATTGCTGCTCTGAAGAATATTATAAAATCCACACTCAAGATACAAAAGAACTTCTTGAAAGTCGAGGTTGTAAATATAAAGAAGATAAGATTTTATAAAAATACGTTATTTTTCGTTGAAAAAAGTTGTTAAAAATGGTGAATTTTGAGATTTGCCGTTTATAAATATTATAAAAACAAGGAAATTATTTAGATATGAGATATGCAGTTCGTCAAACAGTTGAATATAAGGCCGTTGCCAAGAAACTTGGTGATGAGAGTCGTTATATTAAGAACCGCAAAATTTCCTTACGTCATAAAATGAAGGAAATTGAAAAATCTCATCCTGAATATATTTGTTTTGTTGACATTATGTTAAAAAACTTAAATCATAATGTCGGTTTTATTAAAAAACAGATTCTTAAAGCATTTAATGTTGATAAAAAATCACTTAATGATTTAGGAAGATATTTTTATATTCTTAAAGAATATGCTACTTCAAGATTCACTTTTGAAGCTAAAAGAAAAAAATATCTTAAAAAAGCTAAAGATTTATCATTACAGCAGCTGAAGGGTCAGAAAAAACATGACAATTTTGCTGTTGCCAAAAGTATTTTTGAATTTGAAAAAGTATTTAATACTTTATTAACAATTTGTGAAGAACACAACAAAAAATTCAAAGCTTTTGTTGGTTCTTTAAAAAATGTTTTTAAAACTTTTGTTTCTGAAGGTGATTTAATCTATCAGTTTAAGAGCGTTCTTGCTCGAAACGAAAGTTTAAATATTCCAGATTTTCTCTAAAAAATATCAAAAAATTTTAAATTTTTTATAAAAAATTTTTGGTATTTTTTAGAGTTTTTTTAAGCATCTTGGTTAAAAGCGACGAAAAACGTCAGGTTTTAATGAGTTTTTGATCAAAATTGCCTCAATTTAAGCTCAAATCTGAGCAAAATCCCTAAAATCAAGCTAAAATCGACCTCGGAAAGCTATTTTTGAGGGTTCAAAACGCTCCGAACTCAAAACAGTTCTGTTCATTTTGAAACTCGAACTCTCAGTATCGAGACTAGAACTCAAGTATCGAGACTAGAACTCTCAAATTAAGTTCTAGAACTAGAAAAAACTAGAACTTTCAAAATAAAAACTTGAACTATCAAAAAAAAAAATTCAATTTCCTTATATAATAATATTATAAAAATATTTTAAATAAAAGCTTTAATATCTAATTTTTTAACGGTTCTAGAACTCTCTCAAAACCCGAACTTTTAGTATAAAACTAGAACTCTCTTCAAATCACTTCAAAAACAAATTTCAAGGTTCTTTATATAAAGAATATAATAAAATACTTTTAATATCGAATTTTCTAGTTCTAGAACTCAAATCCAAAAACTAGAACTCTTTCAAAAATTCTAGAACTTTCAATCTTTAAACTAGAATTGATCAAAAAATAACCAAATATTATAATAATTGATCAAAAAATAACCAATCAGATAAAAATACGTTTACTTTTGGTAAAAATACGTTATAATAAAAGTATACAAAAAATTACGGAGTAAAAAATGAAGTTAGAAGAAGTTTTGAAAAATTATGCGGATTATCTTAATGATAATGTTTTTAAGAAGACTCTTGATACAAGAGTTGAAAATCAAAAAATGAGAGCTTATTACTACGATCAATTTAAAGCTCAAGGATTAAATCCTGAATATTTTAGATTGATTAAACTTTCAAATAAGTTCGTTGATTTTACGGAATTCCTTGAAATGATTCCGAAGGAAGAACGACCTTTATACGAAAAACAGAAGGATTTAATTCTTGAGTTTTTAGATGTTGTTCAATCCGCTTCAATTGTGAGAATGAACAAAATTGCTCAAAGTAAAAAGCTTTCTGCGGAAATTAAAAAAATCGATCCTATGGCAAAACACGTCCTAAATTATTTTAAGAACTTAAAATATGCTGAGATTGAACTTCAGAAACATTTAAAAAATAAAACTGTTTCTGAAATTGTTGAAAAGTATAAATTTATTAAAGATTTATTTTAAAACGTGTTTATTTCGCGTTTAAAGCTCATTTTTAATGCTTTATAATAAAGATATAGGTATATATTCTAAAAAGCTATAAAATGCGAAATAAATCAAAATGGAGCTATCTATGAGAGTTTTATCGAAGTTTTGTTTTAATTATCAAAAGGTTTAAAAGTGAAAATAATTTTAATCTCGGGAAAAGCAAGATCGGGAAAGGACTATCTTTCTCAACTTTTAAAAGAAAGATTAGAAAAAGACGGCTTAAAAGTTTTTAAAACCGCATTTGCCGATAAACTCAAAGAGTATCTTTGTATTTTATTTAATCTTTCTTTAGAAGAATTGAATAATTTAAAAAATTCTGAAGTACCGTTTACTAAAAACGGTTTAACAATGAGGAATTTACTTCAAAAGTTTGGAACTGATATTTTTACAAGTAAAATTGACAAACTTTTTTGGATAAAGGAAACTGCAAAGGAAATTATTGAGAAAAATCCTGATGTTGTAATAATTTCAGATTTAAGATTCAAAGACGAAATACAAATAAATAAATTTGTTTGTGCTTCTCAAATTGCTGTTAGAATAATTTCAGAAGATTCTATTCAATCATGTTCTCATATTTCAGAAAATGATTTGAATGATTATACTTTTGATTATTATTTTAAAAACGATTATTCAAGAACAACAGAGACAATCGAAAAATTATATAATTTATTAAAGGATTTACAATGACAGAATGTTTAAACAATCAAAACGCAGAAAAATATTATTTTTCACTCTTAGAAAATTTGAACGATCCATTCGAAATCATGTTGATGATGCAGAAAAAACTTCAAGAAGCATTGTTTGTGAAAAATCCGAAGATTCAAAATGTGAACGGTCTGAAGACTCTAGGGGAAAAGTATGACTGGCTGAGAGATAATAAAGTTGCGCTTGATGATGAGTTTAGAGAAGTAGTTGATGCTTTAGCGGGTATAAATAAACCTGTTAAACAGCGTTCAGCTTTGTGGAAAAAGTGGAAAGCGGATTATGACAGATTAAGGTCTGAAAAATTTGAAGATTTAACAGAAGAAGAGAAAACAGAATTTAAGCTTGAACTTTGCGATATGTTTCATTTTTTCATGAATATGATGATTGCTTGTGAAGTTTCAGCTAAAGATTTGTTTATGTTGTATTATTATAAAAATAACGAAAATTTCGAAAGGATTAAAAACAAATACTAATGAGAATTGAAGATTTTTTAAATACGAAGTTAGTAAATTACGCAAGTTACGATAACTTGCGTAAAATTGCGTCGTGTGTTGACGGTTTGAAAAATGCTGCCAGGAAAGTGATTTTTACTGTTCACGATAAGAAAATTAAAGAGAAAATTAAAGTCCTTCAGCTGGCTAATAAATGTGCAGAGTATTCAGACTATCTTCACGGCGATTTGTCAGGTGTTGTTGTGACTTTAGGCCAGGATTTTGCGGGGACAAACAATCTACCGTTGATTGAAAAATCAGGTTCGTTTGGAACAAGGTCTGTGAATGAGTCCGCAGCACCAAGATATATTTTTGCTAACGGTTCAAAAGATTTTTTTAAAATTTTTAAGTATGAAGACGATAATATTCTTTTAAAACAGGAATTTGAAGGTTTTCCTATTGAACCTAAATTTTATCTTCCTATTTTACCGATGCTTTTAATTAACGGTTCTGAAGGCGTTTCCTCAGGATTTGCTCAGAAAATTTTAGGAAGAAACCCTGAAAATATTAAAAAATATCTTAAAGATATTTTAAATTCTAAAAAACCTAAAGAAAATCTTTTAGAACCTTTTTATAACGGTTTTAGCGGTACTTTTGAAAAAGACAAAGAAGTTGAAAATCGATGGTTAGTTAAAGGTGAAATTGAAAAAGTAAAGGGAAATGAATACTTAATTAAAGAGATTCCTTTTCAGTATGATTTACAGGAATATTTAAAGGTTCTTGATTCTCTTCAAGATTCAAAGAAAATTTTAAGGTACGAAGACGAAACTGACGGTGAGAATAAACTTCAATTCAGAGTGTTTTTACCAAGGAATGTTGAATGTACTTTGGATTATTTAAAGTTAATTAAACCTGTAACTGAAAACTTTACGTGTATTAACGAAAATAATCAGATTGTTATTTTTAAATCAGCAAAAGAGATTTTTGATTATTATGTAAAAATTAAAAAAGAATTCTTACAGAAAAGAAAAGATTATTTGTTAAATAAATATTTGGAAGAACTTTCGATTTTAAAAAGTAAATTATTTTTCATTAAAGCTTATATAGATAAAAAGATTATTTTAAATAATAAATCTAAGGATTTTATAATTAAACAATTAGAAAAATTTTCTGAGATTAAAAAAGAAAATAATTATGATTATCTTTTAAGCATGCCGATTTATTCGTTAACTGAAGAAAAAATCAAAAGTTTAGAAGAAGCAATTAACAATCTTTCTGATAAAATTAAAATTTTGGAAGCTCAAACAGTTGAGCAGATTTGGCTTGATGATTTAAAAACACTTTAAAAGGTATTTAAATGAATATTAAAGATTTTAAAGAAAAACTTGAAAAATTACTTGACGAAAATGTTATTACAAAAGAAGAGAAGAGCAATATTGAATATGACTGTGCTCTAGTTCAAGCTAATAAAAGCGCAAAACTAGAACAGTTTTTAGATAAGGTAATTTATAAGTTAACACATAAATGTTTGTAACTATCGACCCTTATTATGATGTAAGCTTCTTTAACTCGTGTAAAGAAGCTTTGAAAAATAATAATATTCCTTTTAAACTTTTTATATCTACACTGGCGCCATATAACTGGTATTTTAAAATCAGTACAGCGCCGGTGATGATAAATTTTGACGTTTTATCTCAATCTCATGAAAGGTTTTTAGTTCAAACTGTAAATCCTATCTATTTTAATGACGAAATGAGATATTTCCGAAGAGATTCAGACAAAGGAAAGTTTGTTCAAAAATTTATTTTAAATGATGCTTTCGAAGATGTCAAGGATTCTGAATTTTTTATTTTTGATATTAAACAATCTAAAACTGACCTTGAAATGCTTTCAAAGTTGATTCCTCATAAAATCTGGTATTTAGGAAGATACTATCAGAAAAAATACAAGCTTGCTCTAGTTAAATCTGATGAGATAACAAATGTTTTAATTCCTAAAACTCAAATTTTATTTAAAAGAACTTTAGATATGTCAGTTGAAAAATTTGAAGCAGATTTTAATTATAAAGTTTTCTTGTTAAAAGACAGACTTTATAAAAATTCGCGAACACCGTTTTTTGAAGCAGGGAAATATATTCTGCCTGAAAAGCTACCGTCTGATTATGATAAGTTCATTAAATTATAACGTAATGAGAAAATCGTAAAAGTTCATTACGTATTTTTAAAACAACGTAATGAAGATTTATGAAAAGTCTATTACGTTATAAAAATTTTTAAGTTCTAGTTAAAATCGAAAACTAGAACTCTATTTAAAGTTTTTTATTGATATTATTATATAAAGAATAACAAAAAAATTTTTTTATAACGTATTTTTTGGTGATGTACAAAAAGATTAAATGATTTATAATATTCATATAAATTTTTGAGGTGCTTTAGATGTTGATTGAAATTAAAGATTTGCCTGAAGGACAATTGATTGAAAAATTAGATTTACATATTGATTTTCAAAAAGGAATAACCGAAGTAAAAACAGTTCCTCCTACAAGAGAACCTGAAAAAACTGAGAAGGAAATTCCCAAGGAAATGACAGATATTGAATTTTAAAAAATGTTTGAATTACACATTACATGTACAAAGGATATTGAAAAATTATCGATAGATTTTTCTGACGGTACGTCAGTTGTTCAAGAGAAAACTGAAAAACCAGAAAAACCAGAAAAATCTAAAAAAGTTTCTAAAGAAAAAGAAGATTTTAAAGAAGAAGATTTGTCAAAATATCAATCTAAAAAATCCGTTTCACAGGAAATTATTGAAAAACCAAAAATTCCTGATAGAACGGAAACAAAAGTTGATGATATTTTACAAGAACTTGAATTTTAGGAGAAAAAATTGAGAGTATTAGGTATTGATATTGGTTATGGTTCAGTTAAAGTTATTTTTGGAAATGATACGGGAGAACCTTTAAAGAAGTTTAAATTTGATTCAGTTATCGGTATTACAAAGGCTAACGAATACATTAAAGATCAGAAGATTTTCAGATTTAAAGATTTTGATTATTATGTCGGTGAAGATGCGAAAGCTCTTCCTTCAGAAAATTTAATTGATATTACAGAATATAAAAATCTTGAATATTACGCGCCGTTATTTTTAACTTACGCTATGAAAATTATCGGTGAAAAACCTGATGTAATTGTAACAGGTCTTTCAAAAGCTCAAATTCAATATTCAGGATTTTTTAAAGATGCTTTGTCAAGATTTACTGTAAATGATGTTTCTTATGAATTTAGAAACATTTATGTGATTCCACAGGGTGCAGGCTCAAAACTTTGTATTGACAAATATGGAACCGATTTTCCTAATATTCAAACAGAATTCACAGGGAAGACATCTTTTGTCGGTATTGATATCGGTATGAATACTCTTGATTTGTACAGAGTTATTGACGGTAAAACATCAGCTTCTGTTTTTGAAGGAATTGAATATGAAGGCGTTATGAAAATCGCTGCCAAAATTGTTTCCTTAATTGAAGAAAAACACGGAAGAAAAATCACTCTTCACGAAGCTAAAGATATTTTGGACACATCTTCTTATAAGTTAAGAGGAAATGTTTTTGACTACACAAATGAAATTAAAGATATTAAGAAAGATTATATTAAATCATTATTTGCTTTAATTGAAGAAAAATACGGAAAAATCCTCGATAAATGTGATTACGTGTTTTTCTCAGGTGGTGGTTCCGCATTCTTTAATTCGGGAATTTATTCAGAGACAAAACTTTTAGTTCCTAAGAGCAATTTTGAATATTACAACGCAATTGGACAATTTATGTTCGGTCAAGAACAAGTTCAGAAAATGAAATAACGTATTTTTAAATAATTTACAAATTTTTTAAAGATATTATAATAAACATATTGATTTTTTTGGAGAGTTTGATGTTAAATTCGAATTTTATTGATTTTTTAAAGGTTATTAACAAATTTGCCGATACAATAATTATGAGATATCCCGTAACTTGCGGGATTTCAGAAGATAAGGATATTGTTTATTCTTTTAATATTGAAAACTTTGATAAAAATTCTTTTGATCAAGAATTAGGGATTGCTAAATTATCGTCATTCTTAAATATGTTTCAACTTTTCAAACCTTCAAGAGAGGTTGAAATTGAAAACAATATTATTAAAGTTCATGATGAAGATACACAAGCTCAATATATTTTATCTAAACCTTTAGTTTTATCTCAATATGATGCGAAAGAAGAACAATTTGTTTTAACGGAAAAAATTCCTTCAGTTCTTGAATTTGAATTGACTCAAGAGATGCTTAAAAAACTCAAGAACGCAACTTCAGTTTTTTCTGAATTAAATACAATGGTTGTTGAAGGTTCGGATATTTCAAGTGTTTATCTTGTTCAAACCGAGTCCCGTGAAAAAATGAGTTCAAATTCTTTTAAGATTATTATAAATAAAAATGCTGAAAAGAATTTTAAAACAGGAATTGGAACTTTAACTTTGTCTAAACTTCCACTTTCTGATTATCTTGTAAAGGTTAAATATAATGAAGCTAAAGGAAAGTACAGAATTCTTTTAGAGTCAAAATCAATTAAAGACTTTAAGATTATTCTACCTACTAAAGCTAATTTGAATATTTAAAAATTTTTTAAAAGTTAGACTTCTTTTAAAAGATTATTATTGATAAAAAGTCAAAGAAAAATTTTGAAATTTATTTTGGAGATTATTTTAATGAGTACATTTGATATTAACGCATTTGATTTTTCTGCTATTACTGAAGCTAACAACGCTAATCCATTTGAAAAGAAAGGACAATACGAAAAAGACGAAAGATTTTATACTTTAACAAAAGACGATTCAGGAAACGGTGCTGCGATTATCGCATTCTTACCTGATGCTAATAAAAATGTTTTTAAGAAGCTTTTTAAAATCAATACTACAGTTTCAAGAGACGGTAAAAAGAGATTTTTAAATACTTGGAGTCCTTATTCAATCAATCAGCCTTGCCCATTTAACGAACTTTCTGTAAGATTATGGAACGAAGGTGATAAAGACGGTTATAAGGTTTTCCACCCTAACAAGAGATATGTAGCAAACATTAAGGTTCTTAAAGATCCAGCTTGCCCTGAAAATGAAGGAAAGATTTTCCTTTATGAAATGTCTCAGAGACTTTTGGATAAAATTCAGGCTGCTGTAACACCTTCTGAACAGGATTTAGCTTTAGGTGAACAAAAGAAAGAAGTATTTAATCCACTTCGTGGTTGGGTATTTAAACTCATTGCTAAAAAGACTTCAGCTTTGACAACTTACGATGATTCCGCATTTATTAGATGTGAAAAAGTAGGTTTTGCTGGTGGTTCAATTTACGGTGATGTTTCTACACCTGAAGGAATTCAAAAAGCTGGTGCTTTAGCTCTTGATGATATTAAGAATAAGTGTTATAATCTTAATGATTTGTTAAAACCTGAAGCATTTTTGTCATACGATGCTCTTTACGAAAAGCTTCAATATATTGCTGGAGGTTCTTACGGAGTTCCACGTAAAGAAGATAATTCAAATATTAAGCTCACTGAAAAAACATCAAATGTAAATGTTGAAATTGAGTCTGCTGCTAAACCTGAAGTAAAGGCTGAAACAGTGGCTGAACCTTCAATCTCAAAAGAAGAAGACGAAATTAACAAGCTTCTCGGTCTGTAAAATAATCTAACTTTTTTGGACCCTTCTAAAAGGGTCCTTTTTTATGCTTGTAAATAATTATGTTTCAAGCTTAAGGAAATTTTTTTAATGATTTTAGTTGATTTTTCTGCAATTATGTTTCAAAATATTTTTGGAGCTTCAAAAAGTTCTGAAAATACCAACGATTTAGTAAAAAATACAATAGGAAGTATTTTTTATACATTAACATATTATCAAAAGATGTTTAAAAAATACGGAAACCTAGTTATCTGTTTAGATTCTCACACAAAAAACTGGCGAAAAGATGTTTTAAAATCTTATAAATCACAACGAAAGGAAAATAGAGATCATTCTGTAATTCCGTTTGATGTTATTTTTAAAGCAATAAATGAATTTTTAGATCAGTTGAAAATTAACACCCCGTGGAAAACAATCTGTGTTTCAGGCGCTGAAGCCGATGATGTGATTCTTTGTTTAGCTCAATTTTTAGGGAAAACAGAAGAAGTTTTGATTTTATCTTCAGATAAAGATATGATTCAAGCTCAAAGGAACAAAAATGTTAAACAATATTCACCTTTAACCAAAAAATATATTACAGCTGAGACAAAATCTGATAATCTCGATGATTGGATTCAAGAGCACATTATTTTAGGTGATGTTGCCGACGAAGTACCGAGAATAACAGAAAAAACAGAATTTTCAGATTCTTTTAAAGAATATTTAAAAAATTTAAATTTAAATATTACACCTAAAGAATTTTTAAATCTTCAAGAAGAAGAACAAACCCAGATAACTGATAATTTTAATATTTTAAACAAAAAGAATGAAAAAGATATTTGGAAGAATATTAAATTAGGTTCTAAAAAGATTCAAAAAATGATTCAAGAAAATACTCTTGAAGATTTTTTAAATTCAAACGAATTATATAAAGAAAATTACGAAAGGAATAAAATTCTTGTTTTACAGGAATATATTCCGACTGAAATTTATAATTCGATAATTTTAAGTTTAAAAACCCAGGAAAAAGACAAAATAAATATTTCAGAATTTAAAGATTATCTTTATAAATTCGGATTTTTTGAACTTGCCGAGAATTTGCCTGATAATTTTGTTTCAAATTCAAATTCTATTTCAATCGATGATTTTTTATAAAATATTTTTATAGTTTTTTATATATAAGAATATCAAAAAATTTTTAAGGATTTTAAATGATGGAAAACACTCAAGGACCTATTTTAGAGATATCTTTTAAGGGAATAAACAATCATACTGATGACCTAGGCCAGATCTATTACTGGTTAAATAGCGGTGATATTGATGTTAACATGCCCAAAGAAAATTTAAGAGCTTCGATAGAGCTTGTTAAAAATATTTTTGATAAAATTTTAACTGACCTTGATTCTGAGGAAAATAAAGATGCTTAAAGACGATTTAAATTTAATAATTTCAAAAATATCAAAGATAGCTAATTCGGACAGAATTCAACACCCTTTAACCTACTGTATGATGATTCAAGAAGCTATCGATAATCCAGATAATCAACCGATTGATCAAGAAACACTAGGTCGTTTAAACGCTTTAAAAAGACGAATATATACTCATGCTCAAAATAATGCCATTAAACAAGAGGTTTATTATATTCAAGAGCTTCAACAGATAGTTAAAAATTTATAATTTTTAAGGGCCTTTTAAGAAGGCCTTTAAATTTTTAAAATTTTTTAAAGGTCTTTATAATTGATCGAATTTTGATCTATTTTTAAAGGCTCTTAGATTGATCGAATTTTGACCAGTCTATTAAGGCTCTTAAATAGGCTCTTAAAATTTTAAAATTTTTTAAAATCGGTTAAAAATCGATCGATCTATTAAGGCTCTTAAATTTGATCAAATTTTGATCGATCTAAAATATTTTTAATTGATCAAAATTTGATCAAATTTTTAAAAATAATCGTTTACTTTTTAAAAAATCTTGATATAATATAATTATAATCGAAATTGATTAAAAAATAAGGTTATATCTGATTGATCAAAATTTAATCGATTATTTAAAAATAATTGTTTACTTTTTAAAAAATTATGATATAATAAAAATATAATCAAGATTGATTATAAATTGTTTGTTGTTCTTTAAAAATAGGAAATGTAATTATGGAAAAGACTTTTAATCTTGCTAGCTTAGTAATTTTAATGATCGAAGATTTAACCGAACGTTTAGAAGACCTTTCAGGTGCCGACTACGAAGTTGTTTCCGAGTCTTTAAAGCTTGTTGAAAAAATTCAGAGTTTAGGTTCTAACGTTGCTGAAATCGAAAAACTTTTAAATTCTGAGCTTAAGATTGCCGAAGAAAATTTGAACGCTGTTTCTCTTGCTAAAGCTGAAATCAGTGCTTATTTCAAAGGTGTTTTGCAGTTATATTTGCTCTAATTTTTGTTCTTTACCTCCTTTAATCAAATCAAAGGTCCCGAAAGGGACCTTTTTTATTTTTAAAATCGTTAAAAAAGATATTTACAAATAAACATTATATGTTATAATAAAATAAAAAGAATGATAATGGGAGAAGAAAAATGAATTCTGAAATTGAAAATAAAATTGACAGTTTAGTCGAAGAACTTAAAAATTCCCTCGAATTTTTAGACGATAAAGCTCTAACGAGCGCTAAAATCCAGGTTCTGTTTTATCTTAAGGGATATTTAGAAAGCTCGGAAATCGATCCTGAGACTGTTCTCGAAGATATAATCACAGGTTTTGAAGAGCTGAATTTAAAATCTACAGGTTATAAACAGGATTTAATTTTAGCTAAATTAGAAGTTTTAAATTATCTTAAAGGTTTGTTAAAATTTTAAAATTTTAAAATTATTTTAAAGGCTTACCTTGCGGGCACTAGGAAGATTTTTCTAGTGCCTTTTTATAAATAATTAAAAAACTTTTGAGGTAAATTTATGTATATAGCATTTAAAAAATGTGAAAATGATTTTTTAGACAAATGTATTAAATATTTTACTAAATCTGAGTTTGTTCATTGCGAGCTTGTTTCTTGTTTAAGCAACGATAGATTTTACGGTTATTCTTCTTACCCTGGCGAAGGCGTAAG
>CAMKKS010000013.1 GCA_946413485.1 uncultured Rickettsiales bacterium | reverse complement strand
ATTTTATCTTTCTGGGTTTACTTTTGCTTTAATAGCACCTTTCATGTTACCAAAATTTGATAATCAACCATCGTTTTTGCTACCAAGAACATATTCAAATTTATTTGTTAAAATATTTGATTCAGTCTGCATAATTTTTTCTACAAGTAGAATGGTTGTTTCTAATTTTATAAAAACATTTAATTTAAGAACAGTTACTTTGATGTTATCAAAAACGACAGATAGCGTATCGAGTATTTTGTATGAGAATTATATATATTTTTATATTTTATTTCTTGTTGAAATTTTAATTGTATTAACAATAGAATGTATTGTTTTGTGATTATTAATTGTTGTTTTATACTTGAAAAAGAAAAAAATAAATTATTTCTATAGTGTAAAGGTTTTTTATATGCATGATTTTAACGCCGATGTTTCTAAAGTTTTAAGACTTGTAATTCATTCTATTTATACTAATAAAGATATTTTTTTAAGAGAGCTTATATCAAATGCTTCTGATGCTTGTGAAAAAGCAAGATATTTGATTGCAACAGGTGAATGTGAAGGTGAGGGCGATTTTCAATCAAAAATAGAGGTTATTTTAAACAAAAAAGAGAAATTTATTTCCGTTAAAGACAACGGGATTGGTATGACGGAAAATGAATTGATAAATCATCTTGGTACTATCGCAAAGAGCGGAACGGAAGATTTTTTAAATAAAATAGAGAATGACAAAAAAACAGCCAATGAATTGATAGGTCAGTTTGGTGTTGGTTTTTATTCTTGCTTCATGGTTAGCAATAAAGTTGAAGTTAAAACCAGACGTCGTGCCAAAAACGGAGAGAAAAGTTTTATCTGGACATCAAACGGTACTGACGGTTTTGAGATTAAAACGCTTAAAGAAGATATTCCATATGGCACAGAGGTTAAAGTTTATATAAAAGATGAAGATCAAGAAAATTATTTAGATCAATTTAAGATAGAAAACATAATAAAAACTTACTCAAATCATATTTCTTTTCCAATATCACTGCAGCTTGACGATAATACAACAACGCAAATTAATAGCGAAAAGGCATTATGGTTAAGACCAAAAAACGAGATAACGGAAGAGCAATACGAAAATTTCTTCCATTCCCTATGTCATATGCCAAATAAACCATTTATGGTTATTCATAATAATGTAGAAGGAAGTTTAGAATTTGTTAATTTATTATTTATACCAAGCACAAAACCATTTGATTTATATCATCCTGACATGTTAACGAGAATAAAACTATATGTTCGTCATGTATTTATCAGTGAGAAAGATATAGATATAATACCACATTATTTGCGTTTTGTTTATGGTATAGTAGATAGTAATGATTTACCTTTAAACATGAGCCGTGAAACATTACAAGATAATAAGATTTTGTCAAAAATTAGAGATAATTTGGTAAAAAAGATATTTAGTGAGCTAGAGGCTAAGGCCGAAAAAGAGCCAGAACAATATAATGAATTTTGGAAAAATTTTGGATCAGTTTTAAAAGAAGGTTTATGTGAAAGTATTGCCGATCGTGAAGCATTAATGAAAATGACAAGGTTTTATACAAGTAAATCAAAAGATAAATTAGTTAGTTTTGATGAGTATATATCTGGCATGAAAGCTAACCAAAAAGAAATTTATTTCTTTATTGGTGAGGATATTAATGAAATGATGTCATCGCCGGAAATGGAGGTTTTTGTTAAAAATGACATTGAGGTAATATTTTTCACAGATGTTGTTGATAGCTTCTGGACAAGCGTTGTTCATGATCATAAAGGTAAAGATTTAAAATCTATAACTCGTGCCGATATAGATCTAAAGGATTTAGAAAAACAAGACAAAAAAGATGATAAAAAACAAAATGACGTCAATCAAGATGAGGAAAAAACAATGATTGATAATTTTATGAAGGTGCTTGAAGGAAAAGTTTCAGCTGTAAAAATTACTACAAAGTTAGTAGATAGTCCTAGCTGCCTTTCTGTAGCTCCTGGTTCTATGGATAGTAGAATGGAAGATTATCTTGTAGCACAAAAACAGCTTAAAAGAAGAAGTTTAAAAATATTAGAAATAAATCCTAAACATAAACTTGTTAAAATGGCAAATCAATTATTACAAGATAAAAATGAAGATGAAAAAGAAAAAGGTAAAGATCTTGTGTATGTGATAAATGATCTTGCTTGTATAACGCAAGGTGAGCGTCTTGATAACTCAAATTTAGCTGTTAAAAGAATTTTAAATTTAATAAAATAAATTATATTTGAAATAAATATATTAAAAATTTCAAAAAAATAACAACAAAATTGTAAAAAAAGCTTGCAATTTATAAAAGCTTTTTTATAAGAAACTGTTTATTTTTTGTTTTATGGCAAAAGAAAGTATTGTTTCAAAAGCTCAAATCGTTGACGAAGTTGCATCCGATTGTGGCAAATCAAAAGCTGTTGTTAATGAAGTTATCAATAGTTTTTTTGAAGTTATTGCTGATAACCTTGCAAAAGGCAGCAAAGTTGCTTTAACTGGCTTTTTCAGCTTAACAAATGCTGAAAGAAAAGCAAGAGTTGGTATTAACCCACGTACAAAACAAAAGGTTAAATATCCAGCAAAAAAGTACGTTAAAGTTAAATTGGGTATGAAATTAAAAAACCCAGTTAAAAAAAGCAATAAAAGAAAATAATTAATTTAATTTATTGTTTTTGCGAAGCATCAACTTTTTTATAAAGTTGGTGCTTTTTTTTATGAATTTACAGATTTTGATTTAGAGAATGGTTAGGAAAAAGTACTTTTTAAAAGTTGTCGTTTTTTTTATTATTATATTAAGCAATCAACTTACTGCTTTATCAGAAGATTTTAAAGAAATAAATTCTAAACTAGATAAATTAGATAAAAAATTACAAAGTATAGAAGAAAGTGTTAAAAATTTAGAAGAAAGCAATGATTCTTTAATGGATAAAATTACAAATAAAAAACATTTTAAGGTGAATAATCAATTATTATCTTTTAGGCATTTTATATATTATGGTCACAGAAGAGGAGCTTTTTTGAATCAAAAGATTAGTGAGATTATAAGTGATGCCGGTGATGTAACTGGTTTTGTTGAGGCAGAAGTATTAGGCTTTACTGAAAAGATGTTTATAAATGATAAAATATTTTTAGGTTTAGATGGTCAAATATCATTTATGTCAAATGAATATGAACATATAGATATACCAGGAAAGAAAAAAAAAGTGAATGAGGAAGATATACATTATCAACATAGAGAATTTGCAAGATTTAGTTTAATTAGTGGTTATACTTTTGATTTATATCGCAACTATTTTAGCTTAGAGTTATATGGTATAGCTGGTTTTAATGTAATAAAGACAAAAATGGTGCACACTGTAAAAGAAGATAATGTTGATGTAACTATTGGTAAAGGTAGTGAAGTTTTAGTAAAAGCTGTTTTTGGTGCTGGTTTAAATCTTATTTTTAATAAATATTACATAGTTGGTTTTTCTTTTCAACATGTATTAGATCATAATAGTGCTTTATATATTAAGATTGGTGTGCAATTTTAATTGATTTTTAAAAAGTTTTTTTTAAAAAAAAACTATGTCAAAAGGAGTCGTTGTTCGTTTTGCACCAAGTCCAACAGGAATGTTACATATAGGTGGCGCCAGAACTGCTGTTTTTAACTATCTTTTTGCAAGAAAAAATAATGGTAAGTTTTTATTAAGGATAGAAGATACAGACGAGCAAAGAAATTCACAAGAAGCAATAGACGAGATAATTAAAGGAATAAATTGGTTAGGGCTTGACCACGATAGTGATTATTTAAAAGAATTAAATATATCAAAGGATTGTTTTTATAATAAAGATGAAAAAATGGGTATTGTTTTACAATCAACACGTTATTCGAGGCATTTAGAAATAGCGCAAAAACTTGTTGAGAAAGGTTTTGCGTATTATGCATATGATACTCCTGAAGAAATTGAAGAAAGAAAAAAACAATGTGCGTTGGAGAAAAAATATTATAGATATGATGGTTCAAAATGGAAAGGCGATGAATCAGAAAAAGAAATAAATTTAGCAAAAGCAAAAGGTATTAAACCAGTTATTCGTTTAAATATTCCAGAAGGTAAAGTTTTAATGCATGATTTAATTAGAGGTGATATTGAATTTGACAACAAAACGCAAGATGATTTTGTTTTAATTAGGTCAAACGGAACTCCTACATATATGCTTGCAGTTGTTTGCGATGATATGGATATGGGTATTACACATGTTATACGCGGCGACGATCATATATCTAATACTCCAAAACAAATATTAATATATCAAGCAATACAAAAAGCAGGTATAAAAATGTTAAATGGTTCAGACGTTGTTATTCCGCAATTTGCACATATACCACTTATATATGATATTGAAGGGAAAAAACTTTCTAAAAGAAAACATGCTGTCGCGGTTAGTGATTATCAAAAACAAGGTTATTTAAGTAAAGCGGTATTTAACTATTTATTGCATCTTGGTTGGAATGATGGCACGGAAAAGGAAATATATTCTAAAGAAGAAGCAATAGAAGCATTTGATATATCTAGATGTGGAAAATCGCCAAGTCGTTTTGATTTTGAAAAATTAAAAAATATAAATTTATTTTATATAAAAAAATTATAAAATAAATATTTATATAAATTAATAGAACCAATAATATAAGAGAAAAAATTTAATCTTGGGGGGGGGGGTTGATCATGTAAAAGTGTTGAATTATATTGCAAAGAAAGACAATATTCGTGTTAATAAATATCATTATCCTGTAAAAGTGCATAAAATAGCTTATTTTGCTGAGTGTTTTTGTATAAAAACATATGACAAACAACTTATAGACAAAGAGCCGATGAGTTGGGATAGAGGCCCGGTTTATAAAGTTAGTCGTGATAATCAAGATAAAAGTTGCGTTTTACCATCTTGTGTAACTAATCTATTAGACGAAGTAATTAAATTGTTTTCAGAATTTAGTGGAGATGAATTAAGTAATTTATCGCACATAACATTGCCTTGGCAACTATATAAAAAAAAAGACAAAGATTGTTATAGTAAACCGATTTCAAAAAAATCAATGTTTGTGTATTCTAAAAGCGATGCGTTTGCTAAACTTATTGAATACCTTAAAAACAAAAATAAAAACAATTGAAATTAATATTTATATTTCAATTATGTATAATACAAATGTTTTTAGAAAAATCAGAAAAAAAACAATATAAATGTGTAAAAGCAACAATGCGAAAAGTTGTTAAAACAACTAAGGCGCTAACAATTTTTTCTAATCTAAAAGATACTAAACTTATTCAACAAGATATGGTTGACAAGATTGTAAAACTTGTTGGAGAACGTGTTATAGATGCTGTGATGCATGTGCCTATAGATTATGAGCTATGGTATAGAGTTGATACATTAGATAAAATAGAAGCAAAGGAATATTGTCTTATAGAAACAACTATTGATGATGTAAAAATTCCAAAAATATCACCATATATTGCTGCTAGAAAACATATACCAATTGTGATTAATACAACTACATTTGATGGTTATAAACTTGATCTAGTTTTTTTTAATATACCAATATTTATATTATCTCAATATAAAAGAGGACAACGTATAGTTTGTCAAGGAAAGCTTTTAATTGATAAAAACAAAAAACGCTCAATAACAAATCCTAGTATAACAACAAGAATACAAGGTGTCCATGGTTGTATGTGTGTTCATAGACTTAAACAGCTTGAATATGAAGGAGTAAATATTGATGAAAAAATTGATAATATTATGCCAATTTATTCTTTGACAAACGGAGTAAGACAAAACCAAATTATTTCTTTAATGGAAAAAATTTTGAATAGTGAAATGTTTGATTTTTCACAACTTGATAATTGTGATTTTATATTAAATACTTCTATGCCTTCGGCAAAAGAAAGTATAAAAAAATTGCATTTTCCAAGTTCTATTCATGATATTTTTAATGATTCTAAATTTAGAAAAAAAATTGCTTTTTTAGAATTAATTAGTTTTCAATTTTCAATTTTAAAAGCACGTGAAAAATTTAAAAAAGAGCAAGGAATTTCTATATCTGGTAATGGTTCTATAAGAGAAAAGGTTTTAAAAAACTTACCATTTTCATTAACAGAAGATCAACAAAATTCTTTAGAAGAAATATACAAAGATCAAGCAAGTGATAAAAAGATGTTACGTTTGTTACAAGGAGACGTAGGAAGCGGTAAAACAATTGTTGGTTTAATGGCGGCGTTTAATGCGATAGAAAGTGGTTATAAAGTAGTAATTATAGCACCTACAACAATACTCGCAAAGCAACATTTTTCAAATATATCAACAATGTGTTTTGGTTTTGGACTATCGGTAGAATTATTTATTGGCGAAACAAAACAAAGTAAACGAAAAGATATTTTAAAAAAAGTAGAACTCGGACAAGTTGATATACTTGTAGGTACACATTCTTTATTTCAAGAAAAAATAAAATTGTCAAATATTGGTTTATTTATAATAGATGAGCAACATAGCTTTGGTGTTATACAAAGATTATCTTTAATAGAAAAATGTAAAAATGCTGATATATTGATGATGTCAGCAACGCCAATACCACGAACAATGATTATGGCGCTTTATGGTGACATAAAAGTTTCTTGTATAAAGCATAAACCAGATTGTAGGCCTCAAATAGACACAAGGATATTAAATATTAATGAAAAATATGATGAACTTATAGATGGTATAAAACGAAAAATTTCTGCTGGTGAAAAAGTGTACTGGATTTGTCCACTTGTAGAAGAAAGCGAAACACTTGATTATATTGATGTTGTAACAAGAGCAAAAGAATTAGAAAAAAAAATCGAAAAAACAAAGATTGGTATCTTACATGGTAAGATGACACAAAAAGATAAAGATGACGTTGTAAATGATTTTAAAGATGGAATAATTCAATTATTGGTGTCAACAACTGTTATAGAAGTTGGTATAGATATTCCAGATGCTACAATTATAGTGATTGAAAATGCTGAAAAATTTGGGCTTGCGCAGTTGCATCAACTTAGAGGTAGGGTTGGTAGAGGCACTCTGCAATCATATTGTTTTTTACTTTATAGTGATAAAATAGGCGATGATGGTAAAAAAAGACTTTCTATTTTAAAAAGATACAATAACGGTTTCGATGTTGCAAAATTAGATTTAAAAATGCGTGGCTGCGGAACAGTGCTTGATAAAAAGCAAAGTGGCGATGTAATGAATTTTGTTGATTTTTCAAGAGACGAAGAAATGATAAGTTCTGTGATGTCTAATTTAGCCGTTAAAACTATTGAAAATTATCAGCTAAAACCAATAATGTCAATTTTTTATTCGAAAAAGAGCGAAGAATTAATAAAATGCTAAGGTTAACTTATTATTGGCTTATTATCTTTATTCATTTTTTTTAAATCTATTTCAATTTTATTATCAAAGATAAATTTTCTTGGAAAACAAATTTTAAATTTTGTTTTTTTTAGCCTCATTTTATCTGAATCGTATAACTGTGAATATTTTTGTTCAAATATTTGTTTTATTTGTTGTTTTTGCCGCGGATTGTCTTTTTTTATATTGTAATATTCTTTTACCTTTTCTGTGAATGAGCTATCATATGCGCAAACAATAAGCATCTTAAGGAATAAGCTTTTTGGGTTTGAAATGATCATTTTTCTGATAAATTTTTTTGTTATATTTTTTTTTTTTACAAATTCTAATACTTTCTCAAAATTGGTAAAATTATTTTTAGCTTTTTTGCGTTTTTTCCTCATTGAAAAAAAAAGTTCTCTTGGGTCTTCTTTGGATCGCTTAGCAAGTTTTTTTATATTTTTTATTTTTGTTGAATTTATTATTTCATGAAGTTTTTCTTTTTCTTTTTGTATGTTATCAATTAACTGTATTTTTTCTCTTTTTTTTCTAATATTTTCTTTTTGTTGTTCGAAGTTTACATCCTCTATATTATTATTTTCCAAGATCTCAAATTCTTCATGGTTAGATTCTGACATAAAATAAACAAAATTATTTTAGCACAATAAAATAAATATGCAAATTTTTGATTATTTATTTATTAGAGTTTTTTTATTTTTGTTTTTTATAGGTTCATTTTTTATTTCTTGTTGAGTAATCTCGTTATATCTTTTTTCATAAACTTTTAAAAGATCGTTGTAAGCGCGTTCATGGTGAGAGATTTCTTTATTATTTTCTAATGCATTTTTAAAAAAATTTTTTGGTAAAACAGCTTTCACAAAACCATCCTTTTTAGTAAAGTATAATTGTCAAGAAAATTAAGTAACAATGGTTGCGGGAGTCAGATTTGAACTAACGACCTTCAGATTATGAGCCTGACGAGCTACCGGACTGCTCCATCCCGCATCTATTCTAAAAAAAAAGTGGACGATGTGGGAGTCGAACCCACATCAACTGATTAAAAGTCAGCTGCTCTACCGTTGAGCTAATCGTCCTCAGTAAAAAAAACGTTCTTCAAAAATAAAAGTCAAGTTTTTAGGCGTTTTGTTAGAATCTTGACAAATGAAATTTAATATTTAACTTGCCTTTAGTTATTTAATGGTTAAGCAGTTTACCGTTCCTTGTAAATTTGGTCAAGAAACATCACCAGTAACGTTATATATAGGACATCCTGATAATGCGCATCATCCAGTACATTTTCAATCCGAATGGTTATCGAGCACAAAAGGAGGTGTTATACCTCAAGATTTAATGAATACATTACAAAAACTCCATGATCTTGCGAAGGAGAATGGCGCTGATTTTGAAAAATTATGTTATTATGCGCTTATTTCAGCAACAGAACATAGCGTCAATGGCGTTACACAAAGTGAGATAAATAAATATGCTAATGATTTTATAAACAATAATGAAGAAATTGATATTCTTGAACAGCGACTCAATAATTCAAAAGAAAAAAAAGAAGAAACAGATATTAGTAGTTATAATGAAGAAGACGAAGATTTGCTTCTTGAAAGTGTTGAATTAAATGACAACAATAATATTGAAGATAATGAAAATAACAATGAAAAAGAACTAAAACAAACTGTTATCGCAAAAGAAGAACCTTCACCTATTAATGAAGTTGAATATTCACAGGAAGACGAAGATTTGCTTCTTGATGAAGATTCAAATGATAAAGATATATAGCATCAATAATTAAAACTATTCTTGCTTTTTAAAAAAAGTAACATAATTTTCTTTAGAATTGTAGTATGACCAGAACAATAAATCCGATGCATCAGTTTGAATTGGAAAATATTGTTAATATTAATTTTTTTGGATATAATTTTAGCATAACTAATGGTTCTATTATTCTTTTGACAACCGTTATTGTTGCGTTATTTTTTGGTGTTATTTTAATAAGAGAAAAAAAACTTATACCTTCTTTGAAACAGTCGGCTTTAGAATTGTTTTTATTAACAATAAGAAACATAGTTGATAGTTCTCTTGAAAATGCTGGAAAAAAATATGTACCATTTGTTTTTTCAATATTTTTATTTATTTTGCTTTTGAATTTGTTTGGCTTAATACCAGGATCGTTTGCACAAACGAGTCATATTTCAATAACTTTTTTCTTAGCAATAGCTGTTTTTTTTATTTGTGTGTTAATAACTTTTGCAAAAAAAGGTTTTGGTTTTTTTAAAATATTTTTACCATCTGGAACACCATGGTGGCTAATGCCGTTGTTATTTGTTCTTGAATTATTTTCATATTTAGTAAGACCAATAAGTTTATCTGTTCGTTTAGCAGCAAATATGATTGCTGGACATGTAATGTTGGATGTAATTGCATTTTTTGTAATAATGATGGGAATTTTTGGAGTTTTACCATTTGCTTTTTTATCAATTCTTATGGTTTTTGAATTATTTGTAGCTTTTTTGCAAGCATATATTTTTTCAGTTTTTGCTTGTGTATACATAAATGAAGCTTGTTCTGATGGACATTAAATTTTTGTATAATTTTTATTTTGATTTTCACTGTTTTGTTCAATAATTTCATCGGCCATCATTTTTACTTTGCGATATTCATAGCCAGATAATCTACAAACTTCTTTTAAATCCTCATTATTTTTTGGTAATTTAAACCATTCATATGCTTTTCGTTTTGAAAAATTGTATTTTTTATTATTTGATTTTACTTTTAGATCGACAAACATTTGCAACAAGACCGCTCTCCATAGTCTAATTTCACCGATGGTATTTGATTGATTTTCTTCATTAAAATCTAGACAATTACCATGATATGAATCGTTGATGCTATCATCTAAAAAAAAACAATCAGTATTAATTTCATTAAAAGACATATTTTACCTTTACTATTTTAATTTACTGCGTGGAAGATATGAATTTTATTTATTTTTGCTTAGTTTGACTCGATTATATGTGTTTAGACATATTATACATATTTTATTGACAATAAAAAACATTATTTTACATTTAATTAGTTATGGCAACTGTCACTATATATAATAATGATGTTCAAGGCGCTTTAAGAGCATTAAAAAAAGAATTACAAAAGGAGGGTGTTTTTCGTTTAGCTAAAGCAAGAAAGAATTTTAAAAATAATAGAGAAAAAGCAAAAGAAAGATTTGATGAGATTGTTCGTAGAAAAATAAAAGATAAGCATGAAAAAAAAGCTAATAGTGTTTATGTTGGTGTAAATGAAGAAAAACCAAAACCATTTGTTTTCAAGTTAGATTCATATGTTATTAAGGTATATGACAATGGAAAAGTTGTAATTTATACTGCAAAAAATAAAAAATTGAATGAATTAATGTTAGATGAAGCTAATTTTGATAATATAGAGGATTTAATAAAAAGAAAAATATCAGAAAAAAAAGAAGCTAAAAAAACAACAAAAGGTTCAAAAAAGAAATGATTTTTGGTTTTAAAATATTTTTTTGTAATTTTTTTCTTTTATGAATACCAGGTTAGTATCTTTTTTTGAATTTAAGATACCAGCAATATCTTATATTATTTTGATGCTTGTCGTATTTCTTTTATTTTTATTTGATAATCATTTTTTACCACTTAGTTCAAGCTCATCGCAAATTGGTTCACTGATATTGTTTTTTGGTTTTGGCGTTAGAGTTATTGCAACAAAAACTTCAAAGTATATGGGAAAAATTAAAGTTACTGGTATTTATGCTATTTGTAGACAACCTTTGTTGTTAGCACAAATTATATCATTAATTGGTTTAAATATTATTGTTTCAAATATATATTTTATGTTTATTTCTATGATTTTGTTTGTGTGTAATGATTTATTTGCTGCAATAAAGTATGATAAAATCTTATCTCATCATTATAAAGATATATGGACTATTTATGCAAAATATACACATTTTTTAATGCCAATTTCAAGTCATTTTAAAGATATTTTTTCAAAATCATTTGAAAAAGATAAATATAATAATTCAAATATTGTGATATTTTGCTTAATTTATTTAATATTAGTCGAAATTGCAATATTTAGTAATTTATAAAAAATATGAAACCATATGATGATAAAAATAAAAAAATTATTCTTGCTTCAGGATCGGCTGGTAGATTAAATGTTTTACGAAAAATGTTAATTGAGCCTGATTATATCATAGTTCCTAATGTGCCAGAACCAATGATAAAAAAAGAAAAACCTCGTGAAATGTCAATTAGAGTTACTAAAGCTAAAGCTCAAAAGGCAATCGAAATGATAAAAAATGATAACAATATAGACAAAAATTCAATACTTATAGTTGGTGATACGGTTGCATGTTGTGGAAATATGATTTTAGATAAAGCAAAAAATGATGATGATGTAAGAAGATATTTACAAAAAATGAATGGTCATGGAACAAGAATTTATTCTACGACATATATAGTTGATATTTCGACAGGAAAATTTTCTTTAAAAACATCGGAAGCAAGATTAAAAACAAGATATCTTCAACCTGATGAAATTGAATTTTATATCGCAACAAAACAAGGAATTGGTAAAGCAGGTGGATATTCAATTGAAGGTTTTGCTTGTTGTTTGTTTGAAAAAATTATAGGTGAATACACAACGGTAATAGGTTTACCAGCCGTTCATGTTTACAACACGCTACGCAGTTTTGGGTATAAGTTTAAAATAAAAAAAGATAACAAATGAATTTGAATTATATTTTATTTATTTTCGAAACTAAGTAGTTTTTTAAATGAAAAATGGAAACAAATGTTTTGCGAGAAATTTGATTCAAAAAAAGTAAAAAAAAGATTAATTTTTATTTAATTTCCTTTTTTGTTGTGTGTTTCTTTGATTATTATTTTACTCATCATGATTAATGCTATAATATTTGGAATTGCAATTGATAAATTTAAAAAATCCGCAACACTTAATATTGCACCAAAATCTTCTGCCATACCACATAAAAAGTAAGATATGAATAGAATTACATAATACATAAAAACTTTTTTTTTTCCAAATATTGATGAAAATAAACTTGATCCATAGTAAGCCCAAGCTATTGCAGTAGTAAGCCCAAACATAGGAACTATAAGTAAAACAACATATTTAAACGCCCAGTATGTATTATAGAAAGCATTTATTATGTAGTCAGTCCCGCTATTTCCTATTTTATAACTTTGAGAAACTAAAACCATTAATCCTGAACATGCACAAACGATAACAACGGAAATGATTGGTGTTATCATTGAAATAATTGCTTCATTTTTGCTATTTTTGTTTGATGAGTTTGCATGAATTATTGCACCAGACCCCATACCACTTTCATTGCAAAAGAAAGCCCTTTGAACGCCAAGAATAATAGAACCTAAAATACCACCATTTACAGCTTTAAAACTAAAAGCATCAGTAAAAATGGAATAAAAAGCCGGAATTATATTTTTATAATTTGAAATAAATACACAAATTGTTATAAAAATATAGATAAGAATCATACATGGAACAATTTTTTGATTAAACTTAGCGACACTTGAAAAACCTTTTGCTACTATGGCAATTACAAAAACCGCAATAAATAGAGCAATTATCCATGTATATTTTACAATTTCTGGAAATATATGTGTAAAAATATGAACTGTTTGATTAATTTGCAATGAACAAAATGTTGATGCACATAGCATTAGTGCATAAATAGTAGAAATAATAATACCAAGTTTTGGAAGATTATACATTTTAAAAATCTTTTTAATATAGATTTGTGGACCTCCAATATAACCATTGTTTTTTCCATTAGAGAAGATTTTTTGTCTAAATTTATGTCCACATAAAACTTCAGCATATCTAATTGATGTTGATAAAAAACCAGCAACAATTAACCAAAATATCGTTCCAGGACCACCTATAGAAATTATGCCAGCAATACCAAAAATACTTCCAAGATCTGTCGCACCAGCTGTCGCGGATAAAACTATACTTTTACTTGAAACGGTTTTTGTTTTTTTATCAATTGATTTTTTTCCTTTTATAAATAATAATATTGCTTTTGGAAGTTTTTTAAAATTAATAAAACCAGTAATTAGAGAAAAATAGATTGAAGCAAATAAGAGCCAAAATATTAAAAAAGGTAATTGTGCTTTATTTGTCCAAAATAAAACATCAAAAAACAATATTTTATCGCCAAAATCACCAATTATTTTAAATAAAGCATCTGAATTCATGTTTCTATAAAATTATTGTTAATTTAAAAATCAATTGACTATAATAACAATTAATTTTATCTATGTGCAATGAAAAAAATTATTAAAGTTTTAGCAATTTTGGTCATTTTTGCGTTTTTTGCATTAGTTTTTGGTTTTTATTATTACAATCGTAATTGTAATGTTGTCATTAAAATTGGCGGTGGATTAGCAAATCAGATTATGCATTATTATGTTGGTTCAATAATTAGTAAAGATACAAATATGAAAGTTTGTTATGATAATAATTTTTATAAACAAAAAGGTTTACAAAGACATGCAATATATGTACTTGATAAGTATGGTGTTGATCTAAATATTGTTAACGATAATGGATATTTTTTAAAAACAGCTAAGGTTTCTCTTAATTGCAATGATGTATTTGGTAAAAATTATAAAAAACTTTCAAATAGAACAATGATAAAACAGGTATGTTTTGATGAAAAAATATATTCTAAATATAGACAAGATTTAATTAAAGATTTAACACTAAAAATTCCTTTAAACAAAAAAAATGTTTTATTACTTCAAGAAATTAAGAAGAAAAAAAATTCTGTATCAATTCATGTAAGAAAAGGTGACTTTGTTAATGTCAAGAATAGTAAATTCTATTATGATTTAGATGTAGATTATTATAATAAAGCAGCAAAAATTTTTGAAAACATGGATGATGTTCATTTTTTTGTGTTTTCAAATGATATAAATTGGGCAAAGAAAAATCTTAAGTTAAATAAACCAATGACTTTTGTTGATGTAAATGACGAAACGGAAGGATATTTTGACTTAGAATTGATGAGAAATTGTAAACACAATATTATTGCAAATAGTACATTTAGTTTTATTGCTGCTTTTTTAAATGATAACAAGAATAAAGTTGTTGTTGCACCAAAAAAATGGTATAAAACTGAAAAATTTAGCTTTACACTTAAAGATTGGATTTTAATTGAAAATAATAATTAATTTTTTTATAAAATTGTATGTTTGATTTTGCTATATTTTTTAAAATTTTTTGTCCAGTATTTTTAGTTGTTGCATCAGTTGGACCATGTTTTTTGACGTATGCAAATATATCAATGAACTATGGTTATAAAAAAGGTTTTATTGCTGCATTAGGGTGTTTTACAGTTGATATTTTGTATATAACACTTGGAATTTTTGCTATAAATGCTGTAAAATCATTTATTCCAGAAAGATTGGTTTATGCTCTTGGTATTTTTGCAGGATGTTTTTTACTATACTTGGCATATGGTTTTTTTACAACAAAGAAGAAGGACTTAGAGTCTAAAAACGTAAAAAACAATAGTGTTGTTATTTATTTAAAATTATTGTGCTTAACACTTTCATCGCCGTTGGCTATTGTTGGTTATGCGTCTATTTTTTCATCTGTAAACAATGTTTCAGAAAATGTTTTATCAATGTTTGCAGGCGCTATTAGCGCTGCTTTTTTAGCTCATTTGCTTATTGTTGTTACGTTTGCAACAATTGGAAAAAAAATAAGTATAAAATTTTTACTTTTACTAAATAAAATCTCGGCAGTTATAATTGCGCTATTTGCATGTGGAATTTTGTGCGAGATAATAAAAAAGTTGTTCTATACTATTTGAATTTAAATAGAAACAAAATAATGTTTAGCTAAAAGAAAAACAAGAAAGCAATTAAATAGAGATTTATTATTTTATTTTAACGCTTCAATTATAGCATTTCTAGCTTTTCCTGTAATTGCGTAGTTTAACCAAATGCTATTTACAGATGATTTTTTTGATGTATGAATTATTACTTTATCGCCATTTTTAATAGTGTAATCAATACCTATTTGTTGTCCATCTACAATGGCATAATCAAAGTAAATACCAAGATTTTCATTAATAGCAAAGGCAAAATCTAAAACAGTAGATTTATTTGGGAGATAAATAACTTCTCCGTCTTCTGTAAAAGCCATGACTTGAGACTCTTTAATTTCAGTTTTTGCGTCATTTAGTATTTCATTTGGTTTGCTATCTTGCAAAACACTTAATACGCGTTGTATCCATGATGCTCTAAGGTATTTAATTTTTTCTTCTTGCGTCATTCCTTGCTTGTATTTCCAATGAGAAGCTAAGCCAAATTCATCTTCATCGTGCATAACTTGAGTTCTAATTTGAATATCTACAATCCTTCCTTTTGGACCCATTATTTTAGTGTGCAATGAACGATAACCATTGCTCTTTGGAATACTAATAAAATCTTTAAATTTACCAGGTATTGCATTGTAATTTGTATGAATCGCCCATAGTGCCTTATAACATTCTTCTTCACTTTGAACTATAATTCTAAAAGCAAAAATATCACTAACTTCGGCAAATTGTATGTTTTTAGTTTTCATTTTTCTCCAAATTGAATATGGCATTTTTTCACGTCCAAAAACATTTGCTTTTATACCAGAGCTCATTAATGTGTCATTAAGTTGTTGTTCTATATCTTCAACTATATGTTTAGAAGCAAAATCTTTTTTTAGTTCGTTTACTTGAAATTCTATTTCGGAATATTCTTTTGGATGCAAGATTTTGAATGATAAATCTTGAAGTTCATTTTTTACTCTTTGAATTCCAATTCTTTCTGCTAGAGGTGCATAAATTTCAATTGTTTCAAGTGCAATATTTTTTTGTTTTTCTTCACTTTGAAATTCTAAAGTTCTCATGTTGTGAATACGATCGCAAAGTTTAACAATTAAAACTCTAACGTCTTTTGATATTGCAAGAAATAGCTTTCTAAAATTTTCTGCTTGTCTTATATCTTTTTGTTGAAATTTAATTTTATCTAACTTCGAAACACCATCTACTATACTAGCAACTTCTTCGCCAAATAAATTTACAATATTTTCTCTTTTAAATTGTGTATCTTCGACAACATCATGTAATAACGCTGCAATTACTGTTATTTCATCTATATTAAGTTTAGAAACTTCTAAAGCTACAGATATAGGATGAATTGCATATGGTTCTCCCGATTTTCTTTTTTGATCTTTATGTGCGTTGCAACAAAAATCATATGCTCTTGATATTTCATCAAGTGCAAAACTTGGATTATCTTTTTTAACTAAAAAAAGAAAATTTTCTTTATTCATTAACATTTTTTTTAAGAAATTTAAAATTTTTTCTTTTATTTTCAAGAATTAATTTATTTAAATGTAAAAATCTTTTTATTGAAATATAAAATATATGGTTTACATAATAAATGTTAATACATTAGTATATGTCAGTAAAATCAATATATAGCAATTTTGTTAATATAGAAATTGTAAAATTGTTTAAGCACGCTGGTGCAAATGATAAAATTATTTCATTATGGAAGGAACAATCTAAAAATATGGAAAAAATATTGTCATCGAAAATGATTCAAGGAATGAGAAAAAATACATTAACAAGACAACAATTTGATGAATTATATATGAAACCAGATGTTATTTATATATATAATCTTGGTGTTGAACTAAAAAAGAGAGCAATTGTTGAAAAAAACATAAATGATAAAAATAATATTATGATGTTAGCTGAAATGTATCTTGGATACCAGACAAAGTATCGTAGGTTTAAGAAATATGGTTTAAACATAAAAGATAAGCTTGACGATGAAGTTTGTATTAAACATATCGATTTACTTGCTAAAAAAACAAACATTAATGAATATTATATTGCAATTTTAACAGATATGATGCCTTATGTGTGTTTTGCTAATTATTTGTATAATGTTATTGATACAGATGATAATATTTGGATGGCATATGCTAAAAAATATGGAACACAAGATAGTGAATATGTGGCAGAAAAGTTATCAAAATCATTTATTATTGTAAATAAAATTTTTGAAAAAAATCTTGTTTCTGATAAAACCGCTAGCAAGTTATTTAAGGAAGGAATGTTCTTTGAAAGATACTTTATAGAAAAAGCAATGAAAGGTGAATTAGCAACAAAGATAAAAAGATATAGTTCGAAAAAATAAAAAATCATCCTTGAAAAATGAAATAAAAAATTATCAGTAAAGTTGAAGATAGTTGCATGATTTTAAAATTTTAAATATGACAATAGAATATAGTGAACAAAAAGGTTTTACAGCGCTAAACAATATTATAGAATATTATTCAAAAAACTAAGAATTATCTGTAGATATACAAAATAACTTTACATTAGATTATAATAGTGATAATATAGTAAAACTATCTACAATAAGAACAAGAACTTTAGTCTAGCCAAGAAAAAAATATAATTGTATTTTTTACTGAAAAAATACTAAAAAAGATTTGATATAATCCATCCGCAGATTCTCCTACGGATACCTTGTTACGACTTAACCCCAGTCACCAAATTTACCATTGACGTCTATCTCCTTGCGGTTAATATAACGTGTTAAAGTAAATTCGACTCCCATGGCTTGACGGGCAGTGTGTACAAGGCCCGGGAACGTATTCACCGCAACATTCTGATTTGCGATTACT
>CAMKKS010000012.1 GCA_946413485.1 uncultured Rickettsiales bacterium | reverse complement strand
AATATATTATCATCAGCAATATTTAATCTAAATTTTAAAGCATTTTTTAAATAATCTTTCAAAGAAAGATCTTCAACATTATCAAGTATTGATTTAATATCTAATTCACAATAAATATATTTAGGTGTTTCGACATCTGCTTCTGGTAGACTGGTTTCTTTTGTTAAAAAATTTATAAAATCTGGATATTTTTCTTTAAATAATTTATAAAAATTAAAAAAGTTGCAATATTTTTTATTTTCAGCATAAAATTCACCTTTTTCGCCACCTCTCCAATAAGCTATTCTTTTAAAATTTTTATTTTCTTCGTCATATTCTTCATAATAAGCCCAACAATCTTCAAATCTATATCTGAAAAGTTTATTATCTTTAATGAAAAATTTTTGTAATTCTTTTTTACAAGAAGGATTTGTCAAAATCAATGTTACTTCTCCTTTGGTATTATTATCTAGCGCATTATAATTTTTATTGGTCCAATATGCTGAATAGATACAGTTATCTTTTTCGAATTTTATAATTGCTTTTTTAAGTATTTTTACTCCATAGTTGTCATATGGAATCATATAATTTACTTCTTCATTTTCTACATTATCTTCATTTAAATATTTAGTATATTCTTTGATTTTAACGTTATTTTCCGTCATTATGATGCGGTTAGCTAATTGAAATTTTACTGCAGTTTCATAAAATTCATTGTTGCTGCTTGCAGGATGAAGAGTTTTTGTAACAATTTTATTAATTTTTTTTCTTGCCCAATTATAATTTTCGTTTAGATTTGTTGTACGTTGTATACTTAATGTATATATATCACCGTATTTTTTTAGTTCTAGCAATTCTTGTCTCATGTCATCTATTGATTGTGAACCTGGCGCGTGTATACCAACACTATCAACATAAAGATTTATTTTTTCAATCCAACGATTATCTCTAAGTAATTGTTTTGCCATTACAATTGTCGGATGTACACCATAACTATAACCTTCGTAGCATACATGTATGTTATCACTTTTTTTTAAGTTTTCTTTGTTTGTAAAAATTATATCAATAATTCTTTGAATCATTTTTTGTTGTGTAGTAGCTCTTTGTTCGCCGCCATCCTTTGAAGGATAAAGACCAGAATTTTGAATATTGGAACAAAATACATATATTGTATTTTCATTTATTTGATGTCGCATTTCTATATCATGTTTATCGTGTATTGATTGATGATCTTTTGCATTATTGAAACGTTGAAGTATCATGCTTACTTGTTGTACATATGCATTTGTACCATGTGTAAAAACCTCAATCATTAATGGTTTGTCTCTACTAATGTCTAAATTTTGTTGTATTATATCTTGTTGTTCATCTTCACCATTAGCCTCATTTATTGAAAATATCTTATAAACTCTTTGTAAGATTTCGCTTTCTATATTTTCATCATTTAAATTTTGTGGCATAGGTATACATACGATTTTATCAACAGATGCAACCACTATTGCTGTATTTTGCTTTACCCAATTTGTAAAGCTTTCTGCTTCACGTTGTAGAATGTGATCTAAAAAAATATCATAAGTATAACAATGGTCATAATTACCATTATTTTGCCCACTAAAAGTAACAAGTTGGTTGTTGACGGGGCCATTTTTTTTTATGTTTACTTTAACTGGTTGGACATTAGGTGCATTATCGATGATCTCAAAATTATCATTGTCTTGAATATCTTGTTGTGGTCCTCCTGCATCTTGTCCGCCAACTTGTGGTTGATCATTGTTTTGTTGACCATTTTGCATGGTTATATTATAGTATGTTTTTCTTTTTTTTCAAAAAAAACTTGAAGATTAAAAATTTTTTAAAAAAAACTGGTTGTATGGAAAAGGAAGTTAAAATTTCTAAAATTAGCAACAACATGTCGGTTGTTTTTGATAAAATGAGTGAGATTGAAAGTGTAATTGTACAAATAGCGGTTCCCGTTGGTAGTCAAAACGAACTTAGAGAAGAGGGTGGTATTTCTCATTTTTTAGAACATATGGCTTTTAAGGGAACAGAAAAACGTACATATAAACAACTTGCAGAAGAAGTAGACAACGTTGGTGGTATTACAAATGCTTGCACTTCTAAAGAATATACAATGTATTATATTAAAACTTTAAAAAAAGATGTTAAAATGATATTTGATATTTTGTCAGATATGTTATTTAATTCTTCATATCCGCAAGAAGAAATTGAAAAAGAACGTGGCGTGATTTTACAAGAAAAAGCAATGTACGACGATCATCCATCAAGCGTGAATGAAGATTTATTTTATTTAAATGCGTATGGAGATACAGCTTTTGGACGTCCTATTATAGGTTCTACAGAAAATATAAAAAGATTTAATCGTGATGATTTTTTAAATTATCGTGCTAAAAATTACAAAGTAGATCAAATGATTATTGGTGTTTGTGGTAACGTAGATTATGATAAGGTAAAAGAGTTATCTGAGAAATATTTCGGTAGTCACAAAATTAACAATAAAGATTATAAGCGTGAAGATGTTAAATATATTGGTGGAAGTAAAATTAAGTTTAAAGAAGATTTAGAACAAATTAAGTTTACACTTGGTTTTGAAGGTGCTATAAAAAAGTTTATAAATATATCGGAATTTGATTTAAAAAAACATTATTCAATGAAAATTGGTGCGATGATCTTAGGTTCTGGCATGTCATCACGTTTATTTCAAGAAATTCGTGAAAAAAGAGGTCTTGTTTATTATGTTCATACAACAACAGAAGCAACACCAGATACTTCTTTATTTATTGTAAACGCTGGTTTTTCACCTGATAAGATACATGAATTTGTTCCGGCAATAAAAAATGAATTATTAACAATAACTGAATACATTAATGATGATGAAATGGATAGGGCTGTAAATCAGTATGAAGCTGGCCTAAAAATGTTAAATGAAAAATCATCAAACAGAGTTGGAAAGATGGTTAATGATTTAATGCTTTTTGGTCGTTTTATTGATTTTGATGAAATTATGAAAGTTGTTAAAAGTATTACAAAAGAAGATATAAAGAGCACAATGAATGAAGTTTTATCAGGAAAACCAACATTAGCGGTTTATGGTGATGTAAAAAACGATAATGCTGATATTTTATTAAAAGGATTTGAGAATGCTTAATAAAAAGAGGAAATTTGCAATGATATTAAGTGGCTGCGGCGGATTAGATGGTACAGAAAGTCATGAAGCAATTAGTTTAATGATAGCAATAAAACAAGTCGGTGTAAGTTATGTATGTTTTGCAATTGATGATGAACAAAAATACATAGTTCATGCGACAAACCAAGGAGTAAAACAAAATAATAGTAATAATGATAAGCGAAATATGCTTATTGAAGCAAGGAGATTAAATCATGGCATTGCTCATGATTTAAAAAAGTTATCTGTAAATCAATTTGATGCTTTAATTTTACCTGGTGGGTATGGAACTGGAACAAGTTTAAGTGATTTTATAACTTGTAAAAATGGAACATGTACAAAAAACATAAATTATGTTGTTAGAAAAGAAGTTAAAGACATAATTCAAGAATTTAATAAAAACAATAAACCAATTTTTGCTGGTTGCATGGCACCAATTTTAGTTAATGGTTCTTTAAGTGGTGTTAAAATAATGACTGATGCTGGTTGTTATACAAAAGAAATTATCGATAAACACGGTAATGTTAGTCAGATTTGTAAAGGTGGCGAAATATGTATTGATAAAAAAAATAAAATTGTTACTGCACCATTTTATATGACACCAAAAGTGGAAGTTGACACTATTTATAAAGAAAGTGTTAAAGCAATAAAAGAGATATTAAAAATGTGCAATTAGTTTTATCTTAGTTTTTTACTGAATGGATGATATTTGTATACCGTTTCTTTTAAATTTTTTGTGTTAATTTTTGCATATATTGCTGTTGTATTTATATTTGAGTGTCCAAGAAGTTCTTGTATTTCTCTTACATCTAGTCCTTTTTGTAATAAATGTGTAGCAAAAGAATGTCTCATGGTGTGTGGTGAAACTTTTGTCGGATCTATACCTGCCTTCAAGGCCGAATCTTTTATTATATTTTCAATTGTTCTTCTATTTATATGCTGATCTTTGCTTTTTGATGAGAAAAGATATTTTTGTCCTTTTTTTGTATTTATACTAATATAGTTATTTAAAATATTTAAAATATTTGTTTTTATTGGTACAATTCGTTCTTTTTGCCCTTTACCTTTAATTGTTATGAATCTATATTCATCATTGCTTTTTTTTTGCTCATTAAATTGGACAGCACTTAGTTGTAGCTCACATAGTTCGCTTACGCGCATACCAGTTGAATATAGAAGTTCTAATATTAATTTATTGCGTAATTGTTTTATATTTTTAGTATTATTATTAACTGACAATAACATTTCAATTTCTTTTTCTGATAAAAATTTTGGCAATCTAAAATCTTTTTTTTGTCTCCTTTGTGATAACATTGGATTTTGTGTTAATATTTTTTGTTTTATTAAATATTTAAAAAATTGGTTCATAGCAGAGTATCTTCTTTGTAAAGTAGACTTGCTAAATTGCTTTTTATCAAGCATTGTATAATAATTCAATATTGTTTGTTTATCTATTTGTTCTAGATTTAATATTTTATTATTTTTTGCAAAAATTTCAAATTCATTGATATCATTTTGATAGCTTTCGGCTGTATTTTTCGAAAGTCCTTTTTCAAGCAAAATATGATCTAAAAAATCTGCAATAGCTTTTGTAATTTTCATTTTATTTTTTTTATAATGATTGTATCTTTTTTACAACTAATTTCTAAATTAGAAATGGTGTGTTTAAAGTTTATTTTAGTTTTTATTAAAAAAATTATATTATTAATTTTATATAGTCTTGGCTTATATATTGATCCTGAAATTAACATTATATATTTTGCTAAAATACTTTTTTGAATATATTGTGTTAAGTTTAGAAAATCTTTTTTACTAAAAATTATTTCATTATTTTTTTTTTGTATTATTTTTTTTTCTATATCTTCTAATACAAATTCAAGCGTTTCACGTACTTCTTGTAATGTTTTTATTGTATTAATAATACGTTTTGTTATTAGTTTTTTGTCTTCAATTTCGTTTAATAAAAAACGCAATTTATTTCGTTTGTATTTTAGATCAAAATTACTTTTGTCTTCGCACCATTCTAAATTAAGATTTAATAAATAATTTTTACAATCTTGTTTTGTTAGTTCTAACATTGGGCGTACAATTTGAATGTTATTTATATTTTTTTTATGTGGGATACAACATAAACCATCTAAACCACTTCCGCGCGCAAGATTCATAAAAAAAGTTTCAATTTGGTCATCAGCATGATGACCTACGCAAAGTATATTTATTTTTTTTTCGTTACAAGCTTCTATAAGTAATTTATATCTTGCTTCTCTTGCTTCTGCTTCAAGATTTTTTCTATAATTACCATTCCAGTTTTTAACAATATATTTAATTTTAAATTTTTTTAGTATTTTTATTGTGTCGTTGATTTCTTTTTTTGATTCAGCTCTTAGATTATGATTAACAAGTATAGCTATTATATCAATTCCAATGTTTTTTAACGCTATTGTTAATGATAAGCTATCGCAACCACCCGATAATGCTACAGCAATTTTTTTGTTTTTTGCATCTAAATTATTTATATTTTCTAATATAGTTTTTTCGAATTCATTCATTTTTAAAAAATTATACTTTTTTAAGTTTTAAATTACTATTTTCATGTCTCCATTCTGAAATTTTTTCGTGATTTCCTGATAGTAATATATCTGGTGTATTCTTATTGTTCCAAATACGTGGAAGTGTATAATGATCGCATTCTATATTATCATCATATGCACCAGAAAATGTTTCATTTTTGATACTTTCTGGATTTCCTAAGACACCATTTATTAAACGACATGATGCTTCTATTATTGCCATACTTGCAGTTTCGCCACCCATTAATATATATTCACCTACGCATATTTGTTTCATATTAAAATATTCTATTGCTCTTTGATCTATACCTTCATATCTATTGCAAAGAAATACAATTTCATCAAGATTAGATATCTCCAAGGCCATTTTTTGACAAAATTTTTCACCTCTTGGGGATGGTAAAATAATTTGTTTTTTTGGATTTTTTATAAATTTTTTTACATCAAAATTATCAACAAAAGCTTTTTCGATTACGTCTGCTCTCATAATTAAACCGCAACCACCACCAGCTGGTTTGCCGTCTACTCTACTATATTTTCCAACGCCATATTTTTTTATGTCTATAATTTTTAATTGAATAATGTTTTTTTCTATTGCTTTTTTTAACAAAGAACAAAAAGAACCTGAAAAATATTCCGGAAAACAAGTAAAAATTGTTATTTTCATATTTTTTAATATATTTCTTCGTAATCTTCGTTTACATCACTATCGTTTGTTTTATTAACAATTTTATCTTCTAATTCTTCAAAAATATATTTAAAAAATGGAACAGTTACAATAATACCATATTTTAAAACTAATTCTTTATATGCAATTTTAATTGCTTCTTGTTTTAAAATTTTTGAATTATTTTTATATATATCATATAAAATTTCAATAATTGCAATCATTGTTTTTCCAGTGTTTTGATCCATTGTATACCAAGATAATCCACTTTCTCTTATTCTTTTGACAATATCTTTTTCTCGTAATTTTGCTGCAAAACTACCTTCCTCATTGTCTCCTGAGATTTTATCAATTATGTCTTGATACGTTCTAGAGCGCCCAAGAGGAACTATTGTAATAGACATACTTTTTTCTGATATACTTGCTGTTAGATTATTTGCTACTGATGATAACTTTTTTTGTAATTTAAATAAAACTTCCATAAAAGCATTATTTTCGTTATCTAGTTCTATATTTGGATAAAAAGAAACTTGTCTTAATAAAATACCATATATAGATATATCGTCTTTTTTAGTTATATTTGTTAATCTATCGTAACAATTATCAATACTATCAATTTTATATGCTGTTTTAATGTATTCCATAAAAGTTAATTTTTCTTTTGGAATATTTTCTAATATCACAGCTAGTTCAATGACATGTTGAACTTTTAATTGACATAAAAAATTTTCTATAAATTCTCCAGTTATTTGTTTGTTATAAGCTATTACTTCAGTTGCACATGATTGATTTAATGCTATCCAATAAAAAAAAGCTTCTCCTATGTCGGCTTTTTTATTTATAAGTTTATTAATTTTTTTTAAACTTTCTTTTCTATCTTTTTCATAGTAATCTTTTATTATATCTCGTAATTGATTAAAATTAATTTTAACAGCGTCGTTTACTTTGTCAATTTCCCAGTCTTTTTGTTTTAAAAAATCTAACATTGCTTTATAATTTTCATAAATTAAATCTGAATATTTATTATCAAATTTTGAAGTTACAAATAATTCTGAATATCTAGCAGACATTGTAGCATTTGAGCTTGGTCTTTTTCTCATATTTTTATAAATTTCTTTTGAAATTTCAAAGTTTTCTATGATAAATTTACGTAATGTTTTTGGAGGTGCAAATTGTATTAAACATGCTAATACTTCATATAAGTCTGTTGTTTTTGTGCTTTCAGGATCTTTGCTAAAAAGTGTTTTATAATTATAATATAATTTTAACAAAATTTTGTTAAAATTTTCATTTCCGTAACTATTTGTATAATAATCACAAACAATATAACCACAATGAGCTGGAATTTTATTTCCAACATCAACAATATTTTTTAATGATTCATAACCATCTGATGAATCATCGATATCATTCATTGCATTATTAAAATCATCAATAAAAATGCTTATTTCAGATAAATCTTTATCATTTAGACCGTAATATTTTTTGTTTAATGAATCAAATTTTTGTTTATCAAAAACTTCTAAAGATTTATCAAAATTTTTGTTTGTAACTGACATATTTTTTTTAAAGGTAAATTGTTAATTATAATTTGCAAATATTGTTTTTCAAAACTTATTAAGTTTAGACTTATTTTTAAATAAAATTTAATGTTTTGAAAGTAAGTTTTTTTACTTGATTTTTACTATATTAATTAAATTTTTATTTTGTGAAAAGGTGGCTGTTTAATATATTGTTGATTATTTGTTGCACGACAACACAATATAAAAAAGCAAATGCAGAAGATTGGGCTGGTATAATTTCTAATGTATTAAGTTGGGGCTTTGGAGATGGTCTCATGAAGAGTTGCGCCGATTTTCTTGAATGTGACGAATATGAAGATACAAGTTTATCGGATCAAGTAACCGGTTTATTTTCTAGTAATAAAAAAAATTTTACATGTGCGGCTAGTAATTTTTCTAAGAATGCAATAAGGGTTGGCGGAACAATTGCTTTTAGTGCTATACCACCGCCATTTAATTATATGATTGCTAATTTTGCCGGTGAATCTGTCCAATGTATACAAGCGATAATACAATCGGATAGCGTTCAAAAAAAAGTTGGTAAGTATGAATTGTGTTACGGAGATAGTTCTGAAGGTCATCCAATGCCACTAACAGATAAACAAATAGCAAAAGTTTTACCAAAAATGAATTTATGGCCAACCGTGGAAAATATTGTTGCTCAATATCCAAAATTATGTGTTAAAAAAACGGGTGATGAAGATTCATATAGATTTTATGGTGATGGCGATTATTTCGATGGCGTATATATACATCATGCAAATGATTATGCATATGTAATGTGCGCTAGTTTATTTGAAGCTTGCCCTTGTGTTTATAACATACAGCGTGGAAAAATTAACGATCCAGAATATAACAGAGATGAAAATGGAATGATTAAAATCAGACACGATGGTTCTTTGGTTTATAAAGGCGATGATGAGAATAGTAGAAAAAATGAAGAAGAATATAAATCTAAATATGCAAAACATTGTAGATTGGTTAGATTTAAAGAGGTGTATGAACAAGCCGATGATATATCTTCGATTTATAGTGATGCATGTTTTGATTTACATGGATATTCAAAAAGACAAGCTAATATTACTGCTGGTATAGTTCAATGTTTTGAAGATACAGCAAGAAATATATTTGAAAAACCAATATTATCTGTAAAACAAAATGCAATTTCTGGTTATAATTCATATGATATTTATGTTAATGATTATCAATTTATTGAACAAAGATATAATAAAATACAAAATTTATTACAAGGGAGAACGGAAGAACTCGTAAGTAGCAATAATTTTTATAGATTTTTACCAAATGAAACATCAGGCATATTGCAGCTTCTACAAGAAATATGGTATAAAGATAATTCTACAACAACCATATCTTTTGCTTGTAAAAATCATAGAGCAATTAATAGCAATTACAAAACTAACATATATGACAAATATATATTTGCACCAGCAAAATATTCTGCCGATAATTGTTGTTCGAACGATACAGAAGTATCAAGTAAATGTTATAGCGATGCGTATTCAGGTGCTGAATCAAATATAAAACCATCAATATCAAAAGATCAACAAGATATAGATGTATCAAATATGTTTAAAGAGATAAATAAAGTTAATGTATTAATGGAACATGTAAAAAGTTTAGAGTTAAAGGCTTCTGAAGCAGAATCTGTTAAAATTAAAAATTCAGGTTTTACATTAACTTTATTTGATCTTTTAAGAGGAAAAATTAAGGTTATTGCTGTTATTGTTTTAGTATTTTGGGTATTTTTATTTGGTTGGAAAATAATAAATGGTGATTCCGGAAAAATTTCAACAAAAGAACTTAGTCTCATTGCACTAAAAATATCTTTATGCTATATGGTTGTTTTTAGTGATGCAGCGAAAAATCTGATATTTAATTTTGCAATTCAAACTTCTCATGGTGTTGGTTTATTTTTTAATGATGTAATGGAAGGTTTCAGGAGTCAACAAGATAATAAATACAATCATGTTTGTAATATGAGGAGTAATTCAATAAGCACGCCAAAAAAAACATATGGCGATGTAGTAATAGCAAAGAGTATTGCTGAAAAAAAGTATACTTGTCAGCCTTGGGAAGAAAAAGTTTGCAATAATTCTGGTGGTGTATTTAGTTGTTCTTGTTATGAGTATAAAATGTCATGTTCCGATAAAACTTCAACATTGAATTGTAGCGATTATTATGAAGATTACAATGGTGTAGAAAATAAAAATTATTGCAAAACCGGTTCTTGTGCGACAAAAGATGGTTATGCCAAAGCAAATATATATAAAACAGGTGTTCAAAGAAAAGCCGATGAGTATTCATCTTATACTTTTGAATGTCCTAGTGACACCGAAGATGATGGTTGCGCTGAATATGAAACATATTTTGGAAATAAACAATGTGTTAGAAAAAATTGCAAAAAATTTACACTATCATGCAATGCCGGTGAAACATTGTCTTGTAAAAGATATAGCATATTAGCTGATGGTAGCTATGGTTCTTGTATTAGCGGCGTTTGTACAAATAATAAAACGACATTTGTGCTTATGCCGCCTCTTGAGAGACCATATAAAGTAAAATCATATTATACAACTAGTAATGAAGAACATAAAATGACTTATCAACCATATTGTCATAAAAAAACACAAGATAATATGATGCCAAACTATTTAGATTCAGATCCTTTAGCTGATTTAGTATATTCTTCTGCGATTAATGCAAATGTTTTTGCTTGCGACGAAGAACATGAACTGGATGATGGATTTAGAATAAAAGAATATATTAGACATGGTATAATACCAGATACAAATGAAAGTATTTTGGTTTTTCAATCTTTATTACCAAAAAGCAAGCAATCATACAGCGATGATGCTAAAGTAAGTGAATTAAAAAAAATGCCAGTTCCTACAGCTGTTGCTACAACAGATTCACATGGTATGATAAAGGAATATAATTTCATAGATGATGAAAAAGCATCCGAAGGGTTCCAAAGAGCAAAATATAGAATTTACATAAAAAGTTTATTATCTTATGTGAATAAAAATTCTTCATATCCTAAAATAAAAGAATATGGTTATACACGTGATTATTCTCATCTTTCCTTTTGGGATTCTATGGATTGTAAAATTATACAATTTATATCTTTACAAGGCATGGATGGAGGTTTTACGGAAGATATAAATGATGTAATTTCTGGCGCTCAAAGTAGTGATAGCGGTAAAATGGTTAAATCTGCTTTAAATGGAATGTTACAACTTTTAAAATTTATGTTTATGGCTTTTCCTTTTGGAATACTTGTTTTTATATTAATGTTTGGTATAGGTGCAGCATTATTTATGCTTGTAGCTAGAGCAACACAACAATATTGTATATGTGTATTTCATTTAGTATTGTTAGTTTATTTATCTCCATTTATATTTTTATTATGGTTATTTGATAAAACAAAACATGCTATGGATACATGGTTAGATGATATGAAAAATAATATATTTGGTGCTTGCGTTCCTTTTGTTTCAATATCTATGTTTTTATTTATTATAGATTGGTTATTATTTGGTGATACAAGTAAATATGTATCAATGGGATTATTTTTACCTTCTGGTGAGATAAGTGATAGTTGTTATGAAGGCAATTTAAGTGATGCACCTATAGCTTGTTTATCAAAAAGATGTTTAAAAACATTTACATGGGTTGGACTTTTAGGTTTAAACCAAGGTATCTCTCTTTATACCGCTGAGGCATACAAAATGCTTGGTTATCTTGTGTTAAGATGCTTGTTTGCATCTGCCGTAATTATAGCAATGACATCGTTATTAGATAAGATGGAAGAAGCTATTTATAATATTATTGGTTCTAAACCATCTATGGAAATAGATGCAGGATTTACTGGAAGTGCAAAAGATGCTATAAAGAGTATTGATTCCGGTTTGACAGCAACTAAGTTTGTTTATTCTTCAGCAAATCTAGCAGCCAGAGGCGGCGTTGGTTTAATTGGCGGTGGTGTTGGTGTTATTGGTTCTTTAATGCCTAAAGCAGCAAGAGATACAATAAAAAATCAATGGGAAGGGTTTAAGAGTGCTGTAAATTATGTTCCTAATAAGATACAACAAGGTTATGATAGTGTTAAAAAAACAATCAGACATGGTGTTGCAAAAACATTTAACACAAAAAGCTGGAGAGATCATCAGAATCGCTTAAATGATATAGAAAATGCATATAATAATTCAATATCTCAACAACAAGAAATTAGAGACAGGAAGATTCAACAAATTAGAGATAGGTCCTTACAACAACAAAGAGAAAATGCTAGTATTATTGATTCATATGTAAATAATTTAACACAACAAAATGTATTTAATCAACAACAGATTGAAGCTCTAAAAGCACAAAAAGAAACTGAGTTGACAAATCAAATAAATAGATTAACTCAAGATGGAATAAATAGTGTTAATCAAGAGTTTGATAATGCACAAAGAGAAATTTTACGGACAAGAGATGCTAATAAAAAAAATGAGAATGATAATTTTTAATTATGATTTATGAAAAATATGGAAAATAAAACTTTTATCTCGGCAATGATAATATCTATTGGTATTTTTTTATCAAGAATTACTGGTTTATTAAGAGATGTTATATTTGCATCTTTTTTAGGAACAGGTTCTTTAAGTGAAGTGTTTTATGTTGCTTTTCGTCTTCCAAATACTTTTCGAAGGATTTTTGCTGAAGGTGCTTTTTCTAATGCTTTTGTTCCTTTTTTTTCTTCAAAAATCAAAGAAAATAGTTTGGTTGCAAATGTTTTTTCTTCAAAAATTATGCTAATTTTGCTGTTTTGTTTATCTATTTTAACCATATTTATGGAAATTTTTATGTCACAAGTGATTAGTGTTATAAATCCTGGTTTTTTAGCAGATAGAGAAAAATTTTTAATTACTGTTTTTTTATCAAGAATTACTTTTCCGTATGTGATATTGATAAGCATGGCTGCTTTTTTTGGTTCAATTTTAAATAGTGTTGGTTCATTTTGGCAATTTTCTATTATTTCCGTTATTTTAAATATAGTTTTATCATTAGGGTTAGTTTTTACTAGAAAATTATTTTCAAATGCCGGCGAATGTTTATCTTATTTATTAATAGTTGCTGGAGTTTTTCAGGTTGTTTTTGTTATCTTTTTTTGTTTTAAAAAAAAAATATTTCCATCTAAAATTTTCAATAAAAATTTAGACGAGAAAATTAATGAAGAGAACAATAAAGATGTAAAATTATTTATAAAAAAATTTTTTTCTGCTATTGTTAGCAGTGGTATTTTACAGATTAATATTTTTATTGATGGTATTTTTGCTAGTTTTTTTTCTGGTGCTATTTCTTATTTGTATTATACAGATAGATTAATACAATTTCCATTAAGTATAATAGGTTATAGTTTAAGCGTTGCTGTTTTACCGGTGTTAAGTATTGCTTTTAAAGAGAAAAATTTTTCTAAAATTTCTGTTTTACAAAAAGATTCACTAAATATTGCAATGTTTTTTTCAATTCCTGCGACGCTTATGATTTATGCGTTATCTGAGAATATTGTTTCGCTTGTTTATGAACATGGAGTTTTTAAAGAAAGTGATACAAAAATTGTCGCTTTAATGACGTCAATTTATGCTTTTTCAATTCCTTTTAATGTTTTATTAAAAATATTTTTTTCATGTTTTTATGCACAAAAAAATACAAAATATCCAATGAAAATTAGTTTTTTTTCTTTATTATTTAATATAATTTAAAATATAATTTTTATTAATATTTTAGGAATGTATTGCGTTATAGTTTCAACTACTTTGTCAGCTGTTTTTTCTTTTGTTTTAGCAATTTTTTTATTAAAAAAAAATAATATCTTTTTTATTGAAATAAAAGATTTATTTTTCTCATTAAAAGTTTTATTTGTCTCTGTATTAAGTTGTTTGTTATCATTATTTTTATGCAATAAGATACCATTAATTTTTGTTTTATTTATATCTGGTTGTTTTCATTTTATTATGTGTTTTTTGACAAAAATTCTTTCAATTGAAAAAGTAAAATTATGGAATAAAAAAATGGCGGAATGACAGGGATTCGAACCCTGGATGGCTATTAACCATACACCCTTTCCAGGGGTGCGCCTTAAACCGCTCGGCCATCATTCCAACAACTATCATTTAGTAAGTATAATATAAATTGCAAATTTACAATATTATTTGTTATTTTTTTTATAACTAAATTCAATTAATTTTTCTCCTGATTTAACATTATCGCCAATTTGATGAAAAATTTTAACAATATTTGCCTTGCAATCGGAAAAAATTGTATTGTCCATTTTCATGGCTTCAATTGAAATTAAATGTTGTCCGATGTTTACCTCATCATTTTCTTGAATTTTAATTTTTGTTATTTTTCCAGTTATAGGAGATAATAAAAATTTTGGTTTATTTTCTGTCGTTTTTTCAGGAATATATTTTAATAGTTTATACATATATTGCGTATATACTTTAACAATAGCATTCAGACCGGCGCATTGCATTATGTGTCCATTTGGAATTTTACAAAGTTTTATTGAAAAATTTTGAATACCATTTATAGAACTTCTAAAATACATGTCACCTCGTTGATATGAAAATTTAAGTTGTATCTCTTCATTATTATACATTATCTTTAAAAAATTATTTTCCAATTCAATTATATCTATAAGATAACTTTCACTATTAATACAAACATATAATTTTGTTATATTACTATCTCGAGGAATATGACATGTTTTATGAATACCAAAATCAAATTGTAAATCTTCTATATATAAAGCAATAGCAGTAGCTATAAAAGCTTTTTTTGTATTATCTGTTAGTGGTAATGAATTGAAACCATTTGGATAATGTTTTTTTATAAATGAAGTCGAGATATCGCCATTTATAAAATCTTCTTGTCTTACAATATTTTCTAGCAAGTTTATATTAGTTTCAATTCCACCGATTTCATATTCTCCAAGTGCTGTTTTCATTGTTTCAATTGCTTCTTTTCTCGTGCTACCATATGTAATTAATTTCGCCATCATTGAATCATAATATGGTGAAACTTCATTTCCAAGTTCAAAACCAGATTCAATTCTTACATTATCTCTTTGATTTGGTTCAATGTAATGTAAAATTTTTCCACTTGATGGTATAAAACCTTTTGATGGATTTTCAGCACATATACGACATTCCAATGCATGTCCATATAATTTTATATCTTTTTGTGTAAATGGTAATTTTTTACCTTCCTCTATTGCAATCATTATTTCGACTAAATCTACATTTGTAACATATTCTGTAACAGGGTGTTCAACCTGAAGTCTTGTATTCATTTCTAAAAAATAAAAGTTTTTATTTTTATCCATTATAAATTCTAATGTACCGGCTGAATAATATTTACATTTTTTTACTAGTCTAACTGCACAATCATACATTTTTTCTCTTGTTTTTTCATCAATAAAGGAACTTGGACATTCTTCAATTATTTTTTGATTAAAACGTTGAATACTACATTCACGTTCACCTAAGCAAACAATATTTCCAAATTTGTCTGCAACTATTTGTATTTCTATATGTCTTGGATTTTCTATGTATTTCTCAATTAATATACTGTCATTTTTGTATATAGTTTTAGCTTCATATTTTGCTGTTTTAAGTTGTTCTTCTATGTCTTTTTCTTCGTAAACTATTCGTATTCCTTTACCGCCACCACCCGCAACAGCTTTAAACATAATCGGAAAACCAATTTTTTTTGCTTCTTTAATTGCTTGCTCTGTGCTTGTTATTAATTCATTGCAACCAGGAACCATTGGAACATTAGCTTCTAAGGCCATTAATTTTGCTTTTAGTTTATCGCTCATTAAATCAATTGAATAGCTAGATGGACCGATAAATCTTATATTTTCTTTTTCTAATTTTTCAACAAATTCAATATTTTCAGATAAAAAACCATAACCAGGATGTATTGCGTCAACTTTATATTGCTTTGCTATGGAGATAATTTTATCAGCATTTAAATATGTATCTTTACCAAGTATTCCATTAAGTGGAACTTTAATGTCCGCTTCTTGAACAAATAATGCATTTTTATCTAAATCACAAAATATTGCTACGGTTTTAATACCAAGTTTTTTTGCCGTTCTAATGATTCTTCTTGCTATTTCACTTCTATTGGCTATTAAAATAGTATTTATTTTTTGTTTTTCCATAAGCAGGAACATGAAAAACAATTTATAATTTGCAAGACAAGTAAAATATTATGATTACTTGTTTTTATTTTGCCATTTTTTTGCGTTCATTTGGATCAAGATATTTTTTCCTTAAACGCAATTTATCTGGTGTAACCTCAATTAATTCATCATCTTGTATATATGATATCATTTGTTCTAATGTTAATTCTTTTGCTGGTATTAATTTTACAGCTTCATCGCTACCAGAAGCACGAACGTTTGTTAAATGTTTACCACGAATTACATTAACAGGTAAATCATTTTCTCTGTTATGTTCACCTAAAATCATGCCTGTATAAACTTCATCTTGTGGCTTTATAAACATAACACCTCTATCTTCTAATTTCCAAAGATCATAAGCGGTTGCGATTCCATTTTCAGTAGATATTAAAACACCATTACGATATTTTTGCAAAGTGCCTTTAAATGGTGAATAACTATGAAAAATACGGTTAAAAACACCAGTTCCTCGAGTGTCTGTCATGAATTCACTTTGATATCCCATTAAGCAACGAGTTGGAACTAAAAAAACAAGTCTTGTCCTTCCGGCGCCAAATGGCTTCATTTCAGTCATTTCACCTTTACGATTTTGCAATTTTTGAATGATTGTTCCGCTAAATTCATCATCTACATCCATTGTAACTTCTTCAATTGGTTCAAGTTTATTACCATCTTTATCTTCATGTATAACAACTTTTGGTCTTGCTACTGATAACTCAAAACCCTCACGTCTCATTGTTTCTATTAAAACACCGAGTTGTAGTTCGCCACGACCGCCGACTTCATAACTATCTTTTTCTGTTGATGGTTTAATTGTTATTGCAATATTATTTTCTGCTTCTTTTTCTAGACGATCTTTAATCATATTTGATGTCAATTTTTTCCCGCTTTTACCAGCAAGTGGTGATGTATTTGGACCAATTGTCATTGATATTGTTGGTGGATCTATTGGTGTAGAAGGTATAGATTCTTTTACATTAAAAGTACATAGTGTATTTGAAACAGTACCGATAGTACAACCAGCTATTGTAACTATATTGCCAGCAGCGGCTTCATTTACTGTCTCTCTTGTAAGACCGGTAAATTTTTGAATTCTAGTAATTTTACATTTTTCAACAACATTATTTTTAAGATCTAAAACTTGAATTTGTTGGTTTAATTTTACTGTTCCGCTATAAATTTTACCAGTTAAGACACGACCTAAAAAATTATCTTGTTCAAGCATTGTAGCTAAAAAACGAAATTCACCATCATTATATTGATCTTTTGGTGATGGAACAAAACTTACAATTTTATCAAGTAATGGTTTTAAATCACCACCGCGTTTTTCGATATCTTCACTTGCCCAGCCATCACGTCCAGAAGCATATAGAACAGGAAAATCAAGTTGTTCGTCTGTAGCGTTAAGGTTTATAAATAAATCAAAAATTTCTTCTAATACTTCTTTTGCTCTTTGATCAGGTTTATCAATTTTATTTATTACTACAATTGGTCTTAAACCTTGTTTTAGTGCTTTTCCAAGAACGAATTTAGTTTGAGGCATAACACCTTCAGAACTATCAACAAGAAGCAAACAACTATCAACCATACATAATACTCTTTCTACTTCTCCGCCGAAATCAGCATGTCCAGGAGTATCTATTATATTTATTGTATACTCGCCGTATTTTATTGATGTACATTTTGAAAAAATTGTTATTCCTCTTTCTTTTTCTATAGCATTGTTATCCATTATTCTTTCATTTTCAAGTTGACTATCTCTAAAATTATTACTTTGTTTAAATATTGAATCAATTATTGTTGTTTTACCATGGTCAACGTGAGCTATAATTGCAATATTTCTTATATTAAGTTCTGACATAAAATGTTCTTATACATTATTAAATTTTTTTATTTTCAAGTCCTAGTGTTTAGAAAAGTTAAAAATAAGTTTTCTTTTTCTTGAAAATTAATTTTCAATATCATATATATTTGATATGGTAACGTCATTTGTTAGTTTTTTGTTTAAAAAAAAAGAACAAAAGAAGAAGAAGATAAAAATTTTAATAACATTAGCTTTTGTATTTGTATTTGTTTTTTTTATATTTCATATTTTGAA
>CAMKKS010000011.1 GCA_946413485.1 uncultured Rickettsiales bacterium | reverse complement strand
AAATGCATTATTTTTAGCTCTTTTAATTTTACAATCTTTTTTAGACGATTATGTCGCGCAAAGGATTCGCATTAAATACAAAAAAACATCATTTAGTAAGCTTTGTACGGCTAGCAAAACATTAACGATGCAGATAATTTCAGATATTGGCGGCGGCGGAAATAGTGATAAAATGGGAAAAATATTGCTAGAACAAATAATTGAAGAAATTAGTAAAATTATGGAGATATCGAAAAATAAAACAAAAAAATCTGTAAAAAAAACTAAATTTGGTTAATGTCTAATTTAGCTACTGGTGAAAACGATAAATCAAGAGGATTATATTTAAAAGCTTTTTTTTCTTTTTTCCATGCATTAAAATACATACAACCAGCTTTTGCAATCATGCCAGCGTTATCCGTTGTCCATTTTAAAGAAGGAACAATCAAGTTTATTTTTTCTTTTTTCGATAGCTCATTCATTATTTGAAAAAGCCTATTATTTGCACTGACGCCACCACAAATAATTAAATCTTTTATTTTTTTATTAATAAATAATTCATGAACTTCTTTATCTTTTTCAATAACTTGACAGATTTTTTTTTCTAAAGTTTCAAATACAGCTTCTTGTGCCGCATAAGCAAGATTTTCTATTTTTTTATTGTTAATAGATTTTACACCTCCAAGTTCGTTAATTTTGTATAAAACTTGTGTTTTTAGACCTGAAAATGAAAAATTAAAAGTCACATTATTTATACAGCCATTTTTAAATTTAAATTCCGATTTGTTAGTAGCTAATAATGCTTTTTTTTCCATATTAATACCACCTGGATATTTAATGCCGAGATTTTTTGCAATTTTATCAAGAGCTTCTCCGCAAGCATCGTCTAGAGTTTTTCCAATAACTCTATATTCCCCTAATCCTTTTGCTAAAATTATTTGTGAATTACCACCAGATACAAGAAGTAAAAGATAAGGAAAACTAACTTCATTTTCTATCATACAACTTAGAGCATGTCCTTCAAGATGATTAATTCTTAACAATGGCACACCTAATGACATTGATAAACCTTTTGCAAAAGATGTACCAACAATTAAGCTTCCTATTAGCCCGGGGCCAGTTGTACAAGCAATTGCCGCAATACGCATTAAATTTTGTTGTTGTAAATCGTTTTTAATTATTTTAAAATGTTTTAGATGTTCTCCGGCGGCTAAGTGTGGCACAATACCGCCGTATTTTGAATGTATATCGTCTTGATGAATTGAGCGATTGTATTCTATATGTCCATCTACCCATGACATTAAACAAGCACACGTATCATCGCAAGAACTTTCAATTCCAAGTATAAGGTCTTTCATTTTTAAATGATTAAATTTTTAAAATTTCTGTTTCTTTATTTTTTGCTGTTTTATCTATTTCTTCTGTAAAAAAATCGGTAAGATTTTGAATTTCTTTTTTTAAACGTTTTACTTCATCTTCTGATAAATTTTCTTTCTTTTTTAATGCATCAACTTCATTATTTGCATTATGACGAGCGCCACGAATTGCTATTTTTCCATTTTCAGCAAATTGTTTTAAAATTTTCACATATTCTTTTCTTCTATCTTCTGTAATTTTTGGCATTGTTATTCTAATTGAATTTGCTTCTGCTATAACACCAACACCAAAATTTGCTTCTTGAATTGCTTTAATTATTGCTTTGATATTACCAGAATCAAATGGTATAACTAATAATGAAAAATTATCCACAACATTAACGGTTGCTATTTGTTTTATTGGCATAAAACTACCATAAACCTCTGCTGTAACTGTATCTAAAAAATCAGATCTAGCAACGCCAACTCGTAATGTTGCAAAATCGCGTTTTGTATGTTCTACTAAACCACCCATTGTTTTTTTTACATTATTAATAATATCACTCATATAAAAAATACTAAACACTAAACATTAATTTTAAAAAATTTATTAACAATTAATTTAGTAATATTAGTTGATATAAAAAGCGAGCAAAAAATACCAAAAATTAGTGTAATTGAAAAACCTTTAATAAAACTTCCACCAAAACTAAAAAGAGCAATTCCTGCTATTATTGTTGTGATATTTGCATCTAGGATTGTGCCAATTGATTTTGAAAAACTATTTTTAACTATTGTTTCAATATTTTCTATACCTTGTTTCTTTAATTCTTTCATTTTTTCATATATTAAAATGTTTGCATCAGTCGCCATTCCTAACATTAATATAAGTCCCGCAATGCCAGGCATTGTTAGTGTAAAACCAAATATTGACATTATCGCTATAATGAATACAAAATTTAAAAATAAAGTTATAAAGGTAATGATTCCAAGTTTTTTATATCTTGAAATCATGAGTAATATTACTGATAATAAACAGAAACAAACGACAATGAATAATGATGAAAGAGTGTCTTTATTAAACACTGAGCTTAATAGTCTTTCACTTATTATAGATATTTTTACTGGCAAAGAACCAGAATGCAACAACACCGATAAATCTTGCACTTCTTGAGATGAAAAATTTCCAGTTATAGACCCATTTCCATTAATTATTGGTGTGTTTATCATTGGAGCCATAAGGATTTTTCCATCAAGCACGATTGCTAATAATCTACCAATGTTATTTTTAGTAATTTCAGCAAATTTTTTTGTACCAACAGAATTTAATCTAAAGTTAATTGCATTAGAGATACCATCGACAACTGGCTGTGTATTCGATATACAACTACCACTTAATGCAGGTTTTTCTTCAACCATATATAATAAACTATTATTGTTTGATGTTTTATATGATGGTAAAAGTATATGATTTTTCATTATTTGTTGCGGTTTTTTTGAAAAAATATGAGTTCTATCCATTAGATAAAAATCTAGTTTTGCTGTTGTTTTTATTATTTCTTTAATTTTTTCTATATTGCTTCCTTTTGGAACTAAAATAATAATTTTATCATTTCCATAACGTTGAATAGATATTTCTTTTACACCAATTCCATCTATGCGATTTTTTAAAACAGCAATTGCTTTATCGGTTGTTTCGGAGGCCATTTTTTCAAAATTTTTTATATTTAAAATAATATTAATAATAAAATTATCTTTGTTTGTATCAGTTATATTAATTTTGTAATCAACCATTTGTGCACGAATATCTCGCATTAATTGTTTTTGCACTTTACTATCTTGTTGTTTTGATTTTTTAACTATTACTTTTGTTGAGTAATCATTTTCTAAAATTATATTGCAGTCAATGTTTTTATTTTTGCAATAAGAAGATAAAAATTCTTTATTATTATCAGATGTTTCTTTAAATATTTCCATTGTGTCTATTGCTAAAGTTAGTTGATTTCCACCAACTATATCAATACCAAAATTAATTTTTGGAAAAAATAATATTTCTTTTTTTTCATATTTATAATATAACACATTTGCTATACAAATAGCTGTAGAATAACAAATGACTGCATTTAAAATAAAATTTTTTATTAATTTTAGAAAAGTTTTCTTATTTATCATCATTGTTGTTATCTTTATAGTCAGTTTTTTTGCGTGTATTAGGTTTTATTATTTTTATCAATTCAACGGCTGTGTCAGTTGCTTCTAATATTCTAAAACAATAATCATTAATAAAAAAGTTTTCTCCTTTTTTTGGAATTTTTTCAATCTTATCTAGTAAGAAACCACCAATAGTGGAAACTTCTTCATTTTCAAATTTACTACCTATTTGTTCGTTTACATCAAGTAAATTCATATCAGCTTTTACCACAAAACTACCATCTTTAGAGTTGATGATATTTTGTTTACCATCTATATCACCAACAATTTCTTCTAAAACGTCTTCTAATGTAACCATTCCCATTAAACCACCATATTCATCGACTATAAAAGCAATAGTGCTACCTTGATCTTTGAATTCTTGTAAGTGTTTACTTACGCTAGAATCACCTGGTAAATACCATGGGTTAATAAGTAACTTTTTGAAATCTATTTTTTCCAGGTTATTTTCGTGTTTATATAATTCTTTCATTAAATCTATTACTTTTACATAACCAATTATATGATCCATTGATTTATCATAGAAAGGGATTTTTGTAAAAGTTGTAGATGTCATTTTTTGCACAATACTTTTTATGTCTTCATTGATGTCTATTGCGAACATATCACCTCTATTTGTCATTATATCTTTCATGTCTGTTTCATCAAGATGTAATATTCCGCTAAGCATTTCTTTTTCATTTTTTTCTAACATTCCTTTTTCGTGATACATTTCAACAGCACCTAATATTGAATTATCGGCATTTTCGCAGTCACCTTCGTCTTTAATATCTAAAAGTTTTACAAGTTTTCCAGTTGCTAAATTTATAAACCAAATTATTGGATATAAAATTCTCCATAATAATAAAAATATTGGTGATATAACAAGTGTTATTTTTGTTGGTTGTCTTAGAGCTATCATTTTTGGTAAAACTTCACCAAAAACAAAAATTAAAATAGTCATTATAATTGTAGACAACAAAATACCTATTTCATCAAATTTACCAAACATTTCGGCAAAAAATACAGCAGATAAAGACGAAGCGGCTATATTAACAAGATTATCACATAATAAAGCAATGCTTATTATCTTTTCTTTATTAGATAAAATTTTCATTGCAAAGCTTGCTTTTTTTATTCCATCTTGATTCATTTTAAATATTTTCTCTTCTGGCGTAGAGATTATAGCTGTTTCTGAAAGAGAAAAAAAGGTAGATAAAAAAATTAAAATAAAAATTGAAATAAATAAACCACTCGGGCCCATAAAAATAAAAATGTAAATACAAAATAACTAACTTTTCTTTTTTACAAAGATATGTTCGTCTTGTTTAAAATTCTTTTTTAAGCATAAAACCAAAGAACTTACAGAACGTGCAACTGATTTTTTGCTAAAAAGATGTTTTTTTGTTGAAATCATTGCATTTTTTTCATAATTAACAATAGCCTCCATTCCTTCTTGATATGTTTTTGCCGTTTTAACAACTTCTTTTGCTTTCTTTAAATACGTTCTAACTTTGCTTTTTTGCGCTCTGTTAGCTTTTGTTCTTTTTAAGATCCTTCTAATATCCTTCTTTGAAGATTTTAAATTTGCCATATTTAGTGAAATTATAAAAAAGAATAATTTTATTGTCAAGAGTGAAGTATTTACAAAACAATACAATAATTTACTTGTTTTTTATTTTTTAATTCATTTAAGTGTTAGGAAAGGGAACATAGTTCAGCTGGCTAGAACGCCTGCTTTGCAAGCAGGAGGTCGAGGGTTCGAGTCCCTCTGTTTCCACAAAGTTTGGTAATATTTATTATGAATGTTAATTTTATTAAACTATTTTTAATTCTATTTTGTGCTTTGCATTCAAAATCTGCGGTTGCGGTTAATAGCTATTATACTGAAAATGATTATGAAAAAACAAGTGCATATGCTGGAATTACTGAAAAAGAAAATATAGACATTAATGATATTAGTAAACCAGAGAAAGTACAAGATAATAAAGCAAGAAAAGTTTACAATACAATTATTATTAGAAGAAAAAATGGTAATTTACATCAACAACAAAATCAAAAAATTAAAGAAATACCTGAAGTCACGGTAAAGCCAGTTAATGAAGTTAATGATAGATTAGAAGAATATAACAAAAGAAAAAAAACATCATTGAATTTTGATAATTTTTTCAAAACAACACCGGATCGTTTTTCTGTCTATGCTCTTGTTGGCTACTCTATTTCATTAGTAAATAACAGTAAAGTTAACGCCGTTCATTCAGCGAATTCAGCACTTGATAATAGTTTTTCGCCGTTATCTTTCTCTACTGTCACAAAAGGAAGTGGTTTTGGTTTTATAACTGGTATAAAAATATATTTAAATAAAAGTAAATTTGCTTTCTTCTTGTCGCCCGAATTATTTTACAATAATTTAAATTTGAGTAACAATAATTTTAGTTACAATAGTGCACATAATTATAAATTTGAAGCAGGAGACGTAAAAGAAATGATAGAAAATATTCCAGCGGAAGTATCGGTAAAAACGAAGGAAATGTATGGAACTTCTTTACGTTTTGGTTTTACTTTAATGAACATGTTTTCTTTTTACGGAAAAGCAAGTATTGGTGGTATGAGACATGGTATTAGCAGTGGTCTTAATGTAAACGGTGTAAACAATCCTGCGGCAAGACAGCAATGGAGTAATCCTGATAATGATAATTATATTTCATCTATGTCGCAAACAATAAATAAAACATTGTTATTTTATGGTTTTGGTGGTGGTTTTGAAGTTGGTTTCTTAAATCAACACATTATTATAAGACTAGACTATGATCACTATTTTGGGAGTGGTATATTTTCACTAAATGGTGATTTTTCAAGAATAGCAAAATCAGAAAGAGGAAACGATATATCAGAAGGAACGAAATGGAAAATGAAAAATAATTTTGGTATTGCAAAGCTTACAGTTGGACTTGCATTCTAATTGTTGTAAAACTAAAATTAGTCTTCAATTATTGCAACAATATCACATTCTTTCATTATTACAACCGTTTCGTTGTTCATTTTGACTTCTGTTCCGGACCATTTTGTAAATAATACTTTATCTCCATTTTTAACAACAGGTTTTACAAGATGTCCGTTATCATCTATTTTTCCCTCGCCAACACCTATAACTATACCTTGAACTGGTTTTTCTTTTGCAGTATCTGGTATAATTAATCCACCAGATGTTTTTTCTTCACTTTCAACTCTTCTAACAAGAACATATTCACGAATTGGTTTAATTTTCATAAAAAAAACTTTTTACACTTATTTAAATAAGACAAAAAATTGTTTTTCAAGTAAAAAATAAAATTAATTTAATTATTGACAATAATTAATATTATTAACTCAATACAACATGATTAATATGAAAAAAGATAAAATAGTTTTATCAGCCGTTGTTTCTGCGTCTGTTTTTGTTGCATTTATAGTTGGTATGTTTGTTGGTTCAAAAGTAAAAGTATTCAATAAACACAAGATTAAAAATAGTAGATATGTTTCTTTTTATTCAACAAAAAATGCTGGGAAAAAAACAAGTGAAAGTGAAAATAGTGCTATAATAAATCTTTTTGTACTTCCATACGAGACATGTATAAAAACAAAATTAAATAGAGAAGAAAGAAAAATATTAAGCAATATTGAAAAAGAAGTTGTTAGCATGTCGGCAAATAATACAAAAATTAAATTTAAGATTGACGATCTTAATGTAGTTAAAAATGAAAAGAAAGCAAAAGAAGTTATATTAAAAACACGTAAATGTTTAAGAGGAACATATAAAAGTATGACAAAGTCTGAAAAAAAAGTTTTAAGATCAGCTTTTTCTAAATTATCTGTAGGAAATTTAATATCAATTTTTCATGGAATTAAATGAATAATCCATTAGTATTTTTATGAGCGATACACAATCTGATATCGAAGAAGAAAGTCAAAAAGAACAGCAAAAAGATAGTCAAAATTTATGGCTTAAAGCTTTTTTAAAGCAGCATGGTTTAGATAAGTATACACGACAGGTAATTTGTATTAAAGAATGGACAGTAACAATAGTTTATGCTTTTATTTTAGCAACAATTTGTAAGACATTTTTTTATGAAAATTTTAAAATTCCTTCCGGTTCCATGGAGCCGTTATTGTTAAATGGCGATAGAGTTTTAGTTAATAAGTGGTATTATGGATATAGTAAATTTTCTTTTCCTTTTGGTTTAGCACCAATAAAAGAAAGAATTTTATCAAATCATTCACCAAAAAGAGGTGATGTAATTGTTTTTCATACAAAATTTAGCGCGGAAAAAAATGTATTTTATATTAAACGAATTATTGGTTTGCCTGGTGATAGGATAAGAATAAAAAATAATAATGTTTATGTCAATGGTAAGAAAATGAAGTATGAAGAAATTGGTTTTTCAGAAAAAATGAGTGATTATAATCATAATGATTTTGACGTGATTGAATATATTGAAAATAACTGGAATCAAGATTATAGAATATTTATTAACGATGCAAATACAATAGCCGGTAATACTCGTGAATATTATGTTCCAGAAAAACATTATTTTTGCATGGGTGACAATAGAGATAATTCACATGATAGTCGTTTTCCTGATTTTGGTTTTGTTTCGTTTAGAAATATTGTCGGAAAAGCTGAAATGATACTTTTTTCTACCGCAAATGGAAAATTTAATTTTGATAGGATTTTTAAAAAATTAAATAATTAATTTAAATTACTTTAATCCTTATATCTTTAAAGTAAGTTTTTTTTTTACCAAAATATTGATTTAATTTTTCTAAGAATTGGTTTTTGTAAAATAGAAATTCAGAAGCAAATTTACGATCTTCTGTGCTAACATATAAAACTTTTTGCACAAGATTATCTTTGTCTATTCCTTTAAACAAAATTTTATATGGGGACATTTTACAAGCAAAATCATCAAAAATATATTTCCAATTTAATATTAAACGTTCATCAATATTTCTTTTTTTTAATTCAACGCTAAGTGTGTTTATTAAAGTTTCGCTTAAAGGGTGGATATTATAATAAGGCCTTTTTTGTTTTACGTTCATACATTGAATTTAAAATGAAATATATCACCATCTTTTACAATATAATCTTTTCCTTCTGTTCTTAATTTTCCGGCCTCTTTTATTTTTTCTTCATTTTCATATTTTATGTAATCATCGTATGCAATTGTTTCAGCTTTTATAAAACCACGTTGAAAATCTGTGTGTATTTTACCGGCTGCTTCTGGTGCTGTTGCACCATTTTCTAGTTGCCATGCTCGAGTTTCTTTTTCTCCAACTGTAAAAAATGTTATCAAACCAAGAGATTTATATGCTGCTTTGATAATTTTATCAAGTCCACTTTCAGTGCAGTTTATACTTTTTAGATATTCAATTTTTTCAGCTTTTGAAAAAGTAGATATTTCAGCTTCAATTGATGCACAAATAATAATTGGTTTGATGTTTTTTTTTGATAAAAAATCTTCCAAAACCTTTACATTAGCATTATTTTGTAATTCTTTTTCGTCTGTATTTGCTACATATATTATTTCTTTTGAAGTTAAAAGACAAAATTGTTTTGCAATTTCTTTTTCTTTATCGTCAAGATCTACTTCTTTAGCCATTTTATCATTACTGATAAAATTTAATATTTTATTTGCTGTTTTTACTTGTAAAGCCGATTCTTCATTATGATTTTTTGCTTTTTTTTCATTATTTAAAATAATTTTTTCTAAAGTTGAAATATCAGCAAGTTGCAATTCTGTCTCGATTGTTTTTAAATCGGATATAGGATTTGCAGCACCATTAACATGTGTTATATTATTATCATTAAAACATCTAACTACATGAATAATTAAATCACATTCACGAATATTTGCTAAAAATTGGTTTCCAAGACCTTCGCCTTTACTTGCGCCAGCTACAAGGCCAGCAATGTCTACTATTTCAAGTTGATTGTATGTTAATTTTTGTGTATTTACTAATTTTCCAAGTTTTTCTAAGCGTTCATCAGGAACATTAATTTTACCAATATTAGGTTCTATAGTACAAAATGGATAATTTGCTACTTGTGCAAGAGATGTGTTCGTAATAGCATTAAATAATGTTGATTTTCCGACATTTGGTAAACCAATAATTCCACATTTTAATGACATATATAAATAAATTAATGTCTTCTATTTCTAATCTTACGAGAGCTTACGCTGTGTTTTGCATTTGGATCACGATTGCCTAATTTTTCATTACGATATTTAAAAGAAATTCTTCCTTTTTCCATTGATGCATCGTATATAGATAATTCAACTTTTACTTTGTCTTTTGGGTAAACTTTAATCTTTTTTTCTTTAAAAATACCTTTTAAATATGCTGTAATAATTTTGTCATTTTCAAGTTTTACTTTACAAATTCCATTTGGTAAAACTTCCAACACATCTGCGTCTACTTCTATAATATCTGCTTTTTTATTTTCACCCATATTTTTTAATTATTTTCTTCTTCATTAACATCAATGTCGTAAGCAACTTTTCTTGCCTCCATTATAATATCTGAAACTTTGTGTAAATTTTCTTCAGGACAAATTTCTAAAAATTCGTCAACTGATAAATCAGCAATATCTTTGACAGTTTTTATGCCTTGTTGAGCTAACGATATTACCATTTCTAATGTGATTCCATTTAAATCTAATACTTTTTTATCAACATTTAATTTTTTTATTTCATCTAGCATTTCTTTTGTTTTTTGTTTTACAAACAAATTTGCTCTTTCTATTAATTCACTCGCAACTTTTTCATCAAAAACACCACTTTTAACTAGTTTTTCAGTTCCTAGATCGATTAAATCAGAAGGAGTACATATATTTGAAGAAACTAAAAATTGTGCAACAGCAGTTTCTATTCCTAATGCATCAGTCATATTTTTTATGTTATTAGCAAATTTTTCTTGATTTAACTTTTTTTTCTCACTTTCGGCTATGACAGAAATATTACAACCAACAATTTGAGATGCCAAACGTACATTAATACCAGCTTTACCTATTGCTAGTTTTAATTGATCGTCTGGTATAACAAGTTCAATAGATTCATTTGATTCATCATATGTTCCATATATTGCTTTTGCTGGAGTAATTGCATTTTTTGCAAAATTTACAATGTCATGATCATAATATATAATATCTACTTTTTCACCTCTTAACTCATCAACGATTGGTTTAATTCTTGAACCTCTTGCGCCTATACATGCGCCAACAGCATCAAGTCTTCCATCGCTAGATGTAACGGCAACTTTTGCTTTAAAACCACAAGAACGTGAAATTGCTTTAATATCTATCATTCCATCTTGTACTTCAACAACATTTTCAGCTATAAGCATAGCAAGAAAATTATTATCCGTTCTTGATAAGATAACTTGACAATCTTTATCGCTTCGCTTTACTTCTTTTATATATGCTTTAATTTTATCACCAGCTTTATAGTTGTCTGTTTTTATTAAATTTTCATGAAACAAAATAGCTTCTGTTTTTTTACCTAAACTTACTATTGTGCTAATGTTTGATGTTTTTTTAACAATACCAACTACAATCTCTCCTTCATGTTTTTTAAATTCGTCATATTCAATTTGCTTTTCAGCTGAATGAATTTTATCAATAATATTATTCCTCATTGCTTGCATTGGTAAATGTTGTATTGGAAGTTGTGGTAAAGAAATTAATACAAAACTATCATTTTCTGCTTTTGGATCAATTTTTTTAGCTTCAACTATTGAGATTTCAAAGCTTGTTGTTGCTTTTGGTTTTACGATTTTTTTTTGATAAAATTCAATTTCTCCATTTTTTAAATTCATCTTAGAGATAACATCTGGGATATTGTAATAATTTGACGCAATTTTTGTAAAGGCATCTTCAATTGCCTCAATAATCATATTTTTTGATATACTTTTTTCAATTGACAATGCGTCGACAATTGATAAAATTTCAGAATTTAAAGACATAACGCTTCGCAAGAAAATAAAAGCTAATTATTAATTGTCAAGTTAAAAGCACTTGACTATTATTTTTTACTGGATGTTTATTTTCTGTTTATTTATATGAAAGATGTAGTCGATGCACTATTGAATGTAGTGTTTTTTAATGTTTTTAAGCTTGTAGGACTTGAAAATGACATTAATTTACCGTTTTCAATTGCTGTTTTATTAATTGGTTACATATATTTAATGTTTCGTTTAAGATTTATACAATTTACACATTTTAAAACAATGTTACGTTATACGTTTGGTAAAAATAAAGATAAAAATACACCTTCATCAATAAAGACATTGCTTACATCAGTAGCTAGTTGTACTGGTATGAATTCAACAGCTGGAATTGTTTTTATGATTGCTGTTGGCGGTGTTGGAACTGCTTTTTGGCTTCCTATACTGGCTTTTTTATGTATGCCTTTTAGATTTGCTGAAGTATATTTATCACATTCATATCGTTCAATGGATTCAAATTCATCGGCAATAGGTGGGCCTTTTGACTATATAAAAAAAGGTTTTTCTGAAATTGGTTTTAAAAAAATAGGAATAACGCTTGCGTTTTTGTATGCAATGGTGATGTTAGTAAGTGGCGTTATTGGTGTTTCTATGTATGAAATGAATCAGGCCGTTTTTGTTCTTGAAAAAGGTTTTTCATTTTTTAATGGAAAAAGATTAGTATTAACAATAGCTTTAACGTTGATTTCTTTTTGGATAATTTTTGGTGGCACTAAACGTGTTGTTAATTTTATGAGCATTATGCTACCAATTTTGTCAATCACTTATGTTTTTATTAGTATAATTGTTGTTATTTTTAATTACAAAAATCTCGGTTCTGTGTTGACTATGATTTTTGAAGATGCAATGAGTCCAAAAAGTATAGCAGGTGGCTTTATTGGTTCATTTTGTTTATGTGCAAGAAAAAATTCTTTAGCGCATGAAACAGGATTAGGTACATCTGGCATAGTTCATGCACTTTCACCAGAAAAAGATAGTATCAAGGAAGCGACGAGATCTATGATGACGCCATTAATAACTGGTTTGATAGTATGTGTTTCAACAGCTATGGTTTTAACCATGACGGATACATATCAAAAAACAGAAATAATGAAAGATGGAGTTTCAGCTTTGTCTTATGCTTTTGGAAGTGTATATTGGTTATTTTCATACGTAGTTATAGCAATAATACCACTGTTTACATTTAATGTTTTAATTGGTTGGTCTAATTATGTCGCAAAGTGCGCACAATATGTTTTTAAAAAGAAACAATTCGTGTTCATTTCAATGGTTATGTTTTTTGCTTTTGCTTTTACTGGCGGCATTATTGATGATTTCATTTTAGTTGTTAACATAGTTGATTTACTATTAATGTTTGCTCTTTTGATAAACGTTCCAACAGTAATGATATTATCAGGTATTGTTTATAATTCTATTAAAAAATATAAATTTTAATATTGTTCACATAGACTTAATATGAATTGTTTTTGTGGTAAGAAAAATTATTTATTTTGGTTTATTATTTTAGGAATATTTTTATTTATTTTTTTAAAAATAAAGCATATATTATTACCATTTTACATTGCAATTTTTGTAACTGTTTTGTTTGGTGGTTTTGTTGAGAAATGTAATAAAAAATTTCATATACCGAAGGCCTTTATGTCCGGTGTAATTACTTTTTTGTTTTATTTTTTTGTTATCTCTTGTTTATATGCTTTATTTAGTGTAAGTTTTACAAAAGCTTCAACGTCGGTTACGAATATAAAAACAAATGAAAACCTAACAACAATAGCATCTGCTTTTATTGATGAGACGTTAAAAAAATTTGATATTGAAAATACATTTAATTTATTAGCAGGGCAATTTTCAGATATAATTGCTAAATATGTCCTATCAATTGTGTCTCATGTTGTTGATTATGGAGCAAATATTATAAATATATCATTTTTATGTATTTTAGCTCCTATAGCTACATTTATGATGTTAAAGGATTATAATTTAATATGTGAAAAGATATATTTCTTGTTACCAAAAAAAATACAACAAGAAGCAAAAATACTTTTTAACGAAATACATGATAGTGTTTTTAAATATATTGAAGCACAAACAATAACAGCAATTGTTTTGTCTTTTTGTTATTCTAGTATATTATTTCCAATTGGTTTAGAACATTTTATTATATTAGGTATTTTGATTGGTTTTTCATCTTTTGTTCCTTATATTGGTTTTTATTCAGCAGCAACGATTACTTTGGTTACTGTATATAATCAATTTTATAACATAAAACAAGTGATAATTATTTTAATTCTTTTGATAATAATGCAAATCATTGATTGTGGTTTTATTACACCAAAAATAGTTGGGAAAAAATTAGGCGTACATCCGTTGTTTATAATTTTTGGTGTGCTTGCATCTGTGCCGATTTTTGGTTTTATTGGAATAATTCTTGCATTACCAATTATTGGGGTAGTTAGTGTTGTTGTAAAATTTTTAATAAAAAAATACAAAAATAGTGATTATTATAATAATTAATCTTGTTTTTCTTCTTTATTATAATAAACGTCATAAACATCAATTGGATTTGATTTTTTTTCTGTTTCTGATAAATTTTGAGTTGCTATTTTTTTTCTAAATTCTTTTGCATCTTCACGAATTTTTTCTTCACCAAAATCTTTAACAAGTTGAACCATTATATCAATGTCTTCATCTGTTAAAACTTCTTCATTTTTATTTTCTTTTTCTGACAAAGAAATACCAAAATCATTTGCCAATATATTAATTTTTTGCATAATTGTAGTTATTTTAAACATAATTTCTATTGGTGTTTTTTTTCCAGCAATAAAACGAAATAAATTTATTGCATCTGTATTGTTATCAGTGTTTTGTTTATTGTCATTTATTTGATTAAATTCCAAAATATTTTTTTCTGTTAAAATAGTATTTAATATATTTACAATGTTTTTACAAAGAAAGAATACTTTTGTTATACTTTCTTCAATGTCGTCTATTGAGAGTGTTTCTTTTCTTTTTGTAGTTTCTTCTTCTTTATGATGTATAATTTTTAATGGCATACATGTATATTAAATGAATATTTTTTATAGTGGAAGTGTTTTTTATGAAAAAAAATTTTACTTAAAAGTTTTTTTTTGTATAATTTTGTAAAATAAGTATGGAAAAAACACCACTTGATTACTTTAATCAACTATCGCCAACGCTTAGAGTTATTTCGGTAATGATTGTTGTTGTTGTTTTTTTAATAATTGTAGCATTAGCAGCTTGTTATTGTTATTCACTGTCAAAATCTGATAAAATAAAAGATGATGATTTAAATATGCTTAAAGAAAGAGATGATGTTAACAAAAAACAAAGCATAGCAAATTCTAGTCAAATAAAAAAACTCGGGAAAGCCATTAAAAAAACAAAAGACGAATCGGACGAAAATAAGAAAAATAATAGTGAGAATAAAAAGGAAATTGATAAAGTTAGTGAAGATTTAAAAGGTAACAAAGAAAAAGTTGATGAAATAAAAGAAGAGCAAGACAGAATAGCAGAAGAAATTAAAAATATTAAAAACAATTTACCAAAAGGTGGTGACGGACAAGAACAACCATCACCCGATAATAAGAATATAAAAACTATTACAACTTTAGATGCAATTTGTGCAGCTTTTAAGAGCAACGATTATAACAATTTTTATAATTTTTTTTGTGGTAGAATTTCAGATTTTTGTTGGCATAAAGAATCGCTTCTTCTTGTCAAGAATCTGATAGACAAAACTCTTCAAAAAGAAGATGTGAAGAATAACAATCAACTTAAAAATAAGTTTGAATATATGTTACAAACTGTCAATGGTTACTTGAACTCACTTGTTAATGGCGGTCTGGCACCAAATTTTCAAAATCTAAATAATCTAAATAATCTAAATAATAATAATATAAATAATGGAAACGCAATGAGTAGTGGTTTTGGCGCCGGTGGACCACCACAAAGCTATATGACTGATATATTGACATCAGAACTTAACAATAATATAAACAACAACATTATTAATAATAATATTCCTTCACAAGTTACAACCAATACAGTTCAATCGCAGCAACAATATAATAATAATCCGCAAACAACAACAACAACGACAACTGGTCAAGGAGATGTTGTAATACCTAATAGTCAAATTAATGTTAATAACAACAACAATATTAATAATATACAACAAAATCTTAATAATAACAGGTTAACAGTAAACAATAATACAAATAATTTGATAAACACAACAAATTCTCGAAATAATAATAATGAACAAACTCAACTCGAACAATAAAACTTGATTTTTAATTCTTAGCCATGAAGCTATCATCATGAGAGTTGGATTGGTTTTTGGTGGAAAAACAACCGAAGGTAATGTTTCTATTTTAAGCGCCGAAAATGTAAGAGCGGCATTACAAAAACTCGGTCATGAAATTGTTAACATTGAATATAATAAAAATATCTCAATGCATATTCAAGATGCAAATATTGATGTTGTTTTTAACGCAATGCATGGTCAATATGGTGAAGATGGTTGTTTGCAAGGATTGCTTAATATAATGCAAATTCCTTATACACATAGTGGTGTTTTTGGTAGTGCATTAGGAATGAACAAAATTGTTTGCAATGTTTTGTTTAAAAATCTTGGCATAAAGGAAATAAGAGGTTTTGTTGTGCAAAAACAAAATCTTTATGATAATTCTTGGAAAGAAATTTTTAAAAATAGTGAAATTAAAGATTGTAAAGAAATTTTTATAAAGCCAGCTTGCGATGGTTCATCTAGAGATACATTTTTAGTTAAAAATATTGATGAGTTTTCTTTTAACGAAAAACGAATTTCAACAGCAAGCAAAAAATTTTTAGTAGAAGAAAGAATAATTGGAAAAGAGGTTCAAGTTGCTGTTATTAATGATAAACCAGTTGGTTTATTAGAAGTAGTTCCAAATAAAGAAAAAAGTGAATTTTATGACTATACGGCAAAATATTCAGAAAATGGTGCAATTCATAGAAAACTTGAAGAATCAGATGATATTAAAAATAAATTGTTGTCATATGCAGAAAAAATACACAATGCTCTTGGATTAAATTGTATTTCACGGAGTGAATTTTTACTTACCGAAGATAAAGAAATATATGCGCTTGAAGTAAATACACATCCAGGATTAACTAGTTTATCTATAGTGCCTGATATAGCAATGAATGCTGGAATTTCCTATGAACAAATAATAGATTTTTTGCTTAAAAGTGCAAAATATGAATCATAACTTTTATGAACAAAATTATCAATGTTTCCACAAAATCAGATATTGTTAGTTTCATAATCTTTAAAAGAAAATTTCGTCGACTATTTCATTATTTTTTAATGATACTTGTCTTATTTCTTTTAATATTTATTTTATTTATTTCTTACTTTAATAAAAAAACAGTTGCTGGTTTTGCTGGGACGGTTTTTGGTTCAATGGAAAATATTTTTGGACAACTTTTTGCTACAAAAATAAGTAATGTTAGATTTTCAAACAAAGATTCATTATTAAATAATGATGAGATTGATAGTATTAAAAAAAAAATTTCAAATAACAAAAAAATAAGTAAAGCTGAGATGTCAAAAATTGTTAAAACAATTGCCGAAACAAATTCGTTAATTGATAGTATATATATAAGAAGAAATTTATCAAACAATGAATTGGTAGTTACATTGGAGGAAAAAAAAATTATTGGAATTTTTTATAATTGTTCGGTTGTCGGTGATGATAAATGTAAAAAGAATTTAATTTCTGCTAACAATAACAAGATTTTACCATATCATAATATAAAAAATAATGATGAAATTTTAAAGGTTTATGGAAAATATTATACAATAGATATACAAAAGATTTATAAAATTTTAAAAAAATATTCATTATTAAATAATATTTTATATATAAAAACTTATTCAAATGGGCGCTTTGATGCAACTTTAAAAAATAATTTAACCGTAAAGTTCCCGTCAAAAGACCTTGAAACGGCAATTCGTCGGTTTAATAAATTGAACTCTGAATATTCAATTTTAACTAAACAACAAAATATTAAATATATTGATTTAAGAATGAGCGATAAAGTCGTTTTTGGTTAATTATAATCATTAATTTCAATAATTTTATCTTTACAGCAAAGACCTTTTATTATTTTTATATTACTTTTTCCTATGTGAAAAAATTTTGCTAATAATTCTATTATAGCTTTATTTGCTTTATTGTCTTCTGGTATTGCTGTTGTCATTATTTTGTAATAATTGTTATCGATTTTTTTAATATCATTTTTTTTAGCATTTGTGTAAACTTTTATTTTTAACTTCATACGTTTTTTGTATTATGCATTCCAAGCCAAACGCTATAAAGTAGTAATATCATTCCTATAAATGCTGTTATATTCCAAACAAAACCTTCCACAATTGTACTGATTATCATTGAGGCAATTGGTAGAATAAAATTCATATATGTAGCTTTTACGGCGCCTTGTTTTTCTATGATATAATATAGTGCAAACAAGGAGATAATAGTTGCCGTTAGTGATAGCCAAATTATTGTAGAAACATAATAAATATCAATGTTTGTTAAATCAAAAGGTTTATCCGCAGGATTGATTATAATACCGAGTAAAAATAAAAATATTCCAGCAAAAAAACAATTATAAAACATAAAAGTTGTATGAGACATTTTTAATAATATATCTCTATTTTTTTCATAAACTATATTACCACCAGCGGCAGCAAATGTAGACATAAAAGAAAAAAATATTCCTATAAGTGTATTTTTTATATTAATATCTTCTGTATCAATAAATTGTTGGTTGCATAGCATTATAATACCGATTACACCGATTGCGCCGCTGATGACGATATTTTTTCTCATTTTCCGATGTTCTATTATTGCCGACAACAATTCAGCAACAAATATTTGCAAAAGTGTTACACAAGGTACAATTCCTGATATTAAATATTTTGCTCCATAAGTTCCTAACCATACATTTAATTGACTCATTGAAACTAAAATAGATGGCAACAGTTCATTTTTTTTAATTAAAAATCTATCTCGTTTTATCAAAATAATAGTTGCTAGTATAATAACTGCAATAACCATTCTATAGAATATTGCATATTCCAATGGTACTGAATATCTTGTTAAAAAATTTGCACAAATATAACTTATGCTAAAAAAAACAGAACACGCAATCCAAGAGAAAAATAATAACATATAAACA
>CAMKKS010000010.1 GCA_946413485.1 uncultured Rickettsiales bacterium | reverse complement strand
ATTGAATTTGATGCCGGACATCGAGTTTTTGATGCAAATAATGAAAAATGTGAAAAATTACATGGACATCATTATAAAGCTGAAATAACATTTGCTGCTGAAATCCTTGATAATGGAATGGTTATAGATTTTACAACTATCAAAGATAGAGTAAAACAATGGATAGACCAAAATTGGGATCATAATGTAATTTTATCTCATAGAGATGATAAACTTGCAGCTGCAATTAGCGATATAACGGAACAAAATGTTTTTTTATTAAAAAATAATGCAACAACAGAATTAATGGCAATGTATCTATTAGAATTATGCAATGAAACATTGTTTGGTGATTTAGATGAAAATATTATGTGCGTTTGTGTTAAATTGTGGGAAACACCAACGTCATACGCGGAATATAGAATAGAAGGATAATCTAATGAAAGAAAATAATTTTCACTGCTTTTTATCAATTGGCTCAAATGTAGGAGAAAAAATCAAGAATCTTGATAATGCAATTGAAAAAATTCAAAATATTGGATGTAAAATTATAAAAATAGCGCCATATTATAAAACAGCACCGCTTTTACCAAAAAACGCAGATAAAAGTTATAATAAACCATTTTATAATACAGTGATTGAAATAGAAACACATATTGAACCAATTAAAATGCTACAAGCAATAAAACAAATTGAAACGGAAATGGGTAGACCAAAAAAACATCCTCACTGGTCACCCAGGATCATTGATATAGATATTTTATACTACAAACATAAACAAAATGTTATATCAATTAAAACAAAAGAATTAACAATACCACATAAGGAAATATTTAATAGAGCTTTTGTATTAGATCCGCTGGCTCAAATATCACCAAATTTAATGATAAATGGTAAAAATGTATTAGTTGAAAGCAAAAAGCATAAACAACATCAAGGCGCAATTATGGCAATAGTTAATATAAATAATGACTCTTTTTCTGGTGACGGTATAACTAAACCATATGATGTAGAAAAAAAAATAAAATCTCTTGTAAAAAAAAGAGTAGCTTTTATAGACATTGGCGCCGAAAGTACAAAACCAAATGCAAAACCAATTTCTTCAAAAGAAGAAATAAACAGACTTAAAAAGGCAAATGTTTTTAATATTATTAAAAAATATAAAACAAATGGAGTAAAATTTTCAATAGATACATATCATCCAGAAACAGCTGAATTTGCTATCAAAAATGGTTTTGATTTAATTAATGATGTAAATGGTTTTAAAGATAAAGATGAAAAAATGTGGACTTTAATGCAAAAATATCCAAATATCATGGCAATAATTGTACATTCTATTGTTCCAAATGGAAATAAAAAAAATGTTTTTAATAAAAATATAAATATTATAAATTTATTAAATAAATGGATTAACGACACTGAAAAAAAACTACAACATTACAAAATAAATAAAAATAGAATAATTATTGATTATGGAATTGGTTTTGGTAAAACAGCAGAACAAGATTTATTTATAATAAATAACTTTAATAAAATTAATAATAAAAATTTTCTAGTATTAATAGGACATTCAAAGAAAAGTTTTTTAAAATTATTAAATTGTAACAACTTCGATGAAAGAAAAAAAATTACAAAAAAAATATCAAATAAATTAATTAAAAATGGCGTTAATTTATTGAGGATTCACCTTTAAATCTTTATCTTTATCTTTATTTTTGTTATCTTCAAGATTTGTTTTTGTATCATTATTAACATTTTTGACATTCTTTTGTTCATTTACATTAACAGTATATCCTTCTTCTCCTTTTATTTTACTGACATTAATCTCATAAAGATCATATAAACCATTATTCTGCAGATAGAATTTATCATTTTCTCTGTCAAAACATAAATTAGACCTAACAGTATCTAATGGAACACGTATTGTAACTTTATTTTTTATATTCCATTTTTTTCTTGAATCTAAACTATTCTCAATCATTTCTTTTACTCTACTGTAAAATGTTCTTTTGAGAATTTTTCCTTTACTAACAACACCATTTGTAGTTCCTAAAGTAATTATTGTTTTATTGCAATTTGTAAAAAGCTTATCTAAAGTCTTAAGCACAAATAATGTATTTTCTATTCTTACATTTTCGGAAATACTATCATTAACATTAGTCATTGTATCAAATATATTTATTGTTTTTATACTTTTTACGAAATCTGTATTAATTAAATTTGTTGAAAATTTTTCTTCAAAACAATTTTGTACAGCATCAGTGATAGTTTTTTTTTCTAGATCTTTTCTGTTTAATTGTAATAAAACGCAATCTTTTGCCTCAATGTTACTATCCATTTGTATCTTATCCATAGTGTCGGGCCAATCAATAACTACATCAAGTTTATTGTCGTTATAATATTTATCATAATCGCCAGTAAATGCCGAATGTAATTTTTTCGCTGCATTAGTAGAACCTACTGCTACTTGTCGTAAAGGTTCTTCAATATTAGAATCTGTAAAACTTTGCATGATAAGCTCTTTAATGTATCCTTTTAGATTTTTTTTCTCTCGATTGTTTTTTTCTTCATCATCAAATTGTTGAATATAATACTTATCAATAATATCGAACATTATATTAGCAAAATTATGAATTTTTTGTCTATCATTTATACTAAAAATATATGGATCTTTATTCTCAGTTTCATCAGTAGTAACTTGAATTTCATTAACTTCTTTAGTCAAAAAATACTTTGGTAGTTTTTTTAAATCGTTTTTTATTTCTTCACTAATCATACTATCATTAATTAAAAGAAGTGTCATATTTCTTAAAGAATTCAATATTTTTTTCTCCAAAATAATAATTTTATCTACGATTTCATCTTTAAAATTATTAAAAATGTCTCGTAATTCTTCTTCATTAGGAATTCTTGCACTTTGCAATGTCATAGTTCCTCTATCTATGGCGCTTTTTCTAGCATAAATCGCAATTTTTGCTCCATTTATCATTGCTCCATTATTGACAGTTTGACTGCCATCATTAAATTCTACCAAAGTATCCTGTTTTTTTATGTCTTCAAATCCATAAAATAACCAGTGTCCTCGTTTAACTGTACCAATATGTTTCGCAAAACCAACAAGTCTATATTCTTCCTTATCTAAGAATATTTTTTTCAATCTACTGAAATGAGTATCTTCGTCTACAGAAAAGACAGTTGCTTTCTCTGGTTCAAGATAATATTTTTTAGTTTCAATATTTACTGCCGATAAACCTATATACTTGCTAAAAAAATCATTAATATAAACAATATCGGAATACTTTTTATCTAAAATTTTAATCCTCCATTTTTTGTCTTCAAAATCGTAACAAACATTATATTTTTCATATAATTGTCCATAACTCTCTAAAATCGAACCTGGTACGTCAATGTTCATAATCTGTTCACCGCCGGATAAATTAAAGACTAACTCATTCTTAACAACAGATTTTACTACAGAGTTATAATGTTCTTTAATTTTTTCTTCATCTTCTCCTTCCAGATGTAACAAATTTGAATAATTATTAATTGTATTTTTGTCACAAAATACAATATGTTCAGCGAAACAATCAAGTACTTTTGTCAAAACTTCATCAGTATCACCTTGTTTGCTACGACTATAAATTTTATAATCAGTCAATTTATTAAAACAATTCCTTAATCTTACAAATTCACCAGCCCTATAATTACCTTTGTCTTTTAAAGATAAATCGTAAAATGTTCTAAAAAACGACATCCAATAAAAAACTTTTTCATTTTCTTTAAAAAGATTTTCTCCTTTCATTTGTTCTACAACATCAACATCATCGGTTTGTATCAGAGCTCTTACTTTCGAATGTTCACACCAAGATTTTAAAATTGCGCGATAAACAGGGTTGCATAAAAAACAACGAGTAAATACATGAAAATAGCATGAATCACGGTATTGTGCTGTACCACCGTAATCAACATAAAAACTATTTGCATCAGTTTTAAAACTAACAGGAAAATCTAATTTGAAATTACATTTTGTTAAGGTTAGATCAACATCTGGTGCTTCACCTTTAAGATTATTTGAGTTAATCAACGCTATATCGTTAATAATTGTAAATTTATCTTCGTTTTTACCATTTTTTTGTGCTATTTCTTCTTTATTTTCATCTACTTTTTGTTCTTCTGTTTGTTTATCTACTTTTTGTTCTTCTGTTTTTTTATCCACTTTTTGTTCTTTTTTTTGTTTTTCTTTCTCAAGAAATTGCTGTTCAATAAGAGTATTTTTCTCTTGAATCTTTTTATCCGCTATATTTTTTATCAATAAATCTCCTATATAATTATTAATAATATTTTCATTTTCACGATCATGATAAACTAAATTGTGTATATCTTCTGTTGTTATTTCTGTTTGTTTTTCTTTTCTTTTTACTACTGTTGCTTGTTTGCTTTTTTGAATTTCTTTTTCTCCTATTAATTTTCCTTTGTCGTAAGTTAGTTCTTTATTTTTAATAAAATCTATACCAATACCATCTTTGTAAACTTCATTTTTATTTTTATTATTATAATCTCCTTTATAAATCAAAACATAATTTCTATTATATACAAACATAGTTTTTGTTTCATTATTTTTATTGCCATTAACTTGTTTTTCAATAAAACAAAACACATCATTATTTTTTTTATTTTGCTCAATTAAATCTTTTTTAAGATAACTTTTACCTTTTATCAAAACACCTTTATCAAACTTTCCCTCTTCTATAGTAATAGAATTATTATTTTTCTTGTAAAATACACGTCCATGACCGCTATACGCACCGTTTTTAAAATCACCGGTGTAATATATATCTTTTTCTACATTAAAATCATCAAAATATCCTTCATAAGGCTTATTATTCTTATACTCATGATCAATAAAATCCTTTTTTGAAACTGAGAATTCTCTACACTTTTTAGGATGATTTTTTTCATCAAAAGAACCTTGAGAAATCAATCTAGCAGATGATAATATTTTTACTTGGCAAAAACCATCATTGTCATAAGTATATGATATTTTTTTCAAATCAAAATTTGATTTGCTTTTATCGGCACTAATGTCTATTATATTCAACGTGTTAAAATTATGTTCAAACTCTTCTACAGGCGATAAAGTCTCTTCTTTTAATTTATTGCTTTCTACATCAAATAAAGCTTCACCTACGACATACTGTAAATTTGTATAATCAAAATTATTAACTTGTTCTATAAAATCATCTTTACTCAAAGAATTTTTTAAATTTTCAACATCACCAAAAATATCTTTTAAAAAATAGATATTTTTAATTGCTAAACCATCACCATTATGTTGATATAAAACAACGTAACTTTTTTCAAGCGAAGGTGTTGTTGATTCAACAGTAATCATTGCACTGTTATCGTTTTCAAACATAACAACTATTTTGCTTTTCATTCTTTTAAGATCATCATAAGTATAGAACATCCTAAATACTTGTAGCGACCCGCCAGTATTCATATCTCTTTGAGATATTTGCATTGGTATGTTAAGTATTTCAGCAACATATATTTTTTTAACTGCTTTGTTTACGAGCCCATTTGAATCAATTTCATTAGCAATCGATATCGTCTCTCTGACATCATCTATTGTAAAATAACTTTTTTCTATTTTTTTGTCTTTACTGATATACTTTTTTCCTTTGGACACTAAATTTTTAAAAATAAAATTTGTATTTCTTTCTATGCCATTCTTGAGTATATTTTTACCAGTGTCTAAATTTTCGCCGTATAAAATATCACGTTTATACAACGAACCATCTTTTGTTTTCTTGTCAACAGGACGATACTGAATAATAAGTTCGTCGTTTCCATCATTACTTACATTTTCTGAAAAGAGACCAACACTTTTTTCTTTTTCATCAAGTGGCTTAAGATTACTATCAACATATCCTTTATAAAATACATCCAAACCTTTTCTTAAAATACCCAAATATTTATTGTCATAATTAAATCTACCTTTAAAAACACCATTGCCATCCTTAAATATACCAATAAATTCATCACTTGAATCACTTAAAAATACAACCTTATAATCTTTTTTATCCAATTTTCTCTGTTGTTTCTTAAATTCATCTAAAGCTTTTTTCTTTTCTTTCTCGTCATTAGCAATATCTTGTGCTTTACATTTAGTGCCATTTAAATAATAAGTGGTTATGATAGATTTAGGACTTTTAGAAATCTCTTTTTCAAAATAAGATATTTTTTCTTTTTCTTTTGTTTTGATAGAAATATTGATATTTAATATTTCATTTTCAAGTTGATATTCTTTCTTTGCGAGTTCTTCTTTAGTATTTATATTCTTCATAGATAAAGATAATAAATTATTTATGTCTTTTATAAAATTTTCGTAAATACCTTTTGTTAACATTTTATTATTTTTATTTGTAATTTTTCTTAAAATATATATAATATTGTTTTCTTTCAAAGAATTAAATAACTCTTTTGAAGAAAAAACTCTTCTTACTTCTTCAATAAGTTCTTTTTTGTGATTATTGTCTACAATATATTCGCATGAAGATATTGTTTCTGTAAAATTTTTAACATTTTTTTCCATTTCAATATTTAACTGTTTAATAGCTTTATTGTTATCTTCTTTTGTTTTTTTCAATTCTTCTTCTTTCAGTTGTAAACTTTGTTTCAAATTTTCAATGTCATTATTTTTATCTATTGGTTGTTTTAATTTCGAATAATCAAAGCCTTTTCCTGTTAGCGCACCATTTTTAAAATTTCCTTCAAATATAACTCTATTAAGTTCATCGTATACTTTTCCTTTACCGTCTTTTGGCTTATTTTGTTCATCGAAAGTACCAGAATAAACTTCTTCATTTTTATTATACAACTTTCCTTCTTTGTAAAAATTATCTTTGTTAAAGATACCTGAAAATAATTTATTACCAGTATAAATTATTTGTTTACTCTTTAAAGATTTGACAGCTGGTTCTTCGTAAAGATCTCCTTTGGAATACTGACCATCTTCAAAGACTCCTACAAATTTTTTACACATAAAACTTTCTTCTTTATCACCAATTTTTGCTCTAATTTCACTGAATTCTGTACCATTACCATCTTTTACATAATGCCTTATATCGCTATTAGGGTAATTGTTGTCTTCTTTGAAAGAACCTGAATAAACAGGTAAACCACGTTTGTTGTAAATAACAACAATTTTTTTCTTTTTATCGCAAAAGATTTTTACTTTTTCTGTTATTTTTCTTAACTTAAACAGTTTATTTGTTTTTCCTAATTCGTGAACACTATCTTTAATATTTTCAACCACATCTTCATATTCAGGTGCATATTCATAAAAATACGCTTCATTCAAAATCTCAAGATTTTTTTCATATTCTTTAAAATCAAATGGTTTATCTTTAAAAAAGATTTCACCATCTTTTTTCTGCGTTATTTTGTTTATCAATTGCAATATTCCATCATAACTATATTTTACTCCTCTGACAGGCTCACCATTCTTATATTCAACTTTTAAGTCAAAAATTCCATATGAATGATATGGTTTATAATTTTTAGTAAATTCACGACCATTTAAAAACTTTTCCAATAACGTATTTATTTCTTTATTAAATTTTAGAGGTTCAGAAACGCTTAAATGTTCTAAAAAAAGTTTTTCTTCAAACATATATGCATCATAACAACCATCACGACCATATTTTTCATTGCTTAAATCTGGATAAAATAAATAAACACCTAAAGCTCTGCAACAATTATCTTTTTGTATTGCTTTTGTAATAAAATCATTACCATTATGATAAATATCCATAATTGAACAATATTTTTTTTTAAAAATATTATCTTTATTATCTTTTATTGTTCCATAATCAGCATAATGCGCCGCATCATTATATGAAATATATTTGTTTTTATCTTTTAAATCATTTTTTATAAAAAATATTAAATGATTATCTTTAAAAAAAGTATCACCAATGTCGTAATTCTTATCAATAGTCATTCCGAACATGTCACGTTCATGTTTAGAAAAATTTTGTTTATCATTATCACGTAAATTTGTTATGTCAATACCAAGGTTTGGACATACTACATCTGTATCAATAGGTACACCGTTTTTCATAATAACATCATTCTCAAAATATTCAATACTTTTTTTACCATCATTTGAATATTCAGTACCATAGTAATTTAACTTACATGGACCATCTTCTAACCCATTTAAATATTTACATTCTTTTTTTATTGCATGATTTGGATAAAAAACTTTACACTTTCCATTTTTTTTACCTTCTTTCATTGAAACAGTCGATTTAAGAACTAAATCGACTCTTTCACTTTTGTTTTCTATTTTTATGTTTTTGAATATTGGTTTTAAAAAAGGTACATGATTGTATATTTCATTTCTAAGATAATAAAAATTAAAATCACCACTCTCTAAATCATTAACATATTTACCACAACAAGATATTTCGCCATCAATATAAACGTATCCGGTACCATTTTTAACACCATTAGTAAAATTACCATAAAAAATAACTTTTCCATCTTGATCATATAATGTTCCATAACCATTAAATTTATCATTTTTAAAATCTCCTTCATAATAAACTTTTGATGTCGCTTTATAAAAAGAATAACCAAAACCTTCTCTTATTAGTTCATTTCCTTGTGTTTTTTTTACATTACCTATATAACATAACAAACCATTATCGTCATTAATTCTTTCCACAAAAGCGTCATTAGCGAAATCACTTTTAATAATACCATAATCATCAATTTTATCACTTTTTAGTGTTTTTTTAATATCAGCCGTATGATATTCTTTTACTTGCTTTGGTATACCCAACCAAACATCGTCATTGATATAATCATCAACAATACCAGCATTATATTTTTTAAATAAAGTTGTACCTTCATAAAGTTTGTTGTCTTTAAAAACACCACTAAATATTTCTTCGCCTTTTCTGTTTTTCATTACACCTCTGCCCTCTCTTTTATTATCTTTAAAGGCACCAATATACTTAACAGGTTGAATATATTTTTTGGTTTTTGTTGAACCTATTTTGTCTTTTTCTGTAGATACGTTATAATATTCAGTCACATTATCGCCATTTATTTTTATGTTCAACATATAAAAACTTACATTTTTATACCAAAGAAGACCATTGTCGTAATATACATCTCCACTAAAAACGTTTTTTTCTACTTTACCCACTAAGTAACAATCAGTATCTTTTATTTTTAAATATTTCTTGTTGATATTGCCTTTAAATAAAATATCATCATTATAGCGACCAGTTTCAAGAATATTTTTACCATCTTTTTCTGCTTTTTTTAAATCAACAATATTATCACTATTCTTGGCAGCATAAGTAACGCCTCTACCGTGTTTTTTATAACCATTATAAACATTTACTCCACCTTCGTAATAATCTATAACACCATTATTGTGTCTTTGTATTATTATCTCTTTTTTTTCTTTACCTAAAATACAAATATAAACTTTATTCTTATTAAGATATCTCATGTAATGTCCTGAAGAAAATTTAAAATCCATTATTTTTCCATCCATATCGACACCATTCCCATATGAAACATATTTACCTTCTTTTGGCTTACCATTTTCAACTAAACCATCAAAATGAACTGTTCTGCCATTTATGGTTTGATCATATTTTATATAACCTGTTACTTTTATACCAAGTGAAAGATTATCTTCTGTATCAATTTGTTGATTATTATCGATATAATTACTTTCTTTTATTTTATCATCAACATACAAATTCATTTTTTTTCCAACGTGTTCCATTTTATCACCTTCTGTTACGACTTCACCTTTTTTACTGCCTAGTATTTTTTCCGTTTTATTGTTAATTTTAATTTCACAACCAATATCATGCGCAAGATCCTGTTTTAAAATATCAATGTCCATGTCATATATATCTTCTGTTTCTAAACCATTAACATCAAATATTTTATTTTTAAAACCTATTTTAGGCGCATAATTATGATTATAAAATTTTCTCACCTCTTCTGGACCATCTTCTTGATTCTTTATTTTAATTTCTTTTATCAAAATCTTTCCTTCAACAGGCTCTGGTAAAAATAATTCTTCTTTTTGTTTTATAAGTTTTCCATTTTTACCATATTTTTTCGTTGTTTTTTTACTATAAAATAAAGAATCTTTGTAATCATTATATTCATACTTTACTTCATATTTTAATTTATCATTAACAAAAATTTGTTTTCTTGAAACAGGAACACTCTTTAAAAAAGTTTTTTTAGTAGTATTCATATATTCAATTAATATCATTATTTTATTACCATCTATGTCCGTATATGTTCTTTTTATAGAAGTATTATTAAGATTATTTAATGTATCATTAAACTTAATATGTTCTATGTTACTAAAATTATTTTTATAAAAAATTCCATCATCGGTTACAATACCACCATCGCTACTTTTAACACCTTCAATTTTAATTTCACCATTCTCTATTTTATTACTATTTTTAATAATAATTAACAATTGATCGACTATCTGTTTTAGAGTCATTTTTGAGTAATATTTTATCAAAAAATGTTCCCTTAATAAAGAACCAGATAAACTTTTGTTTAAATTTTTGTCAAAGCAATATACTTCGATATTATCATCATTATAAATAAATAATATTCTTGTATCATATAATTCTAAAATATTATATTTTTTAATCTGATTATTATTTTTATCATATAACAAAAGATATTCAACTTTACATGAGTCATTGTAACCAAAATGAATACTTTTAACATTTTCATCAAAAATATTACCAAATTTTTTATTAATTAATTCCTTTCCGTATATAGTAAAATTATTGTTATCACTTAAAACAATATCGCCATTTTTATCAAAATATTCCTCAGTACATTTGTTATTTCTATATTTTTTCTTGTAAGATTTTATATACGTATTATTATAATAATTTATTTGATAAATATCATTATTAATTTCATATGTTATAGTTCTTGGTTCCTTATCAATACCATATTGATATTTTTTGGCCAAACAAATATTACTAAAATCATGATTAAAGGCAAGATTTTTCATATCATCTGATGTTACTTTTTCACAAAATTGTTTTTCAGTAACCATATTATTATTGTAATAATACATTACTGGTAATTTGCTATATTTTTTACCATCAAGATTGATAAATTTATCATCACCATTTAGCAAATTTGCATATTTCTCTTGTTCTTTTTTTTCCGTTATTTCTTCTTTAATTAAGCCAAGCTTAACTGCTTCTTCTTCACCAACACAAATAATTCTTTGTCTTATTTGAAAGTTATTATCGTCATAATTTTCAGGCACAATCATTTTGTAATAAATCTTTTGTATAACATTATTATCTTTATCATATAAAATTTCTGTTTTAAGATCTGCACTGTACTCAATTATTGTAGTATTATCATCATTTTTATTTTTGATAATAACTTTTTTTATTCTGTCAAAATCAACTTTATAACCACGTTTGTAAAATATTGTTTTTGTTGTGTTATCGTTTTTCTGTTCTACTTTTTTTACAACGTCATTATCGTCATCTGTTAATAATTTTACTTGCCGCTCTAATTTTCCAATTAATTGATTTGTTTTTATTTTTTTTCCAAAATTTTCGCTTCTAAGATTTAAATCATAAATATCGTTATATTTATACGTCTCTTCCTTTATGACATCAGTATTGGTGCAATATTTAATAGTATTCTCAAGTTTAATTATATTGAATTTTTGTGCGTTTGGTTTTTCTACTTCTATCTTACCAAGTTCGTTGTCGTTGACGATTACAAAAGATTGTTTTTTTTTAAAATCATAACCATCAAATACATATCTATTTACAACATCTTCATCGGTCCGAGATATTTTTACATGTTTTAATAAAATGCTACAATCGCTGTATTTGTTAGTTTTATTTGCTTTTTTGATTTTCCCTTCGCCATCGGATTGTAATATAGATTCAATTAACAAATCAACATCTTTCTCATCCATTTCTTCAACTTTTGCAACCGTGTAAATTTTTGTTGAATTCTCCAACTCTGAAACACCATTATATTTTACAATTGTTGTTGTCGTGATGCCGTAATCATTGTATTCTTGTATTATCTGTGTTCTATTGCTTTTAAAAGTTATAGTTTTTATATCTATTTTACCATCTTTTTTATATTTTGTCGTTATTGTTTTATCTGTAAAATCTTCGTCTGTAGAAGTAAGCCGTTTGTCATCATAAAAATAATTTTTTGTATATTTATTGCCAAATAGATTACTGCCAATTATTTTTAAAATTACATTATCTTTATCGTAAATATAATTATAAGTTAAATTATCGCTGGTTCTTTTAGTTAAAATATTACCTTTATAAGTATAACTTTCAAAATCTTTATTATTTTTATATTTTTTAATAATATTATTATTATTATCACTATTAATAGTAAAATTGTTAATAATATTATTAGTATAATCTGATTCTGATATAATTTCACCACTTTCGTCAAATGCTTTTTTACTAAAAATTTTATTATTAAATAATACTGTTTCTTGAAGTACTTTTTTTGACGCATTTAAGCTTCTTACTATTTTAATACAATCACCATTTTTTTGTTTTGAACTAATTATTATTTCTTCTTTATAACTTACTTCATTTCCTCGATAACTTTTTGTAGTACTTTTTTTGAAATTTTCTATATTATCACTATCTTTAACGACTATTTCATCAGTAAGAGTATCTTTTTTTGTTTCAATGGTTTTATAAGGTATATTTTTTTTATAAAAAATTTCTTTTTTTTGTATTTTATCAATTTTAATAATACGACTTTTTTTTTCTAAAAAATTATTATATATTGTTGTCTCTTCATTGTTTACGACATTAATATTATTGTTATCAGAAATAAAATATTTATTATCTATTTTCCCTTTTTCGCCTAACTCTAAAAATTCTACACATTCTCCGTTGTCATATTTTATAATTCCATTTTTTTCTCCGGAATTGTTATATAAATAAGCTTCCGCAGTATACCACAAAACTATTTCATCCCGTTTTTCGAGTCTTTTTTTTAATTCAATAACTTTGTCTTCTTGACTATTTAAAAACTCTTCAAGTAAATATTTTTCTGAACTATCTTGTATATATTTATGCACTTTGTTTTTCTTATTTGTTGTCAAATTATAAAAATTAATATTTTTAATATCATTATTACTATCAATAACTTTTTCAGTGTTCAATCTTTTTTGATCTCCTGAATTATTAAAAATATAATCTTTTTGTATTTGACCATTGTCAACAGGTATCACCTCAGTTTCGTTTATTTTATTACCAAAACGATCTTCTGATGTTATATTTTTACCTTCGTTAACGCCATCTTTAATAATTAAAACATTATATAGAATATTATTTGCATCAAAGTGTTCTATTTTTCTTTCTTGCATTTTATCGTAAAGGTCAAATTCACGTACAGTGCCATCGCTTTTATTTATAATCTTTTTGCATGGAGCACCAAAAATATCAAACAATATTTTAATTTGCTCGTTTTCGTTGTAATTAATCTCAGCAACCTTTACAAAAACATTACTATTTTCTATATCATAACCTTCTGGCACTTCGCTTACAATTTCTTTATTTTTCTTTCCATTTTTATCTCGTAATATTTTTGTAAGCGTCTTTTTTTTATCTTTATAATTTATTTTAATAATTTGTTCATCAAAACCATTTTTATTCTGTATATTTTCAACCCAGACTGGTGAAGTTTTATTTTTATTTTGTTCATCATATTTTAAGTCTGTCTCGTAATATTCTCTCTTATTAACACAATCTTCGTCATAATATTGAACATAATACCCATGATTATCGTTTTGCTCATCTGTGAAAATTTCCTTACTTATTTTGCCATTCTTATATTCATATTTTTTAATATAATTTTCACCAGAACCAGTAATTTTATCAATTAATACAATTTTACCATCTTCATTGTATTCTTTAGTTTCATATGGCATATTATTTTTAAAACTAATTTTCTTCGAAACATATTTGTCTTCAATCTTTGCGCCATCTATATAGTCATCTATAATCTTATTAAAATAATTAACATCTGTTTGTTTAGAAATAACTGATTCAGTTTTTTCCAAAGAAGATTTAGTTTTTTCGTCTTTTTTTTCAATAGTTCTAATTATTCCTGTTTCGTTTTTTATTACAAATGTATCATTTATAGCTGCTGTTGCGTCGTTCTTATTTTTATACAACTTAGCTGCCATCATGGTATCAGTACGAGTAATCATTATATGCTTAAAATCATCTTTTGTGCTATCTATAATAATAAAATTACTATTGCGTTCTATCCTTTTTTCTAATATATTATCTACATAAAATTCCGTTATTTTAGTATTATTTTCACCTTCTTTTTTGTTTATAACAATCTTTAATTTATTACCATCGTAATAATATTTTTTTTCTTCTTCGGTGACAAATGTTCCTTCAGTTCTTTTTGTTTTTGATTCAAGTATTTTACCATCTTTATTTATGAGAATATCTTGCTCTTCGGTATATCCTTTTCCTTTTAACAACCTATGATTTTTATCTTTAGTAGTTGTTTCTTCTACCTCTTCTCCTTTTTCGTTCGTATATTTTTTTTCTTTTTTATTATTTTTGTACGTACAATCACCAATTTCCTCAAAATCATTTTTAGAAAATATCGTTTCTTTATTGTTGTTTCTTTCGGTTACTTTGGTGTAAAAACCAAATATCTTATTATATTCATAAGTTATAGCCTTTTGTATTGCATTGCCTTTACGCTCTTCTTCTGTATAAGAATTATCATTATAATAGTATAAATATTTTGGCAAAAGTGCATTTGTTGTATAATTTAAACAATAGTTTCTTGCTTCTTTTGAATCTTTCGTTCTTGTGTCAATATCGCAAACAATTGCTTTATTCTTATTGCCAGAAATTTTATCAAATATTATAATTTTTACCAAGTGAAAATTACCTTTACTATCTTTTTTTGTAACAATAAAATCAAAAATTTCATTTTTTCTATAATCATAAAAATGATAACTTGTTTCTGATCTATCGTTAGTTACTATTCTTTCTATAAGATTACCGGTTTTATCATCAAAATTACTATTTTCTTGATATACAACATTTTTATTTCCGTCCTTAATACATAATTTATCATACTTATCTAATTTATTAAAATTTTCAAGTAATGTATATTGATCGCATCTACTTTTATTATAAGTTTTAACAATTTCATAAGCACCATTAAAATCAATATTCTTCACGTTTTTATAAGCACCATCATATGAGAAAAAATATTTATCAAAACCATTAACTAAATCAACATTCAAACGTCCTGAAAACTGCATTTTAACTTCCAAAGTATCATCTTTATTATACAATAATTCTTTTTTTAAACCAGAAACATTATTTGTTTCTTCGCGAAGTAAATACTTATCGCTATTTTTTTTATCTAAAGAACTTATTTTTTTAAGGAGTAATATTCTATTATGTTCAATTTTTTCATCTTTAATAATGACATCATTAGAACTTCTATAAAAATGTTCAGTTTTAATTAAATTATTTTTTGTATTTTTCTTTACTATTGTTTTTTCTTGTTGTTTATCGAATAAACTTTCATACATACTTGGTTTTGAATCTTTATTTAAAATCATTTCACATTCTGCAAGGGTAATGTCATTACGAGTATAATTTAGCATAATTTTAATATTATTATTAAATAATATTTTTTTATCTTTGTAAACATAGCCTTCAGTTTCAACGCCATTTTTAAAATAACCTTCATACTTTACGTCACCATTACTTATTGCTTCAACTAACACTTTTCCATTAAGCAAACCATTTTCAAAATTACCAGTATATTTTTCATCTTTTTCATAATCAAATAAAACACCGTCACCGTGATATTTATTATTATCATCAAAACAACCTCTGTATATTATTTTTTCACCATTCTCATCATACAATTCACCATTTAGAAGTTTAGTAGCTAATCTACGACCTGTGAATAGATATTTTCCAAACCTAGAGTTTTTAACAAGAATACCTGTTTTATTATCTTCATCTTTTACAAAAGTAATACGCGCACCGTTCTTACTAATAACATCAAATTTAGTGCCTTTTACGTAAGTAAAAATAATTTTACCATCTTTATCAGTGACATTGCCATTAAAAGGATTATATTTTCCTTTTTTATTTATATCTTCTTCAAAAGTACCTTTAAATACACTGCCATCTTCAAAAATTTCAGTACCTTTACACTCATCTTGTGTAACAATTACATTAGATTTAATCTTTGGTTTATTGTCAGGTTCGAAATAAACATCAATACCTTGTATATATTGTATATCATCCTTACTGAGATCATTGATATCCTGCCAGTATGTTTGAGAATAAATTTTACCATCTTTATCTTTTTTTGTAGCTCTAATTAAATTATCGTTTTCATCATAATCTAAAAGCAAAATGGTCGATGTTTGTGTTTCTTTTCCGTCTTCGTCGCAATCTGTTATTACCTTTATAAGATTTCCTTTACCGTTAAAAACGCTAGACTCTAATTTTCCATCACTTTTGAGCTTTATAATAGCCGACACATTCTTACGAGAATTTTTATTTTTAATAAAATTAAAATCAGCTAAACTACAAGCATCAGTTGTTAAAGTACTGTAATCTTTTCCTTCTTTATCGAAAATTACTTTTTCAAAAATTTCTTTTTGATTTAAAACATCGTCCTTTAGTTTTGTCTTTGTAATACTTTTAACTACATCATTTATTTCATTATCACGATCATATTCTTCTACTATAGTAGAACCATCAGGATTATAAGTTTTACAAATCTTATTAGAAATAATATGTTTAATTTCCGTAGTATCGTCTATTTTTCCTGCTTTCCAAGAACATTTAATACTTTCTCCTTTTTTTAAATTAATTTTTTTTTCTTTACCATTTATCTCGATAACACAATCACTATTAGTAAAATAAGTACCTATTCCGTCCCTTTCATTATTTTCATCAAGTTCACCTTCGTAATAAGAACCATCTTTGAATTCTTCTTTTCCTGAAACAATTCTAATTTCATCATCTTTGTTAACACTAAATTTACCTGTCTTTTGATTAAAATTATACGTGCCTTCAAAAATTTGCGGATCTTCTACATTTAGTTTATAATCATAACATATTAGATCAGTTTTAATATCAAATTCCGCTTTTTTATAATACTCATCGTAATAATGTTCAATGTTAGAAACTTGCTTATTGTTTTTCTTTTCAAAAAATCTGATTCTCTTGGTTATTTTACCATCATTGGTTTTACTATAAATAACCATCTTATTAATTTTACCGTTCACATAAGTTAACTCAGCGTGTTCTTCTTTTTTATTTCCTTGTTCATCACAATTGTGCACTACCTTTAATAAACCATTATTATTGTATTCTTTTAAAACAAAAATACCATCTTTGTTTTTGTATATAACTTTTTTAACAAAAAATTCTTCTTCTTTTTTGATATCTTTAGAAAGATTCTTAAGATAAGAACTTATAGCACTACCTTCATTTATTGCTAGAGCATTATTTTTATCTCTAGATAGAGTATATACCGAGTTTAAACCTTCTTTTTTATAAATACTTAAATCAAAATCATTATCGTTTTTATCTTCTTCAGTATCATTGCTATTATCATTTTGATTTTGTTGTTTATTTTGTTCTTGTTCATTGCCTTGCGGTGCACCTTGCGCCTCTGGCTGTTGCATATCTTGTTTTAATTGTTTATCTGGAATATTTTGTTGTTCACCTTGTGCAAGTTGATATTTTTGTTTATACTTATCTAACAATTGTTTACGTTCTTCGTCATCAAGAACCATGTCTAGAACAGGATAATTATTATATTTAAACATTTCTAACAATATATTATATCTCGAAGAGATATTAGGTTTTAAATTTACGTCATCAATACTTATTACAGGCTTATTATTTAATATATTTTTTCTTCCAGAAATATCAAGTTTTGAAAAATAAGCATTGTTAGCTTTATAAAAATATAAAAATTTCTTTTCTTTTTCAAATGATTCTAAGCTATAATTATCGCAAACTACAGAAAGACCTTTATGAAATATACCCCTGATATAGCAACCTTTTTGTAATACTTTCTTTTCAAGAGTGGTAAAAGTTGGTTTTAAAATTTCAATATCGACTTGCTCATCGGCATAAAAAATACCATCACCATTTATTTCGTCATTATCAAAATCACCACTATATATTCCTTTTTTTTCAATAATATAAATTCCATGCTTTTTTTTATTATTTTCATCTACAGTACCGTAAAAAACATCACCATTACTATATACAATCTTCTTTTCCTTTTTTCCTTTCTTGCTTATAATAACAGCTTGTGCATCAAATAAATATTCAGCCTCAATATCATTCGTTTTGCAAGAATAGCAGTATAATTTGTTGTTTTTTAAAAAATCAAACTTTATTTCTAAATTTGTAGGTCTATCGGAGAACAAAAACTTTTCTTTATTTTCCCCTCTTATCGTTTCTACCTCTAGCGTATTGTTATTTTTACTAACACTTTTTATCAAATATTCAAAAGATGGTTCGCCTTTTTTATCTTTAGTATCTTTTTGTTCATCTTTTTTACTATTTTTCTCTTCCCACTTATTAAGATCAAATGGTTTAACAGCGAAAAATTCCTTAAAATAACCATCATGAGATGGATATGATCTAAAAAACATTTCATTATTATTAATAGAAATTGATTCAGTTTTTAGGTTCTTTTTTTTAGCTAAATCCTTATAATAAAGTTTCGAAATCACATTTTCCTCATAATTGTTATCAGCAATTTTATTATCTTTTTTTGTAAAATGATATTCTTTTTTTAAAACACCACCGGCTTTTACATTGTTTTGTAGAATCTCAATATCAATATCACCATTTGCATTATAACATTCTGTTGTTTTTCCATCACCTTCTGAAATAATAACTTTTTTATACTTATTAGGTTGTGTTTCTATCTTTATTACTTTTCCACTATTATCAACATTAGAATTTATAAAATTACATATATATTCCACATTATAAGCTTCTTTTTTTTCTAAAACTTTACCATTTCTATCAAGAAGTTCTGCATTGCCTTTATACTTCGTTACTTTACCGTAACCATTCAATTCATCTTGTTCATTAAAATAAGCTTTATTTTTATCATCATCATTTAATTTAATGTTTTCATAAATCATTCCATTAGTATCAATTTTACCTGTTTTTAAATAGACTGTATCGCTACCTTTTTCATCTTTATAACCTTCTTTTAACAAAAATTCACCAAAAATATTCTTATATTGGCGTTCAATTGCACCAAATATTTTATTATTAGAATAAATTAATATACTTTTTATTAAGCCTTGTTTCGTTACCTTATCTTTATATTCATTCACTAAGTCAACACTTTCTCCTACTTTGAGTTTTAATTCATCTAAAATTTTGTTAGATAAACAATCTAAAATACCAAGACTAAGTTCAGTATAAATATAATTGTCTTTCGTTTGTATAGAAAAACTTGATAATGCTTTTCCTTTATAAAAATACTGAACTGTAAATTCACCATCAATTTTTGATATTTTATCAATCTTACCAAAATCATTATATTCTATTTTATGATCTTTGTAAACTATTGTTTTTACAGAAATATCTGTATACATATCTTTATTAAATCCAACAATAGAATCAAAAATTTCACTTTCTTTCAAATCACTAAAATTCATTCCTTTTGTCCAATCACAGAAAAATATTTCAAATTCTAGTCCTTCTTTGTTCGTCATTTTCATGTAAGAAAGTTTACCGTTACTAAATTTAACAATTAAATCTCTGCCGATTTCGTTATTAACATTCGCGACCTTACATTGTCTTTTTAATACCGGATTCTGCTGACCAACGGCACCACCTTGTTCTTGAATATCCTCAAAAGTAACACTCTGTTTTGTTTGGTCAACTATTCCGTCATTATACATAACATACGAAGTATTACCATTAGGAGTAGTTTTTGTAAATAAACCACATGGCTTATCATTAATAAAAGTACCTTCTAAAGAAGTATTATCCTTTAATAATAACTTTCCATGACCTTCTTTTTTGTTACCAATAGAATTGCCTTCGTATCTCGCATATTTTTCATCATTTTTATATTCAATAGTTACTTCTCCTTGCGTGATACCGTCTTTAAAAATACCTGAAATTTTAATATTTTCATTTTCCATCGTACAATCACCATCTGGTTCATGGTCTTTATTAAAATTACCTTTATATACAGAACCATTTAGTATCATCTTTCCTGTTATGATTCCGTTTTGTTCGATAACTTCACGATAACACTTTTGTTTATCAGTATCTTGAATAGAAGTTATTTCGTCTCCAAGATCTACATCGTTATCGCCAAAATATTGGATTATTTTCTTGTTTGTTTGATTACAAAAATATTCAACTTTTTCTAAGCTAGTTTCGTCATCTTTGTAATAATATTTTATTGTATCTCCGTCTTTATCTTTTTCTTCGCCAATTGCTTTAAATATAATTTTTTCTGCTTTCTTTTTTTTATTATAATAAGTCGTTATTTCATATGAATCTTTGTTCTCGACCGACATTCTTTCGTTACAATTTGTACTTTTTTGAAATAAAAATTTTCCACCAATAAGTTTATATTCTTTTGTTGTACTGCCTCTTGAGAGAGTCATTTTATTACCGTGATATAAATAACTAACCATATCATTATCAGTTGTATAACAATTTATAGCAATATCGTCATCGGTAACAATTTCGCCACCAGAATACGAACATTTTAATTCAATCTTTACAATATCTTTTTCGAAAGATTTAATTTGTTCTAAAAAATCATCGCGTATATTAGCATCTTTTACTTCAACTAATATAACACTTTTAAAAAGTTCTAAATTTTTATTAACTTCGTAAAATACTTTACCATCTTTTTTATCATTTACAAAATTACACTTACAAAAAGTATTTCTATCACCATAATATAAACATCCATTGCCATTTTTTTTTAAATCCTTATCGACATAACCCTCGTAAAACATTTTATAACCTGCATCAATGCTATTAAAATAATTTATTTTTCCATGTACAGGTAAAAATTCCCAATTATCTTTTAATTCAAATTCTCCTTCGAAAAATGTTTTATCCTCAAGTTCTAATTTACCTTTTTTCTTGCTACTATCAAGTTGTTGATTTAGACGAAAAACCTTATTTTTCTCTGTTCCAAAAACTTCAAGTTTATTACGCAATAATATATAATCATCTGTTTCTTTTGTTGCATCAACTTTTCTGTATATGTTATAATTTTTTGATTTTTTATCTCTTTTAATTTCAATTACCTTATCATCACTTGGATATATATATGTTTTTTCAACGTTGTAGTCAGTTTTTTCCCTAAAGGTATCAAAAGTTTTTATTGTTGGGAGATTTTTTATTTTATATTCACTATCAATAATTATTCTTCCTTTACTATCATATTCATGATATTTTAAGCAAAAATTATCAACAATAAACTCACTTTTTACACGAGATTCACGGTTATCTTTTTTGTCTTTATCTGTTTCATAAAAACATTTTCCCAATATACAATCATTTTTAGAGATAGATATGCCTTCAGTTTTACTATATTTAGTTATAGATATGTCCTTGTTATTAAATGTTCGTAGAATAATAAAATCTAAACTTTTTCTTGAATCGTAAAATTCTTCAACCATAACTAGTTCATTACCATCTCTTTCTCTTATTGCATTAACTTCAAAAGAACCATCCTTTTGTTTAATCGCGAAACATATATTTTTTTCGTTGTCTAAAATATTAGAATCAAAAATACCTTTAATTTCATAAATATCTTTACTTTTTTTACCAGAAAGAAAACCCTTATTATTTTTTAAAAAAAATATATCATTTATTTTTGTTCTGTCTGCTGATTTAAATGTAATTCGTGCTTCACCGTGCAATAAACAATTTTTCAAATAACCTTCATATGTTATGCCATTACTATATTCTATTCTACATTTTCCACTTGGAACAAAATCAATTAATTTTTTATATGATACAACTTCCATTGTGTCATAACAATAATCTTTATATTGTTGAATCGATTTTAAAGCATTTTTATCGTTTTTATATTGTGATAAAGAATCTAAATTTATATTTTCAAAACAACCGACGTAAAGATTACCTTTTTTATCAATCATTTTTCCATCATAAGTTTTACCATTATCAAGAGACACAAATTGACCAATTGCATTACAATCCACATTTCTATCTAATTGTAGATCAACTTCGAAGCCTTTAGCATCTTTTCTATCTTTTTCGTTTTTAATAGAGCCGACAAAAGCAATAAAAATATTTTTACGAAGTTGATCATTACTATCGTCTTTTTGTACAATACAAGTTTCATTAATGTAAGAAATAACATTGTTATCGTTGTATTTAACGTTTGCGACCCTTCTGCCAATAAAATCAGTTGGTATATTATTATCATTCAATACATAACCATCATCTAAAACTAAAACATTATCATATTCATCGTAACCAAATTGCCTATAAGTAGTACCTGTGTTAAGTTTTCTTTCTTCTTTTTTACAAATATATAAACTTTTAAAGTCTTGTTTAAAACATGTTTTAATCTCTTTATATTTATCTTTATCTTTAGATAAATTGTAAATTTTGATTTGTCTATCTTTAAAAGAATAAAACTTATCTAAAGTATCTTTTTTATTATAATCACGTTCATATATTCTAGATATTTTAATTGATTCATTTTGAATGCCTTTATTATAGTTGTCAAAAATATACTTACTATCTAAACCTTTAAT
>CAMKKS010000009.1 GCA_946413485.1 uncultured Rickettsiales bacterium | reverse complement strand
TATATTTTTGATATACTTTATTAAGTATGGAAAAAAGTTTTGGTAAAATTTCACAAATATTATTTTAATAAATCTTGATTTTAATTTTTCCTACACATATATAAACGTGCATGCGTAATTTTATTTTAATCTCGTTATTTGCTATTGGCACAGTCATTGGTGGTGTTTTTCATTATAAAAAAAATAAAGATGATGTTGTTTTAAAAAATGCAGAAAGAGTTATACAAGATAAAACCGTAACAGATAGAATAGTTGATAAAAAAATATCAGCAATTGTAGCTCCAGTTGTTGCTGAAAAAAATGTCACAAAAAAAAAAGATTTAAAAAAAGATAATATCGAAAAAGCAAAAAAAAACATAGTGGTAAATAAAACAAAAAAAGAAAAAAAAGATAGTAGATTTTCTTTAAAAAGCAGTGTTTATGTTGGTGCGGGGTATAGTGATTATAATGCAACCGACACAATGAGCGAATATATTATTAGCCGCTCAAGCGCTATAGAAAGTTATAATAATTCTAATAATGTAAAACGTTATTCGCCTATTATAGGTTTTGATGTAAACTTGTATTTTAGATTGATAAAAAATTTACAATTATTTGCTGGTCTTGATGCTATGACAAGAAATCTTGGTGCTGCAACATATGAATATAACAAAGTTGGTGTTTTAACTTTGTCTCTAGACAGACAAGCTTATAACTATTTAAATGTCACTTTTAGGGAGTATTTAAGATTAAGCGCAAAGTTTGGTGCAAGAATAAATATTTGTAAAAATTTAGCTATTGAACCATATGTATTAGGAGGAATAAATATATCAAGTATAAATTATTCTACTAAGTTTAGTTTTATCTTTTCACAGTATAACAGCGGTAATAAAACAGATATAGGTAGAGTTTTTGGTAGTGGCGCTAACTTTATATTAAAAGATAGATATATTATTGGTGTTGAATATTATAATACAGTAAATAAAGTAAATATAAATGATAGATTCTATCAATCATTTAAATTAAAAGTACATAATATATTCATTAAATTTGGAATTCAATTTTAAAAAATTTAAAAAAATTCTTTTATTTTTTGACAATTATATTTTTGATATACTTTATTAAGTATGGAAAAAAGTTTTGGTAAAATTTCACAGATAATTTCAGGAATAGTTGATGTTGTCTTTGAAAATTCTCCATTGCCAAAAATTAATAATGCACTTCAATGTAAAAATAACGATACAACCATAACACTTGAAGTAATACAACATATAGGCGAAAATACAGTCAGAACAATTTCCATGCAAGCTACAGAAGGTCTAAGTCGTGGTTTAGAAGTTGTAGATACCGGTAAACCAATATCAATACCAGTTGGTGATGAGGTTTTAGGAAAAATAATGGATGTTTGTGGAAATGTTTTAGATGGGACAAAAATTAGTAATAATTGCGAAAAATGGAGTATACACAGACAAGCACCAGAATTGAAAAATCAAACTCCAAAAAGTGAAATTCTTGTTACCGGTATAAAAGTTATAGATTTACTTGCACCTTTTTTAAAAGGTGGTAAAATTGGACTTTTTGGTGGTGCCGGTGTAGGAAAAACTGTTTTAATTACAGAATTAATCAACAATGTAGCAAAAGCACATGGTGGTAAATCGGTATTTGCCGGTGTAGGTGAAAGAACTCGTGAAGGTAATGATCTTTATAACGAAATGATGGCATCAGGTTTAATAGATCAAAATAAACCTGAAAATTCAAAAGTTGTTTTGGTTTATGGACAAATGAATGAACCATCTGGTGCAAGAGCACGTGTCGCATTCTCAGGTCTTACAATAGCTGAGTACTTACGTGATGTAAAAAATCAAGACGTGCTATTTTTTGTTGATAATTTATTCCGTTTTGTGCAAGCTGGTTCTGAAGTTTCCGCCTTACTTGGACGTATACCTTCTGCTGTAGGATATCAACCAACATTAGCTTCTGAATTAGGTTATTTAGAAGAACGTATCACATCAACAAACAAAGGTTCTATAACATCAGTTCAAGCTGTCTATGTCCCGGCCGACGATATTACTGATCCTGCTCCTGCAACAACATTCAGTCACTTAGATGCAACAATAGTTTTGTCACGTAAAATAGCAGAAAAAGCAATATATCCAGCTGTAGATCCTTTAGATAGTATATCTCGTATATTAACTCCTCTTGTAGTTGGTGAAAGACATTATAAAGTTGCTCGTAAAGTACAGGAAATTTTACAACAATATAAATCATTGCAAGACATTATAGCAATTTTAGGTATGGATGAATTAAGCGATGACGATAAACTTATCGTAAAACGTGCAAGAAAAATTGAACGTTTCTTATCGCAACCATTTTTTACAGCTGAAGTTTTCTCTGGTATACCTGGTAAATTTATTTCTCTTGAAGAAACAATTGATGGTTTCGAGGGCATATGTGATGGTAAATACGATGATATACCTGAACAAGCATTTTATATGGTTGGTAATATTCAAGAAGTTATTGAAAAAGCAAAAACATTGCAATAATCTTATTTTATAGACGTAAAAACATTTTTTCTTGAAAATAAAAATATTATGTGTTTTTGATTAATTGAAATGTTCAAAAAACTATTAAGCGCAATTTTAAGCAATACTAATGAAAAGGCAATCAAAAAATATAAGATTCGCGTCAATGAAATAAATTCTTTAGAAGCAGAAATGCAAAAATTAACAGATTTAGAATTAAAAGCTAAAACTATAAAATTTAAACAACAAATTAATTCTGTTATAGATAAAAATAAAAGCAATGAAGAAAACGACAAAGAAATAAACAAAATTTTAAACAAAATTCTTCCAGAAGCGTTTGCGGTTGTAAGAGAAGCTTCAAGAAGAGTTTTAGGAATGCGTCATTTTGATGTTCAATTAATAGGTGGAATGGTTTTACATGATGGTTCAATAGCCGAAATGAAAACCGGTGAAGGAAAAACACTTGTTGCAACACTTGCTGCATACTTAAATGCTCTTTCTGGCCGTGGGGTTCATATTATAACTGTAAATGATTATCTTGTTAATGTTGGTTATAATTGGATGGGAAAAGTTTATAATTTTCTCGGTCTTACTGTTGGTAAAATAACAGAAAATACTAGTCAAGAAGAAAGAAAAGACGAATATGCAAAAGATATCACATATGTGACAAATAATGAAATTGGTTTTGATTATTTACGTGATAATATGAAAGCAACCATCGACGATATGGTTTTAATACCTCGTGGTTTAAATTTTGCAATCATTGATGAAGTTGATTCTATATTAATAGACGAAAGTAGAACACCTTTAATTATCTCTGGGCCAACAGCGCATGATCCAAATCTTTATAAAGAAGTTGATAATATTGTAAAACAACTTACAGAAAAAGATTACGAAGTTGATGAAAAAAATAAAAGCATTCAATTAACAGAATCAGGCAATATACATGTTGAAAACTTACTTCACTTTGCTGGAATTTTACCTAAAAATGAAGAATTATATAGTTCAAATTCTTTCACGCTATTAAATTTTATAATACAATCATTAAAAGCACATGTTCTTTTTAAGAATGGCGCCGATTATATTGTAAAAGATGATCAAGTCATGATTATCGATGAATTTACCGGTAGAATAATGGATGGACGTAGATATAGCAACGGTCTTCATCAAGCATTAGAGGCAAAAGAAAATTTAACTATTGCACCAGAAAACCAAACTCTAGCGTCAATTACATATCAAAATTTTTTTAGAATTTATAATAAATTAAGCGGCATGACCGGAACCGCAAAAACTGAAGCAGCTGAATTTTTTGATATATATAAATTACAAATAATTGCTGTTCCTACAAATAAAAAAGTTATCAGACAAGATCTAAATGATCTTATATTTAAAGACGAAAAAGATAAATTTAATGCAATATTAGAAGCAGTAAAAAAAATACATGAAAAAAAACAACCAATTTTAATTGGCACTACTAGTATAGAAAAATCTGAAGCACTATCTAATTTATTAAACAAAGCTGGCTTAAAACATAACTTATTAAACGCAAAACATCATGAAAAAGAAGCTGAAATAATAGCCGAAGCTGGACGCCTTGGGGCAATAACAATTGCGACAAATATGGCCGGTAGAGGAACAGACATTATGCTTGGAGGTAATATACAAAAAGAAACAGATAAAGCAATAGCCGCTGCAATAGAAGAAAATAATATAAAGAAAAATAAAAGTGAAACAACAGATATTAATGCTGAAAAAATAGCCGAAGATATAAAAAAAAAACATCAAGCAGAATATGATGAAGTTGTTAAAGTAGGAGGATTATTTGTTATTGGTTCAGAAAGACACGAAAGTAGACGTATTGATAATCAATTACTTGGTCGTGCTGGTCGTCAAGGTGATCCTGGAAAAACACAATTTTATTTATCTTTACAAGATAATTTATTGCGTATTTTTGGCGGAGATAAAATTAACACTTTTATAACTCGCTTTGGTTTTAAAGAAGGTGAGTCCATGGACCATCCAATGTTAAATAGTATTATAAATAAATCACAAAAAAAAATAGAAGCATATAATTACGAAATCCGTAAAAATTTATTAAAATATGATGATATTATTAATGAACAAAGACAAATTGTGTATGAACAAAGAATGAATTTTGTAAAATCAAACAATTTTTCAAATATATTTAAACAAATTGTAAATGATGTTAATACGGACATCTTAGCAAATGCAACAAATAATGATAAAGTCGATATAAATAAATTAAAACAACTTTTAGCAGAAACATATTTATTTCCAATTGAACAAATAAATATCATTAATTATGATATTGAACATTTAAATAAAACTTGTAATTTTATTTACTCAAGCAGATTTGCTGATATAAGTATAGAGATACTTAACGAAATACAACGTCGTGTTATTTTACAAACACTTGATGAATGCTGGAGAGAACACTTATATTATTTAGATCATATAAAAGAAGGAATTCATTTACGAGCCTATGCGCATAAAGATCCATTTAGTGAATATAAATTTGAATGTTATAAATTAATGCAAAAAACTATGAATAATTTTATTTATATTGTTGTTAAAAGATTATTTAATATTAAAATCGAAGAAAAAGCTAATGAAAGCAACAATGCTTAATAATTCCTACGTTTGTTTTTTTTAAAAATACAAAAAATATTTACAATTATTTTTACAATAATATTTGGTATTTATATGCAAAAAAAGAAAATAATTATTTATTCATTAATACTTACAATTATACCATTTATTTTGCTTGGTTTTCTTTTTTTCTTTTTAAAAGAAAATTTTACACATAAAACATTTGATAAAAAAGCAAAAATTATTGGCGTTGGTGTTAGTTATCAAGTCGATGAAAAAGCCGCACCAGGATTAAGATATTTACAAAATAAACAATTTATTAGAACAAGATATATTAATCAATTATCTAAAGCTTGCAAAAATAAGAATGTTGTTTTTTTAATGGTTCCAATAGAAGAAAATCAAATTGATAAAATTGCAAATATCGTAGATGGTATGATTTTTACTGGCGGCGATGATATGAATGCTAAATTTTTCTCACAAAAGCAACATCCAAAAGCAAGTAAAGAAATTGAACCAGAAAATAGAACAATGTTTGATATAAAATTAATGAAAAAATTAATGAAACAAAATAAACCAATTATGGCTGTCTGTTTAGGAATGCAAGAATTAAACGTTGCTTTCGGTGGTGATATAATACAAGATATAGAGAGCACATTACCATCATCAACAATAAAACATAAAGGTATTTCTACATTAAAAAAAGCACACTTAATAAATATATCAGAAAATTCCTTGTTGCATAAAATAACAAATAGACAAACAATGTTTGTTAATTCAAATCACCATCAATCAATTAATAAAGTCGCGGACAACTTTGTAGCAACAGCTATAGCGCCGGATGGTATAATTGAAGCTATGGAATGTAAAAATTGCAATAATTTTGTTCTAGGTTTACAATGGCATCCTGAATACTTAATTGATAAAGAAAATATAAAAATAATACAAGCATTTTGTGATGCTGTTTAATTTTTAAATTAAAAATCTAATTCTCTGTACCAAACAGAAGGACGAAAATCTGGTATTATATCATAAAGAATTTCACGGAACGCTGGTTTTGATTTTATTAAAATATACCACTCTTTTAATTCTGGATGCTCCGTCCAATTAACTTCACCAAGATAGTCTAATGATGAAATTTGTGCCGCTAAAGAAAGATCAGCAAGAGAAAAAAATGGAGTAGCAATATTATCTCTCTTTCTTAAAATACCTTCAACAAAATGTAAATGTTCATTAAGATTCATACGAGCTAATTTAACGGTTTCATTACTTGGTAAACGTTTTTTTTTATAAGAAACATAAACACGTTCTTCTAGAATTGGTTTAGTTACATCATTATAAAATCTTGTATCAAAAAATTCGTTATACTTCATTATTTTTGCTCTTTCGTTTATATCAACACTTATTAAAGTATGAACTGGATATTTATTTCTTAAGTAATCCATAATTGTATTTTGTCCCCATAAAACAATCGATTTTTTATCATCAAAATTTCCTTTTTGTATTGCTAAAACCGGAACTTCTCCTGTAGGATTGATTTTACAAAATTTTTCACGTCTTTCCCAAAAATTCTCAATACGATAATAACAATTTTTTACATCATTTAATGCTAACATGAATCTTATTTTTCTGCAAAATGGACAAATCGGAAAATGATATAAACATTGTTGATCTTGCATAAAGAAACACGGACTTTTTCTAGATAAAAATACTAAAATAAATTGCAAGAATAAAAATACATTTCCTGTTTAAAACAACTTGTAAAAACTTGACAATAAAAACTTTATTCTAATCATTAATTATGCCTAATGTTAGTGCAATTGAAATAAAAGTTGGTCAATTGATAAGATATAAAAACTCTTTGTTTCGTGTTGTTTCAACGGAACACGTAAAACCAGGCAAAGGAGGTGCTTTTATACAAGCAGAGTTGAAAGATATAAAAAACGGAACAAAATTAAATGAACGTTTCCGTAGTGATCAAGTATTAGATAAAGTATTATTCGAGAGTAAAACAGCTCAATTTCTATATAAAACCGATTCAAGTTTAGAATTTATGGATCTAGAAAATTATGAACAATTTGCTTTATCAAAAAATTTGTTATCTGGACCAGCTGAATTTCTAGAAGAAAATATGGTACTTACTCTTGACTACGCCGATGGTGAAATTGTGTCAGCAACATTACCTCAAAAAGTAAAAGCTAAGGTTCAAGAAACGCAACAATATATAAAAGGACAAACCGTAAAATCATCGTTTAAACCAGCTTTATTAACAAATGGTATAACGGTGCAAGTCCCAGAATTTATTGAAAACGGTGAAGAAATAATAGTATCAACAGATACACTAGAATATGTTGAAAGAGCAAAGTAATTTATCGAGATTATTTTGCAAAACGAGTATCATTATTTTAATGATAATTGTATATAATCTTATTTTTAATATCAATGCATTTTCTTTAGTTAGTACACAACAATGCGACAAGGAATTAGATAAATATTGTAATAGTAGTGAATATAGTAACACTGAATCACGTCTAAAATGTGTTAAAGAAAAAAAAGCTTTTTTTACGCGTGAATGTATTGTAAGAATTTTAAAACTTCAAGACAACAAACCAACAAAAAAAAATGACAATAAAAGTGACATCAATGATGATATATTGGTAGCAAAATCAGAAAGAATATTATCAAATATAGATGATTTTATCAAAAATAACGATGACGATGTTATTGATAATAATCAAAAAATCATTCTTACTTTAAAAGAAAATATATTGCGTACAAATTGTTTAAGTGACATGTCAAGACTTTGCAATGTAAAAACAAAAAAAGGAATTATAAATCTCAAAGAACCAATAGGAGCTTGTTTAGATAAAATGATAAAACGCGAATCTCGCTTAACATTAAATTGTCATAATGCAATACTAAATATCATAAATGAAGAAAATAAACAATATACTTTTTACAATGTAAACGGAATAACATTAAACAAGAGAAAAAATTTAAGATATGTTAAAAGAAAAAAAGACCAAAAAATAGCTATTAAAAATCAAAAAACTTGACAATTAAAATTTTAACTAGCACTAAATCTCGAGTACTTTTAAAAGATTTTTTCCATGAAAGTAAAGTCTTCCTTAAAAAATTTACGTAAACGTCAAGGTTGTCAATTGGTTAAAAGAGGAAAAAGAATTTATATTATTTGTAAAACAAATAAGCGTTTTAAAGCAAAACAAGGTTAATATGGCTGTTCCTAAAAGAAAAACATCAAAATCAAAAAACGGCATGAGACAAGCCGGAAAAGGTTTAAGAAGAAAAACAAACTTAAAACTCAATGCTGATGGAATTGTAACGATGTCACATATACGTATTATCGAAAAAAAGAAAAAAGAAAAAAAAGAAGAAAAGGAATAAAAATGTATATAGTTACTATATGCAGAGAAACAATAAGAATTACATTTTTCTAGCTGCATTACTGTTTAATTTCTTTTTTGAAACTAATTTAAATGCCGAGGAAATGCAATATAAAACAGCCGAACAATACTACTTGGATGGTTTATATAGCTATTGCGATAGAAGCTACACGACATCTTCAGAACAGTTTGAGGCTTTATCTAAAAACCATCCATCTTCACCATATACAAGAAATTCATTAGTAATGGAAGCATACACAAATTATATTAACAAAGAATATGAAAAAACAAAAAGTATTACTTCTATTTTTTTTAAACTTTTCCCAAATGACGAATATGAACCATACATGCTATACATATTAGGTATGTCATATTATATAAACATACGTGATATAAACAGAGGTGTAAATAATATCATTGAAAGCAAACAAATTTTTACAGATTTATTAAATAAACATCCACAATCAAAATATGCGGAAAATGTAAAAAAAAAGATTATTTACATTGATAAAATTAAACAACTTAGCGATGTTTTGATTGGCGAAACTTATCAAAAAAATAATAATTTCATTAGCGCAATAAGAAGATATTCTTATATTCTTGATACATATAAAAATATAGATCCTGGAATTGAAGAAAGGACATTATGCAATATGATTTCATCATTGCGCTCATTAAAAATGACTTACAACATGGAAAAATATATAAAAATTATAAAAGAAAAATATCCAAAATCTAAATGTTTAAAAGAAAAAATATATAAAAATTATCATTAATATATTTTTTATTATGAATAAAAAAAATTTAAAAACTCAACAACTACTAATAGCCAAGATAGTCGCAATACTATTTGGTTTTTTAACTTTAGATGTAGTTAAAAATAAAGCATTTGCTGATCTATATCCACATATACCGCAATACATTATTGATTCTAAAAGCGAAAAAATACTTCCTAAATTAGATATTCCATCCGACAATAGCGCAAATGTAAGTGTTTTTAGTATTAAAAAAATTTTAAAATCAATGTTAACAAATATAAAACCAAAAAACATTATAAATGACATTAAAAATTACAACAAAAATGAAGAAACTATATTAGATAGCGTTAGTGATATTTTGAATATACCAATTAATAAGAATAATTTTGAATTAAATTATATAAACAAAGAAAGTAAGGACTTACCTGTTGTAAACAAGTTACCAAATTTTTCATATCTTTATAACGACGACACGCCAGTTATAAAAAATATAGAAGATATAAAAATAAAAGGTCTTGATGATGTTTTAGCGCCAAAAATTGGTTCACCACTAAAACCAGATAACTATATCCAAACTGGTGTTGATTATTTTAATGATTTTATAACACCAGATGATATGCTTAATACAGACGTATTAGATATATTACCATAAATTATATCTCTGGTTGTAGATCTGTTTTTTTTAAAATGCTATCACATATAGCACTTAATGTTTTGTTGATTTTTATTTTCTCCAAATTTGTTTCTACATCAATTATACCGATATAAATTTTTGTATTATCTATCACTGTTTCAGCAAAAACATAATCATCATATTGTGAAAATTCTAAATATATTTTATTTCTATCTGAAAATATTGCACGTTCAAGAATGGAAATTTTATGTCCAGAAACAAAATTATCAAAAAGTTCTTTTTGTGTTGAAATGACAATTTTTCCTTTATTTTTTTTATAATCGTTACCTTTTTCTTTAGTAATTAATGTTGTTTTTATGTTATAATCCCGAAGATCATAATCTTCATTTATTATTTTTGCTAATTTTTCCATTGATGAATATTCTTTTGAATCTTTTTCAGCAATAATAATGGTTTCTACAGTTTTATTATTAAGAATAAAATTACTTATTCTATTTCCGATCAGTTGCGCTGACATTGTGATTAATAGCACAACTAATACTGATAAAAACAAACCTGTAAACATTAAATATAATTTTTTAAAAAAAACATCTAATGTTTTTTTAAACCATCTCATATTATTTTTACTACTCAAAAGTTTTAGCTATAACATTAGCAAGTTCAACACTAAATTTTTTAATATTACTTGCAAGCAACAATTTTTTTTCTTCTTTTGGATTACTAATATAACCAATTTCAATTAATATTGATATCATATTTAAACCTCTTAAAACAGCAAAAGATCTTTGACCTTTACGACAAATTTTACAGATACCATTTTTTTTAAAAGATAACAAAACATTATCCATAATTATAGAAGACTTTCTAGACAATGTCTGATGTGTCATACTTAAAAGCATATCTAAAATATTATAATTATTAACATAATTTTCATACTTTTTTGGTAGATAATGTTTATTATAAAATCTTTTCCAATCTGGATGGCTATCATTTAAATCAGACAAACGATAAACAGTTGTGCCGGATATTTTTGGATTAACATGCGCATCGGTATGCAAAGAAATAAAAAGATCAGCATTTGATTGTTTTGCTATTTTAACTCTATTCGTTAATGGTACTGTTTTATCATTCGTTCTTATCATTACAACACGTATATTGCGTTTTTTTAGCTCTGCTTGCAAGCTTTTTGCATATTTTAAAGTTATATCTTTTTCATAAAAGCCTTTTGTGCTTTTTGCGCCAGGATCAATACCGCCATGACCAGCATCTATAGCAACAACTAATGGTTTTTTGTGTTTTATTTTTATTTTTTCAAAAATTGTATCACCTTCAATCTCTCTTAAACCATTACGTTTACTATCAAAAATAACATCACTACTGCTTTTATTTGAATCATCGGTAGCAATTGTTTTTTTTTCATCTTTTATTGATGATAAATCTTGTTTTTTTTTCTTTTTTTTTAATTCTTCGTTAAGTGTAATAATATCGTAATTTACGAATTTAACTGAAATTTCTCCTTTTGAAACTTTTTTAGTAACAATTTTCGTATTATTTGGCATATCTATGATAATACGATAACCTTTTTTTTGTTTTCCATATCTTAAACGAATATCTCTTGGCATTTGATATGTAAAATTTACAACTTTATCATTAAGAAGATCTGTGTTAACATCTATTAAAAAACGAGAAGTAGATTGTTGTAAATCTGAAGTTACAAGCTTTTCATTTTCAATATTTTTTCCATTAACACATAACAACCAACGCCCTACCCCTCGTGTTTCCATTGTTAAATCTAACATAATTCCGTTACTTGCGCGTTTATCTCCAACCATACCAGCATATGTTTCTAAGATCTCATCTTCTTTGTTTTTTATTATCATTTCTTCTTCTGAATCGTCGTCTTTTTCGAATTTTGGTAATGTTTTTTCAAGATTATCTATAATTTCTTTTATTGTTTGTGCTTTTTTAGTATCTGATTTTTTTTTTTCTTCTTTTTTATTATTAATTTGTTGTTTTGTTGTTTTATTTAATGTTGTTGCTTTAGATTTTACTATTTTTTTTGTTTGTTTATCGGCACCAATGGCTACTCTATCTATAAAAATAAAAGCAAAAATAATAATAAAAATATTTCTTGAAAAAAAATTTTTCATGTTACTTATAATAAGTGTAAGGTTTTTTAATAAAGTCAAGTGTCTACGAATTATTACGACATACTAGGAGTCGATAAAAAAGCAACACAAGAAGAGCTAAAAAAAGCATACAGAAAATTAGCGATACAATTTCATCCTGATAAACATCCAGATGAAAAGGAAAAATATGAAAAAAAATTCAAAGAAATCAATGAAGCATATTCAGTTTTGTCAGATCCAAACAAACGCGCGATGTATGATCAAACTGGTTCCGCAGATGGTAATAATTTTGGTGCTGGTTCTGGTGGTTTTAGTGGTTTTGGAAACTTTAATAGTTCAGGATTTAGTGAAAATTTCGATTTTAATGATATCAATGACATATTTAGCAGTTTTTTTGGTAAAGAAAGAAAAAGTTCTCGATATGAATATGATTCTCGTGGCTCAGATTTAAAATATAAAATGAGTATAACGCTGGAAGATGCTTTTAATTGCAGTGTTAAAACTGCTGAATATAAAACACTTGGACCATGTTCGCATTGCAATGGTACTGGTTCTTCTACTGGCAAACAAGAAAACACAACATGTTCAAAATGTAAAGGACGAGGTTCTATACAAATGCAACAAGGTTTTTTTATTGTCGAACAAACATGTAATGTATGCGAAGGAACTGGAAAAATATTAAGCAATCCATGTAAATTTTGTAATGGTGAGGGACAGGAAAAAATAGTAAAAAAAATAGACATAAAAATACCAGCCGGTATCTCAGATGGTGATACTGTTAAAATTCGCAATGAAGGAGAATGCGGCGTACGCGGTGGACAACCGGGCGATTTATATATTGTTTTTCAAATACAACAACACGAAATATTTAAGAAAAACGGCGCAAATTTAGAATGTCGTGTCCCAATACGATTTACACAAGCTGCCTTGGGCGCTGAAATATCTATTATAGGAATAGATAGAAAAACGTTGTTATTAAAAATTCCTCCTGGTATTCAAAATAACGAGCAATTATGTATACGTGGCGCCGGAATGCCAAAACAAAATGGAAGTCGTGGTGATTTAATTGTTCGTATTGTAGTAGAAACACCTGTTAAATTAACTCCTGAACAAAGAGATTTGTTACAAAAGTTTGAAGAAATATCAACTTCTAAATCAAGCCCAGAAACAGAAAATTTTTTTGAAAATTTAAAAAAATGGTTTAAATAAGTTTTTTAAACCTTTCAAACTTTTGATGTACCTTGACTTTTATTTTACAAAAACACAAAAAAATATAGGGGGTAAGTGGCCGAGTGGTCAATGGCAGCAGACTGTAAATCTGCCCTCGTAATGAGTTCGTAGGTTCAAATCCTACCTTGCCCACGCTTTACTTACGCAATCAAAGTTCCTTTATCGTTAGGATGGTTAAAATCTTTTATTAAAATTGGAATTTTATTTAAAAGGCAAAGTTTTATTGTAAGCGGGTGTAATACTTTATTTCCATTTAGTGAAAGCTTATACATTTCATCATATTTTATACTTTTAACAACTTTTGCATTTTTTACAATCTTAGGATCATCTGTGCATAAACAAGTATCTTTCCAAATTTCTAAAACATCAGAATTCATAGCGCTTGCTAATATTGCGGCCGTATAATCACCAGCATTGCGCCCAAGTGTTGTAATTTTGCCATCATTGTTTGAACCAAAAAAACCAGCACAAACAATTATATTTTCACTTTTATCTTTTAAGCAATTTTTAATTAAAGCACAACTTTTCTTTAAATCAACAACTGCATTGCCAAAATCATCATTCGTTTTAATAACTTCATTTGGAAAAATTTGAACAACTTTTTCCGTTTTTAATAAATAATGAAATACAATTAAACTAGATAAACGCTCACCAAAGCTCAATACTTCATCTTGCAATTCACCTGTTAAACCTGTTTTTTTTATGTTGACTAATGCTTTTTTTAAATCGTCAAACAAAGCTAAAACTTGTTTTTCAGCTATATCGCAAATATTTAATTGCTTAACTATTTTTAAATGAAATTCCTTTATTTTAGTTAATTTTAACAAAAAATCTTTTTTTTTAGACGCAATATCAACTAATTCTAATAGCTTGTTCGTGATACCAAAAAAAGCGGAGATTACTACAACATTTTTTTTACTATTTCTTGCTTGTTGATGTATAATTTTCCCAACATTTTTAACATTATTAGAATTTCTTAAAACTGTACCACCAAATTTTAAAACTTTCATGTAAATATTTAATGCTTTTAAATAAATAAAATTCAAGTTTAATATCTTTTATTTTTAGTCTTTTTTTATTTAACTATTTACTTTTCAAATGAAGATTTTTTAGGAAACAATGTCTCCATTATTGCAACATAATTATCTCTATCGAGATCTGTTGTAATTTCATTATCATTTACACAAAACATTTTTCTGTTTTTAATATGTTCTAAACTTTTAAAAGAAAAATTATGCATATCAAAATACGCACTAATATATTTTTTTCTTTGTATCTTGTAATATGCATCCTCCTTGAAAATACCATACAAATGATAAATATTTCTAAATATATCTAAATTTGAACGAAATTTTGAATTCATTGTTTCTTTAAACTCTTGCTTAAACTCTTTTTGACAATTTAAAATATTTGTCCTTGTATATGGATCTATATTATGATGTGGAAATCTAATTAAATTTTTATAATAAAAACCAAATTTTTTCTTCATTTCAACATAACTTCTAGCTAACACAATACTGTAATTATCATTTGTTTTTGTTATTTTGCCAGCAAAAATATAAATTGGTTTTCCATCTTTAAAAAAATCTCCTGGCACAACTTCATTAGAAAACATCATATCGTCATTGGCATATAAAAAATGTTCGCTCAAACCTTTTATGTTTACAATATAATGTTCTATGGTAAAAGCATTAAAATTCGGTCTTGCATTAATTGGCATTATTTCTTTATGATCTACTATTTTAATCTTTGGGTGATTTAAGTTTAACCACTCCGGAATTTGATTATCTGTTACAATATATATTTTATTAATCCATTGTGCATATTTTTCAACCGATCTAAGAGAATATTTTAACTCATCACTTGAAACAAAACGCGCTTTAGTTGTTTGCTGTAAAGTGTTCGTATTACTATTTCTTAAAATTCCAAGTTTTTCCATTAATTCATTTCTTATTTTTTTTCTTTGTGGATTGTCCTGACACCATAAATAAACAAGATCTATAGGATAATTCTCGTTTTTACCAACAGTATCAATATTTAAAAACATCTTTTTTTCTATTTTATAGCTATGATAAATAAACACTGCTTTTACTAGAAAAAACATTAAAAAAAGAAACAAGAATATTTTAATAATCCTTCTTTTAGTCATTATTGTTAATAATTAAATTTAACAAAGCTTAAACAAAATATTTTATTGTCAATTTTAATCTTTATCGTCCTTGATATAAGGTTCACCGCGAAAATTAATAACATTGTTAAATTTATTTTTACAAGTTGCTATTGTTTTATCACAACCGGCATAAATTTCATATTCATCATTAATTTTTAAAAGTTTTGTATTTTTTAAAAGAAAAATTTTTCCATCTTTTTCATCTTTAATTTGCATACAAATTCCTTTTAAAGAACCACTTAAAAATTTTACCAAACCATATTGATAATAATCAACTTTTTTGTCATTATCGACAGAATGATCGCCATAAAAACAATCATCTGAAATAATATTTATTATCTTTCCTTTTGTTTTATAGTTTTCGAGGCTAACGCCGCATTTTTTGCTACCCAAACATTCACGACAAATTGGTGAGAAAAGTTCACCTATTGACTGGTTTAAATAAGACGTTAGTGGTGATATTGTAACACCTAAAAGACCATTATCTTCTGCAATTTGAGAAACAAAACCATTAAAAATTATCGAACTAATAAAGTTTTCATCCTTAGAATCATTAATTGCTATTCTAATGGTAACTTTTGAACGCAATAAATTTTCAAAACAAATTAAATTGTTATCGTAAATGTTTAATATTTGAACAAAAATATTATCTGTCTTTGATAAATTATTCACTGAAATATTCTCTGATATAACACCACTTCTATATGTATTACCATTTATTTCTATATCTATATCCCCGGTTGTTAAAAAAATAGAAAAATTTTCCGCCTCAAAAGAAAATAAATATTTTATTTCATTGCAGTTTGATAAAGTTTTTAAAAATTGCTCATTTATAAACATAAATATTATCTAAATTTTTGTTTCAATTAAATCTAAATCTAATATTTCAATTGAACCGGAATTACGCGCAATCGTAATAGAATCAGTATCAAAACGGACAACAACGTAAAACATAGCATCAATTTTAATAATAGACGAAACTGGTGGTATTGAATTTTCTGAAAAAATTAAAACACCATTTTCAATTGAAAAATCTTTATCAGAAACTTGTTCATTATTAATAAAAACTTTTACGTTATTTACTTTAAATATTGGACGTTCTACAATATAATCGCCATATGAATAAGATTTGTAAATTTTAAATTTTAAATTTTTACCATCACCTATGCCAATTTTTTGTTTTTTGATATAACAATCATTTATATCTAAAAAATTAAAGGCCATTTTTCGACCTTTGCAAATTAAAAAAAAATTTAATAATTGATTGTATATTTTTTTACCACATGTTTTATTAATTAAACTATATTTATATCTTGGATATGTCCATATTTGATTACGAATTTCAAACTTATTTTTTGTGCTAGATATTGATGTTAAAAATTCTGGCCCACCACTAAAACATAAAGATAAATCCTCTGGAAAATCAATATCTAAATAATTCATACCTCTACAAGGTAATGTTATGTAAAAAAATAATAAAAGGAAGTAATGAAAAATTAAAATTTAAAAACATCGATAACATCATCGACAATCATCAAATGAATTTTTTCCATCATATCTTTTGTTAGCGCTTTTGAACCTATTCCTATAATAATATTTTTAGATATCATGCTATTCCAATTATTTGTGTATGAATAATAAGTTTCATCTGTTGAATTTGATGATTTTTTAGTTAAAATTTTACGATTATGATTTAAAGATTGTGCTCTTTTTTCATCTATAGTTATTTCATAACTTACAATAATTCCAATTTTATGAAAATAATTATAAACAACATATGTTAGACCGCCTGTTGCTAGTGCCCCACAAAGACCAAACATAAACGGCATATTTGCGCCAGCAAGCATATAACCAACGGCAAAACCAGCACTACCACCAAGTAAAGAATATAAAGTCGATGGAAATAATCTTCTATACATTGTTTTGCTGCCTTTGTCAAAAAAAGGCGTTATACTTCCATTATTAACATGTGGTGAATTATTATTATCAAAAATATAAGAAAAATTTGCTTCTTTTGAAAGAAGAACATTACGCATTTTATTAGCAAATTGATAATCTAAACCAGAAGAAATATTACGAATATTAACAGATAAAATATAATCAGCATTATTTATATCTGAAACAATATTAGCACCGGCTTTTTTTAGTTTTAGCTCAATATCGTTTGTTATTTTTGTTTGTAAACTTTCTTTCGAAAGTCCTTTTTTTATAAAAAAAGATCCAACATTATTTTTGTAGTCAAGACATATTCTTTCATCATTATGTTGTGAATAAGTAGGCGTCGAAACCATTCTTGCAATAGGCGCGCAACATGTCAAAGAAAATAAAATAATAGCAACGAAAATATTACTTTTTTTAAAAATCATTGCGATGAAATGTATACATATTTTCTTTCCTAAGAAAGATTTTAATAAAAAACAACTAAAATTTATTAAAACAAATTAAACTTGGTTTTTTAGTCTATCTTTTTAATAAAAAAGTTGCAAATAAAAAATATTAAATATTAATCTACCTATCGCGTTTGTAGCTCAGCGGTTAGAGCGTTTCCCTGATAAGGAAAAGGTCGGTGGTTCGATTCCACCCAGACGCACCATGGGGATATAGCTCAACTGGTTAGAGCGCTGCCCTGTCACGGCAGAGGTTGCGGGTTCGAGCCCCGTTATCCCCGCCATGGTACCGGAGTGTGGCGCAGTCTGGCTAGCGCATCTGTTTTGGGTACAGAGGGTCGTAGGTTCAAATCCTATCGCTCCGACCAATTATCAATTAAAATTAATTAATAATTAAATTTTAAATTTTACTTGCTTTTAAATAATTTAATATATTATCTTATATACAAATATATGGCAAACGAAAAAGAAGTACAAAATTTAAATCTTAATAAGAAACAAATTCTTGATAATGTGATAAAGAAAATTGAAAAACAATTCGGTAAAGGTTCTATCATAAAAATGGGTGAAAAAACAAATGTAGATATAGATGTAATTCCAACGGGTTGTTTATCTTTAGACATAGCTATTGGTGTTGGTGGATTACCAAAAGGAAGAATAATTGAAATATATGGTCCAGAAAGTTCTGGTAAAACAACTTTTACACTTGGTTTTATTGCTTCATGTCAAAAAGCTGGCGGTACAGCTGCTTTTATCGACGCTGAACACGCTCTTGATCCGGTTTATGCAAAAAATCTTGGGGTAGATGTTGATAATCTTTTAATATCTCAACCAGATCATGGCGAACAAGCATTAGAAATAGTTGATGATTTAGTTTCATCCGGTGCTGTAGATCTTATAGTAGTTGATAGTGTTGCAGCATTAGTCCCAAAAAGCGAACTAGAAGGTGACATGGATCAACAAGTTGTCGGCGCACAAGCACGTTTAATGAGCAAAAGTCTTCGTAAAATTACCGGAAGCGTTTCTAAAACAGGTTGTATTATTGTTTTTATCAACCAAATTCGTATGAAAATTGGTATTATGTTTGGAAATCCTGAGACAACAACCGGTGGTAATGCTTTAAAATTTTATTCATCAATTAGAATGGAAGTAAGAAAAGGAAAAACGATATCTGTTAACGAAAAACCTATAGGTGCTGAAACCAAAGTTAAAATTGTTAAAAACAAAGTATCTGCTCCTTTTAGAGAAATAATGGTAGATTTAATCTATGGAAAAGGTATACAAAAAGAAAGTGAAATTATAAATTTAGCCGAACAAGCTGGAATTTTTGAAAAATCTGGTAGTTGGTATTCTTATAATAAAGAACGTATAGCACAAGGTAAGGAGAACCTAAAACAATATTTACAAAATCATCCAGATTTTACAAAAAATATTGAAAAAAAGATTCGTGAAAAAGCAAACAATATTAAACTTGAAATAAATAATACAACAACAGATTCAGAAAATAAAGAAGATTCTGATAAAGAATAGTTCAATTATTTTCTATAAACTAATATGGGGAATGTCGCTTATTATGAAAATTTTTTATTTATAATATCGGCACCTTCTGGCACGGGCAAAACGACATTATGTAGATATTTGCTTGGTAGATATCAAAATTTAGTTCTATCTATCTCAGCCACAACAAGAAAACCTCGCGGTAAAGAAACTGATACAGTTGACTATTTTTTTACAACAAAAGAAAAATTTCAAACTCAAATTGATAATAATGAATTTCTTGAATATGCAAAAGTTTTCGATAATTATTATGGCACTCCTGTAAAATTTGTAAAAGAAAAATTATTAGAAAATAAAAATATATTATTTGACATTGATTGGCAAGGAATGAGAAGTATAAAACAAAAGCAAAAACAATTTAATTTTAATATTTCTACACTTTTTTTAATACCACCATCTATTGATGCATTGCGTAAACGTTTATTGAATCGTGGTGATTCTATCGAGCAAGTTGAAAAACGAATTGCTGGTTTTCAAAATGATGCTGAAAAAGCTTCCGAATATGATTATGTCGTAATTAATGATGACTTAAATAAGACATGTTTTGATGTTGAAAGTATTTATAATGCCGAAAAACAAAAACATTCAAAACAAAATAATGTAAACTACATTAATAATATTTTACTTGATAATAAAGGAGAAAATATATTTTTTAATTACGAAAAAAAATAATAAAAATATGAAAAAAAAAATTATTATTATATTTATATTCTTAATATCTTCAACTTTTGCAAAAGCAGACAATGTTGTTAAAAAACAATACAATTATAATAATTTTGGCATAATAATCTCCGGTCCTTCTGGCGTTGGAAAAACAACTATTGTGGAAAGATTAGCAAAAAAACATCCTGAACTATTAATTTCAACATCAGCTACAACAAGAAAAAAACGCAAAGGTGAAATAGATGGTAAGAGCTATTATTTTATGAATAAAGAGGATTTTAAACAACTAATAAAAAAAGGAGAATTTATTGAATATGCTAAAAATTATGGTAATTATTATGGATCGCCAAAAAAAAATTATACAAATGCAATCAACAACAACAAAGATATTGCTTTCGTTCTTTCTGTTAAAGGAATGAAAAATGCTATAAAAAATAAAAAAATGGATTTTGTGACAATTTTTATACAAGCAAAACCAGATGATATCTTTAAAAGATTAACAAAAAGAGCAACAGAAACAAAAGAGCAGTTAAGCAGAAGATTTAAAAATATTAAACATGAAACTTCATATTCATCAAAATATGATTATATTGTCTATAACGATAATCTAGAAAATGCAGTCAAAATAACAGAAGCAATATATTTAGCTGAAAAATTAAAAAGATTAAAAAAATAAATTTTATTTAATTAAATAATAATTCTAATACTATCTCGAATACAATTCGATAACTAAGTTAAATTCTGCGTTAAATGGATAAGGAACTTCACCAAAAACAGGATAACGAACGTATTTATATTCCATCTTTGTATCATCGGCCGAAAGATAACTAGGAATACTTCTATTTGCATTTGCAATACTTGCACCAACAAAATCAAACTTCTTTGCTTTTTCTGTCAAAGTTATAACATCACCTTCTTTTAAAAGATATGAACGAATATTTACTTTTTTACCATTAACAAGAACATGATTATGTGAGACTAATTGACAAGCAGAATACATTGTTGGTACAATACCAAGACGAAATATTGTAATATCAAGTCTTCTATTTAAAAGAACAAGCAAATTTTCATTTGCATTTCCTTTCATATTTGAAGCAACGGCATAATATTTTCTTAATTGTTTTTCCGTAATGTTATGATGATATTTTATCGCTTGTTTTGCTATTAATTGAACAGCATATTCTGAATTTTTACGAATTGATGTTTGTCCATGTTGACCGCAAAAATAATTTCTAAAATTTATAGCATCTTGTGGATGACCGTGAACACTCTTACCTATTCTACGGCTTAACCTAAATTTTGCATACTTAACTTTTGTCATAGACAATTAACTAGGTTATTATTTTTTTTATTGTCAAGATCTTTGCGAAATATAATAGAGTTTTACCCCCTCAAAAAACCATATTTATACACATCATCTTGAATTTTGAGAGATAAATCATATAGATTTTTTTGTAGGTCATCAACAATAGATTGTGCCTCTGGATATGCTACACATGATGAATTACGTTTGCCTATGTTTCCTTTTGAATCTAGTTTTTTACCTTTAATTGTATCAATTATTTCATTCCAGCTAGCTGTTAATTTAGGTGAAACTGTGTTATGATAGTAAAATCTATATAACTCCTTAGCTTTTCTAAGAACATTTTTACCTTCAAGTGATGTTTTATCACTGTTCTCCCATTCTTTGTCTATGTATTTAGTGATTATGTTCCAAACATCTTGGTTTCTTGTTCCATCATTAGATATATCAAGATCACTACAACTAAACAACTGCCAAGTTGTATAGTTCTTTGTGAAGAGTGCATAAATAATACAATTAGATATAAATATGTTGTCATCTTCGTAGTTATAATGTCTAATTATATCACCTCGTTCATCTTGTGTTTGAGAATAATATGGACGAGTGAATTGGTCACGGTCGTTGAGCCAGGTGTTTGTAAAAGAAGTTCTAACACTATAATATATTAAAGCAGTTATTAAATTTGATTTTGTTATATTATTATTATGCGTTGTTGATTTACATTGCTCAGGAGCATATAACCAAATATAATTATTATGAGAAAAATCATTTCCAATTTTAAGAATACCACCTAAAACTTCTTCTTTACTTTTATTATTACTTTCAAACCAAGCATTTATTAATTCATTGTTTTCATAGTTAATTATTTTTTTAACACCTTCAAAATTAACAATGTCACAAGTTATTGTGTAAACATCCATTTCAATTTCTTTTGGAAAATCTTGTTTTTTGCTTGTGTCCCATATTTGAAATGATATTGGAAATTGTCCTTTAACATTATCAAAAGTATCAGCGGGAAATATACAACCACAAAGAAATGTTTTCTTAAAATCTTTTCTATATTTAATAAAATTTGCTCCTGTGATATTTTTTATTGTTGAAAAACAACCAATTTTACAACCATCAATATGTTTCTTTATTTGATAGTAAAAATGTGCTACAATTTCATTGCTAGCAGCACCCCAAAAAAGATTCACTTCTTTCTTTAAATTATTCACAGCAACACCTGTTCTATGTTCACCAGTGCCAGTAGCCATTCTTAAATTTGTAGCTTCCACATACGGCGGATTGATATATATAACTAAACTCTCAGGTTTTGTTTTAATGATGTCATAAAGCTTATCTGGAAGTTTACCACCTTCACGAATTGGTTTCCATTCATCATTTAAGAAATCAAATTGAAACTTTACGGAATCTTGAAGAATTTTATTTTGTATCATTGTGTCTATATCCTGTTGATCTATTGTAGACATGAAAACTCTATCTTGGTTATATAAACCATTACAAAGATTTCCTGTTCCACAGCAACAGTCCCAAATGTAATAGTTATCTTGCCAGTCATCTCCGAGAGCCTTAGCTAAATATTCTTTACTCTTGAATGACCAGATGGTTGGAGTAAAGAATGCACCTTTGATTTCTCTGATGTTTGAAGGTTGTAACAGATCTCTTCTATTCAAGATATACTCTCTATACTCCTCAGATGGTGGTCTATTGTATCTCTTCCAAAAGTTTTCATATCTTTTTATGTCATTAATTTTAACTGTCTCATCAAGAGAAGTTTTGTTGTCTACATATTGAAATTCACCATCTATATTTCTTAAAACTAATGTTAAATTGTTAGCTATAGTTTTAACACCATCGTGCATTAAATCAGCTAAATAACAATCTGGTAAAATCTTAACACCATCACTAATTTCTGAAACATCTAATAGTTGTCCTATATGAATATACCA
>CAMKKS010000008.1 GCA_946413485.1 uncultured Rickettsiales bacterium | reverse complement strand
CATCATCTTTGATGTTTTTTTTTACATCTTGTTGTTTTTCATTTGATTCCTGTTTAAGCATATAACCATTATTACACAATTAGTATATCATATGTATAAATAAATTCAATTTTTTTGTATATTAAAATTAAATTACTTGATTTTTATTATAAAATAAGTTTATCTTGTCTTGTAAGATAAGGTGATATTGCTGAGTGGTCGAAAGCGGCTTCCTGCTAAGAAGTTATACGAGATAAAACTTGTATCCAGGGTTCGAATCCCTGTGTCACCGCCAGTTTTGTAAATTTTAGTTGTGGAAGATATAAGAGATTTAGAAGAAAACGCGACAGATGAAAATATTGCTTCGATATTAAGACCACAAAATATTAATGATTTTATTGGGCAAACAAAATTATTAGAAAATTTAAAAATTTTCATAAAATCTGCCGAAAAACGTAACATACAAATGGATCATTGCTTATTTTATGGCCCTCCTGGATTAGGAAAAACAACATTAGCAAATATAATAGCAAAAGAAATGAATGTTAATATAAGAACAACATCTGGTCCTATGTTAATGAAAACTGGTGATTTAGCAGCAATCTTAACAAATTTAAAAAAAGGTGATGTATTGTTTATAGATGAAATACATAGAATGCCAATTGCTGTTGAAGAAGTTTTGTATTCAGCAATGGAAAACTATCGTTTAGATGTAATAATAGGAACCGGAAGCACAGCAAAAACTGTAAAAATAGATTTAGAACCTTTTACACTAGTTGGTGCCACAACTAGACTTGGTTTATTATCAAAACCATTGAAAGATAGATTTGGCATAACAATGCAATTAGAGTTTTACAATGTCGAGGACTTAGCTAAAATTGCCGGTAGATATGCAGAAAAATACAAAATAAAAATAAACGATGAAGCTAAAAAATGTATAGGTGAAAGAAGTAGAGGAACACCAAGAATAGCAATTCGTTTAATAAAGCGCGTAATTGACATAGCTACATATTTAGAAAAAGATTCGATAGATGAAAAACTAACAAACGAAGCACTTGATAAACTTGGTATTGATAGACTTGGATTGGATAAAATTGATAAGAAATATCTAAGCTTTATAAAAAACAATTACAATTGTGGTCCAGTTGGTATTGAAACTATATCAGCAGGTCTGTCTGAAGATAGTAGAACAATTGAAGAAGTTATTGAACCATTTTTAATACAAATTGGTTTAATTGAAAGAACGCCACGAGGTAGAATTTTAACTTTAAAATGTGTAAAACATTTAAAAGATAATACAATTTTTTAACTTGCATTTTAAAAAAAAACTTCTTTAAAAAAAAGCTTATTTGTGAGTATATACACATTTCATCTATTTTTATCAATGGTAAAAGCATTGAGAATAGATGTTTTATATAAAAAATATATAGTTGACTCATTTTTAAACTATTGTTTTAATGAAATATTGTATGTCAAAAGTTATAGTAGATGCTACAAGAGAAGAAAATTACTTAGTAGCGATAATAGATAATAAAGAAAAATTAGAATATTTTTCGTTTGAAAACAATCAGAAAAAAACTATTAAATCTAATATTTATTTGGGTAAAATCACACGTGTTGAGCATTCTTTACAAGCTGCTTTTGTGGACTACGGCGGCGAAAAAGCTGGTTTCTTACCATTTAGTGAAATTCATCCAAACTATTATCACTTACCAATAAAAGACAAAAGAGAAATAACAGCACTATTAAAAAAAGAACAAATTGATAATGAAATCGAAGAAAATAAAGATAATGACGAAATTGAAACAGATAATGAAAATAGTAAAGAATTATCAAGAAACTTATATAATATATATAAAAAATATAACATTCAGGAAGTAATAAAACGTGGTCAACCAGTACTTGTACAAGTTTACAAAGATGAACGTGGTAATAAAGGTGTATCATTAACAACTTACATTTCTATACCTGGTCGTTATTGCGTTTTAATGCCTAATAGCCCACGTGGTATTGGTGTTTCTAAAAAGGTATTTTCATATGAGGAACGCAAACGTGTATTAAGTTCAATTAAAAAAGAATTCGATATTAAACTTGGTTCTGGATTAATTATAAGAACAGCTGGAATGAAAGTTCCAATATCAGATTTAAAAAAAGATTATGAATATTTAAAAAATATATGGGAGGAAATTGGAAAAAAAACATTAACTTCAAAAATTAATGGTATTCCTATTTACAAAGAAATTAATATCGTTGAACAAGTTATTAGAGATAACTATGAAAGTAATGAACAATCTGAAATTATAATTAGTGGTGAAAAATGTTTCAATGAAGTAAAAGAATTTGTTGAAAAAATTATGCCAGATGAATTGGAAAAATTAAAAAAATACACAAATAAAACAATGGCTATTTTTAAAAAATATAAGATTGATAAAAAATTAGATGAATTATTAAGTCCTATTGCACAATTACCATCTGGTGGATATTTAGTTATAAATCCAACTGAAGCATTAGTTTCAATCGATGTTAACTCCGGTAAATCAATTAACTATAAAAATGTAGAAGAAACGGCAATTAACACAAACATAGAAGCTGCAAGAGAAATCGCAAGACAACTACGTTTAAGAAATCTAGGTGGTCTTATAGTTGTTGATTTTATAGATATGTTTAAAAGAGAAAATCAACATTTACTAGAACATGAATTGCAAAAAGTATTTATGTTAGATAAAGCAAAAATACAATTTACAAAAATTAGTCAATTTGGTTTAGTTGAAATATCTAGACAAAGAATGCGAAGCAGTATAGCAGAAATGTTAACAATTAAATGTCCACATTGTTATGGTACTGGTTTTATAAAAGCACATTCTATTGTATCTGTTGATATATTAGATAGTATAAAAGAAAAAGTAGTTAATTGTTCAGATAAACAAGAATTTTTAGAAGTTCTAGCTTGCGATGAGGTTATTGATGATTTAGTTGTTAATCATATTAAAGAAATTGAAGAAATAAAAAAAGAATTTAATATTAAAATATTAACAACAAAACGAAACTTCAATAAAAATGAAGAATATATATTACAATATACAAATGATATTAGTGATAATAATCGCAAAATGGCTACTGAAATTTATCATTCAATAGCAAAAAATTATAATGCTGTGAAATCAAATTGTAAAAAAGAAGAAGAAAAAAAAACAACAACTTCATTTCGTAAAAAAATAAAAAGTTTTTTCAAAAAATAACTTATTATTTCTTTTTTTTAAAATTTTTTTTACTATTTTTAATCAAATCAACTGCTTTTTCAAGCGTGATTTCATGATATGGTTTAGTTTTATAAGAAATAAATTTCTTTTCATTATTTTTTGTAAATGAAATATAAGGTCCATATTTACCAATGCTTGTAATTATATCATTTCCATCGTCATCAACACCAAGCTTTAATGGAATAGATAAATAGAAATCTAATATTTTATCTGTTATTTCAATATCATTTGGCAATGAAGAACGCTTTATTTTACCATCTTTCTTATATTCACAATACTTACCATACTTACCTTTTTTAATCTCAATTTTCCCATATTTAGAATGATTTATAACAACATTATCACATATTTCACTACTAGATTTTTCACCTTTATATTCTATTGCTTCATCTAAATTTAATGTAAAATTACATTTTGGATAATTAACGCATCCAAAAAACACACCAAATTTACTATTTTTTAATGTTAAAATACCATCACATTTAGGACATTTTTTATTATTATTTAAATAATATTCCATAAACGTTTCGCTTAACTTTTCAAATATAGTTTTTAAATCTATTTTTAATACTTCTTGAACATTTTTATTAAATGGAGCCCAAAAATCTTTCAAAAAAGATAATTTTGTCAATTTACCATTAGAAATAATATCTAAATTTTCTTCAAGTTTAGCTGTAAAATTATAATCAACATAATTTGAAAAAAATTGTTTTAAAAACACAGAAACAATTATACCTTTAGAAGTTGGAAAAAAACAATGTTTATTAAGATTTACATAACTACGATCTATTAATATAGAAATTATGGTAGCGTATGTAGATGGACGACCAATACCATAACTTTCAAGTGTTTTTATCAAACTTGCTTCATTAAAACGCGATGGTGGTTCTGTGAAATGTTGCTGTTTTTTTAGAGAATTATCACATAAATATAATTTATCACCTTCATTAATATCTGGAATTATTTCATCGGTTTTTTTATTATCATCGTCATCATCATTATAAATAACTAAATACCCATCAAACTCAATTTTGCTACCGCTTACACGCGCGATAATAGTATCATTGGCATCATTTACATTACATTTTAAGTCTAATGATTTTCTTGCAAATAAAGCATTATTCATTTGACAAGCCATTGTTCTCTTCCATATTAATTCATATAAACAAAATGCATCATTGTTTAATTTTGTTTTTAAATCATTTGGTTTGTTTTTTATATCCGTAGGTCTTATAGCTTCATGCGCTTCTTGTGCATTCTTTTGTTTTGTTTTATATTTAATAGGAGCTTTTGGTAAATACTTACTGCCAAATTGTGTTTTAATTTGTTCTCTAATATCTTTTATTGCAGCATCGCTAATTGTCATTCCGTCTGTTCTTAAATAAGTTATAAAACCTCCTTCGTAAAGTTGTTGTGCAACCGACATCGTTTTTTTAGCTGAAAAATTTAACTTTTTTGAAGCTTCTTGCTGCAAAAGTGATGTCGTAAAAGGTGCACATGGTTTTTTATTTATAAGAGTTTCTTTAATTTTTCCCGCTTCAAACTCTTTATTTTTTTCAATGCTGTTGCAAATAGATTCGACAATATCTTCGCTTGCTGGATAATTAACATCAAAGTCTTTGTCATTAAATTTAATAATCCTGCAATCAACTTTTTCTTTTTTGATTGTATTCAATTTACAATTTATAGTCCAATATTCTTTTGGTTTAAACTTTTTAATTTCAAATTCACGATCGACTATCATTCTTAAAGCAACGGACTGAACACGACCAGCAGAACGGCTTCCTGGTAATTTTTTCCATAAAACTGGTGATAAATTAAAACCAACTAAATAATCAAGTATTAATCTACTTTGTTGAGCATCTACGAGATTATAATCAATTTTTCTAGTATTATTAAAAGCTTCTAAAATTGCTTTTTTTGTTACTTCAGTATATGTTATTCTATAAAATTGATTAGGTGTTGCGACTTTCTTTTTAATTAAAATTTCATATAAAGATTCAGCTATAGCTTCACCTTCACGATCCGGATCGCTTGCTAAATATATTTTATCAGATTTTGTTGCTAAATCAGTAATTTTTTTAATTTGCTTCTGAGCTTTACTAATAATCTGAAACTTCATTTTAAAATCATTATCAATATCAACGGAACCATCTTTTGGTACTAATTCACGGACATGCCCTATTGAAGCAATAACAGAAAAATCTTTATCAAGATACTTTTTTATAGTTTCTGCTTTCGATGGTGATTCAACTATAAAAAGATTCATAACTCATGTTTAAATAAATAAAAAAATTATTATTTTCAAGATAATTTGATATTAAATATAATTTTGTTATAATTGTGTTATAATGATAACAGTTAATGACTTTCTTACATCAGCACAAAGACAGCAAAAAATATTATACTGGACAAACAAATTTTTCGACATTAATGCTAATAATACTAGCAATCGTAATCGTATTGACAATGAATTGAAAGATAAACGAACATTTTTAAATTTTGTTCGAGACTTAGACATGATAAAAACTAACCAAAACGATGAATTAAAAAAAATAATTGGTACTAAAATAATATCGTCTAGTTCGTTTGTTATAGCAGATGAAATTTTAAAAATATTACAAAAAAAACCAAAATATGTATGTAATTTAATACAATATTCGTTCTATAACGATAGAGATTATTTTCTTTCAAATAGCAAATATTTTAAACAATTGTTTCTTTATGCAACGTCATCATTTTACGATAAAGGTAAAAATATTAATATTAAAAATAAAATAGAAGCATTATCAGATCTACAAAAAATATGTTCGTTAATTAACGATAACCGCTTTTCTTTTGAAGAAATACTAAATACAATTATTTACCAGGATTATGCTTGCGGAAATGAACAAAGGAAAATATTTTTAAATGATAATGAACACAATAATGAAATAAACCAAGATCAAGATATAAATAAAATAACTGAAATATTAAAATCAAACAATCTTATAGATAATAATATAAAAACTAGTCCGGATGTTTTAGCTTTTTATCAAAATATAAAGAATAATAAACTATACTTTTCTGCAAACGTAGTAAACAACAATGATCTTAATGGCAAAACACTTACAGAAGTTATTTTTGAAAAATTCTCGACAGCTCTTAGTAAAAATTCAATACAACGTTTAATTTCTACACTCGGTTTTAATAAAACAGTTCATTATACAAAACATAATAATTTTCAGAAAAATTCATATGAAAATGCTAATGCATTAATTGCAAACAATTTTGCAGATTTAAATAAAAGAAAAAAAATAAAAAATGAATTCATTAAAGACACAAAAGATATAATAAAATCAATATTTGGTAACACTACTACATTAGATATTAATTACAACAACACTAACGATACTATAAATGTGGCAAATTTCGACAATACCGATGATGAAGAAAATGTTCAAGATACAAGATATAAAAGATGCGATAGCAATTTAATAGATAGAATAGCTAACAGTAAAAATTTTAAACAAATTGATTTAAAATATAAAATATTATCAGGCAAAGATATTAAGTCTACATACAACATAAATAATGTTGCTTTTGATGAGGTAGACTTAGAAAAAGTATTTTTTAAAAATTTTAGAACAAAAAAAATAGAAACAATTAAAAATATTACAAATATTGAACAATTTGAACTTTTAAAAAAAGAAAATATTGATAAAATAATTGATAGTTTAGTTGCAATTGATATAACAACAGATGTTCCTTTTGACAATGAGAACGAAACATCTTGTATAATTGAAACTGCGAAAAGACTTTATTTTCATAATAACACCAACGAAGAACATAAAGAGAAAATAATAAACTATATAGTTAACTATCTAAGTAATAATAATGATAAAACAAAAAGCCAATTAATTGGAAATTCATTAATTATTGACTCAAAAGAGCCAAGAGTGGAAAATAGAATTAAAATACAAGATTTTGATTTTTTACAAGCAATTGTCAACAATATTAGAACAAAAATAGAAAATGAAGAAGATTATGAAGTTTTAAAAAAATATCGCAAATCATTTTGCGCAACAATAAAAAATATAACATCATCGAGAGTTTTAGAATTAATAATGTTTAATAAATTATTTTCAGAAAAAAAAATAATACAAGAAACACTTGAAATTTTATATAAAAAAGAAAACAATCTTATTGTATTTTGGGATACAAATAAAGAAAGTTTTATAAAAAGAGTATTACAATATATCAATATACCAACAAATGATAATTTTGATGACAATTTAAATACGTTAAAACTTCTTGCAAAAGAAAAGTATGAATATTCAATAAATTTATTATCAAAAAAAATAAATAAAAATCTTATTAAAGATGTAATTTTAGTAAAAACTTTAGCAGATGGCATTTTATATGTAGATTTTAATGAAATTTATGATCAAATCATAGATTTAGTAAAAGATGCAAACAGTATCTATAATAATGTAGAAAAATTCAACAATATTAATCAAGAAGAACATGAAAATTTATCAAAAATAAAAATAAGTTTAAAAAAATATGTGTTAGATGGATTAAAAAAATGCAAACAAAATATCATAGACTATATGATTAAAGCACCAGATAATAAAGACTTAATAACACGCAAAGATATAATATATAAACTAATAAAATTCATTGAGTTACAAATTGAAAATCAAGCAATAGACGAAATATCTTATGAAACAAATGGAGTTATACAAGATGAAATATATGGTTTACTTGAACATTTTAAAAAAATAAAAAAACAATATAATGATTTTGTAAAGTGTTACAATGACCAAAAATCTCTTAAAAAATACAACTATGAACAAAATCTTTTAATGAAAAATACAAAAAAACGATTAATCAATAGTATAAAAACAAAAATTATCGAAAAACAAAAAGAATGGGAAGAAATATTTGAAAAATACAAAGATGTTAATAATAATGATTTAAAAAAATTCTTTGAACATTACTACAATAGTATAGATGATTATGCATGTCAAATATTAGAATGTGTAAAACAATATAACGGTAATGACATTGAAAGTTTGCAAAAACAAACACAAGCGAATGTAGAAAAATTAGAAGAAAAAATAAGCATTTTTGATTCAAAAATACAAAAAAGTATAAACATAACAGAAAAATATAATGAAAATATTATAATATCATCAAAAAAAGGTTCAAATATAGCAAATGCGGTAATTAATTACAATAATGATAATTTTCAAAAAAATAAACAAGCTGAACGTAAAAATGTTTCAAATTTTTTACAAAAAAGTAAAGACATTTTATTGAACGATGTAGTTACAAAAAATGATAACAATAGGTTTCTATTTGACAAAAAACAAACAATTCTTGCGTCATTTGGGCTTTCTTCATCTTCTGTCTTAGGAATAGCTGGTGTTTTAACTGGTAACCCACTTTTTATTATAATAGGTGGTTGCGTTTTTGCGTCAGATATGATTTGTTTAATATTTAGAAAAAGTCGAAATAACAAAATTAACGAAAGTAATAATTTTGAATTACAGCAAAAACTATATGAACATGCTTTTAAAAAACAAACGGGAAAAATACAACAAAAAAAGAAAAAAGAAAAAGACAAGTTAGAAGACGTAGAAGAAGCGGAAACAGAAGATGAAGTAGAAGAAGAAATTGAAGAAGATGAAGAAAAAAGAAAGGATATAAAAAATACCAATACTACTGATTTAAAAGATACTCAACAACAACCAGAATTATCATAAATTAACTATTTTTATAATCTTTATCAAAAAGATTTTTAAAATCATCTATGGAAATAACTTTTTCAGAATTTTCACCAAATTTTCGAATTGATAAATTATTATTTTCTATTTCTCTTTTACCAATAGTTATAATATATGGTATCTTTTCTTCAGAATGTTTACGAATTTTATAACTAACAGTATCATTGCTTGTATCAAATTCACAACGAATACCAACATTTTGCAATTCTTTTGCAATACGTATTACATCATTGTCAAAATCATTACTTACACCAATAACTACTGCTTGAACAGGTGCTAACCAAATTGGAAAAACACCAGCATAATTTTCAATTAAAATAGCAATAAAACGTTCAAATGAACCTAAAACAGCTCTATGCAACATCACGGGATGTTTCTTTAAGCCATCAACATCTGTATACTCAGCATTTAATCTTTCGCTAAGATTGAAATCTACCTGAAAAGTACCACATTGCCATTCACGTCCAATTGCATCACGTAATGTAAATTCGAGCTTTGGTCCATAAAAAGCTCCCTCACCTTTATTAAGTTCTAAATCAATTCCTAATTTTTCCATAGGTTCACGAAGAGCCTTTTCGGCTTTATCCCATAATTTATCATCACCTACTCTAACTTCTGGTCGATCGCTAAATTTTACTTTAACATCTTTAAAACCAAAATCATCATAAATTTCACGTAATAATTTGTAAAACGCTATACATTCATCACCAATTTGATCTTCAGTACAAAAAATATGTGCATCATCTTGTACAAACCCCCTAACTCTCATTAATCCATGTAAAGCGCCACTTGGTTCATAGCGATGACATTTACCAAATTCAGCCATACGAATTGGTAAATCTCTATAACTACGAATTCTATCTTTAAAAATTTGCACATGACAAGGACAATTCATTGGTTTAATTGCAAAATCCATGTCTTCATCATCGATACGAGTTATAAACATATATTCACGATATTTTGTCCAATGTCCAGATTTTTCCCATAAAGTTTTTGAAACAATTTGTGGAGTTTTAACTTCAATATATCCGTGTTCTTGTAACTTTTTTCTCATGTAATCTTGTATAATTCTATATAATGTCCAACCACGAGAATGCCAAAATACACAACCAGGTGCTTCTTCTTGTAAATGAAATAAATCAAGTTGTTGCCCTAACTTTCTATGATCGCGTTTTTCAGCTTCTTCAAGCATTGTTAAATAGCTATCAAGTTCTTCTTTTGTAGTCCAACAAGTGCCATAAACCCTTTGCAACATTACATTTTTACTATCTCCACGCCAATATGCACCCGAGACTTTCATTAACTTAAAATGTTTCAAAAACCCAGTGCTTGGAACATGAGGCCCACGGCAAAGATCTGTAAATGAACCTTGGGTGTAGGTGGTTATTTGAATGCTATCAAAAATACCATTCAATATATCACAAACAACATCAAATAAAATATCGCACCACTCAGAATCATACAAGTCTTCCAATTCTTCCGAACTATCTTTTAATTCATGATATTCTTTTACTTCCTTTTGAATATCAAATACATTATTCTTTATTTGCTGTTTATATTTTGCATATATATGTTTTAATAATTTTATATATTTTTCTTTGTACAAATAAGAACCATTATGCGCTTCTAGACATTCATATATATCTTTTTCGTTTAATTTTAAAAAATCATCAATAACTGTAGTTCGCTCTATATACTTTTTTCTATATTTACTAAATAACTGGCTAATTGGTTCATCATTATAAAATGATCCTATATCGGTTGCATAAGATGGAATCAAATGTCTCAAAAAACTCATAAAACCATCGTCTATTAAATCATTTGCAATATGCTCAACCTTATACTTCTCATTTTTATTTTTAAAAAACCTAATTGCTTCTTCCTTTGTTGTTACTTTTCTCGTGACTTCAAAATTTTTCTCTGCTAATTCATGCATTTTTTTTTCAATTTTTGAAAAATCTTCTATGTTAATCTTAGTGTCATCTGTTAATTCAAAATCATAATAAAATCCATTTTCGATTTCTGGTCCAAAACCAAAATGAATTTTATCGCCATACAACTCTCTCATTGCTTGAGCGAACAAGTGAGCGCAGGAATGCCTCATTGTGTTAAGCAAAAGTTGTTTGTCTTCCTTATCTGTTGCATCAATAGTGATGATTTTTAAACTACAATTTTCTTTTAATTCAGTAGATAAATCAACAACCTTATCATTATTTATAATAGCAATAACTGCTTTTTTTGCTAAAGAATTAGAAATGCTTTTTGCTACATCTAAAACAGAGCAACCAGATTCAAATTCTTTTTTATTTCCATCAGGAAAAGTAATAATAATAGACATATTTTTCCTATAAAACATCTGTTTCTAACTCTTCAATTGGAGTAAAATCACATGATTTTGCTCTATTGAAAATTTCATTTACCTCATCTGTTTTTTTATCATCAATTTCTTCAATTTGTTTTTCATCTAAAATACCTGCTTTTAACAATTTTTCATTAAAAAGCTTAATTGGATCTCTTTCTTTCCACTTATTTACTTCCTCTTTTGTTCTATATGTTGCCGGATCAGACATAGAATGACCACGAAAACGATAAGTATTAACTTGTAAAATATATGGTTTTTGTTCTGCGCGAACTTTCTCTATTAAATCTTTAGCTTTTTCATATATAGTAAAAAAATCCATTCCATCAACCTCCTCACCATGGATACCCATATTTTCTCCTCGGTTATAAAGCTTTTCACCATTACATGAATGTCTTTCTACGGCTGTACCCATTGCATATTTATTGTTTTCTATTATGTAAAGCACGGGTATTTTCCATAATGATGCCATATTCCAACTTTCATAGACTTGTCCCTGCTCGACAGCACCATCGCCCATAAAAGCTATACATATATTATCAGTTCCTTTATATTTTTCAGCAAATGCTATTCCAGTTCCTATGGAAATTTGTGCGCCAACTATTCCATGACCACCCCAAAAATTGCCTTCTGGATAAAAAATATGCATAGAACCACCTTTTCCTTTTGATAAACCATCTTTTCTACCAAATAATTCACACATTACACCATAAGGATCATTACTAAATAAACAAGCTTGTGTATGACATCTATATGATGTTATAATATTATCACCATTTTTAATAGCAGCCTTTATACCACATAATACAGCTTCTTGACCAGTATATAAATGACAAAAACCGATAATTAAACCTTGTTGATAAGCAAAAGCACATTTTTCTTCAAATTTACGAATAAAAACCATTTCATTGTATATTTCTTTTATTTTTTCATCAGAAAAATTCAAAATACTCATACATTAAACTTAATTAACCAATAATATTATTCCATCATAAATTAGCTTAGTTGCTAAACATACAATAATTATTGTTGCAAATTTATTTAAAATAAAAATAGTTTTATCACTTATTTTTGTTCTAATTTTTGAGATAACTAAAACAAGTAAAAAATAAAACAAATATATTGCTAAACAAGCACCAAAAATTGCCGAGATAGCATTAAAATTTTTGTTTCCTAAAAAACTTCCAAAAATTACAGAATAGGTTATCATAGTAGTTGGACCCGTTAATGTTAAGCAAAATAACGATACAAAACTTTTTAAACAACTATTATGAATCACTTGTCTATCTGTATTTATTTTTTTTATTGTCCAAAATTTATATGCTATATAATACAAAAACAAACCGCCACAAATACCAATTAAAGTAACAATTTTACTCTTTAAAATACTTTCTAACATTGAAATAGCAAAACTTGCACCAACAACATATAATGTATCAGCTAATGAAACACCAAGACCAGCAAACATACCAATTCTAAAACCATTAATTATTGTAGTATTTATAACCGTCATGCATATAGGGCCAACTACACAAAGCATTGCAAAAGTTGCTATAAAAGATTGTATAAAAATTGTTAGCGACATGTAAAAAATAATTATTAACAAGTTTAGAATATTTTATTGTCAATAAATTTAATTATTCATATTTATTTCCTTTGCTTGAATTACACCAAGAATGAACTAATTGTGCATTTTGTTCCGTCGTTTCACCGCCTTTACTATAAGGTACTATATGATCTACGCTTGCGTCTTGAATATTATGAATTTCATAACCACAAATCTGACATTTTACTACTCCATTATTTTCTTGTTTGCTTTTTTCAAAAAGGTTTTTTCTTAGATCTGGTGTAAAAAATCGTTCCTCTTCGCCTAAAATACTTTTCAATAATTGTCTTATTTTGTTTATTCTTGTAAACACTTTGTCTTTATTAGCAGAACCAGGAGCTATTATTGAGTTGATAAAATCTTTATCATTTAGTTGTATATCAATAATTGCTTGTTTTATTTCATTTTGCTTTCTTTGAATATCAACTGGCTTATATTTACAAAAACCAACCAATAATGCATTTATAAGTGCAATATTAATTTTTGATACACAAACATAATATCCATCATCCCTTAAAACATAACCTTGTGGAATTCTTCCTTTATTTTCCGCCTTCAATGCTTCTTCTTCGAAAACTTTTCTAATTGGTTTATCACCATAAATAATATATAAACATTTTACAGCATTATTAAAATCTTTTTCTATTTTTTCAACATCAGAATAATCTCTTTCTTTACATTTTTGTTGCTCTTTTTCAAGTAACTTATTAAAAAAACTTTTATAACTACCAGCATAACCAGAAATATCACCTCTTAGACATGCGAATTGCAAAACGATTTTTACATCTTCCATTCTTTTGCTTTTTGTACATCTTTTATCTTCATTTAAACAAATCAATTTTTTAAAAGTTTCATTTTTCGCTAACTCTTCTAATTTAGAAAAATATTTACTTCTAAAAACACATTTTCTCAACTCCATATCATTCAATTTATTAGCACCTGTATTTAGTCGCATAAATAAATCATATTTCAAATCTGGGTTATTTTCTAAATTTTTTAACACTACAACTCTAATTGATGTGTTTTTAATTTTATTTTGCTGCTCTGTGGTTAGCTCTGAAAATTTTTTTCCTCTTATACTTTCATTAAATTCTTTGCTTTTAGATAAACATACAAATTTTCCATTCATTTGTTGTGACGATAATTTTGTAAACTCTCCATTGTTATTTAATTTACTTCCATGAACAAAAGATAAAACAGTAGTCAATCTTTGTTGACCGTCAATGACTTCATACTTTCCATCTTTTGTTTTACAACAAAAAATATTTGGAATTGGTATGCCTCTGATTAAACTATCAATAAATAAAGTTGCAGCTTTATCATCCCATACATATTGCCTTTGAAAATCTGGTTGTAAAATCAATTTTCCACACCGATAATTATATCCTAAATCTTCTACTGATTTATCTAAATATTCAAAATCAACAGAAGTTTGAATATCAAAAGCACCTTCTTCTTCATCGTCGTCACCGTCGATAACATCAATATCATTATTAACAACACTATCAGGTTGATTGTCTAAATTTATATCACTCATACTTAGTATGAGTTATTATCAGGGGGGGGGAAAAAAAATAAAAGTCAAGTAATTTTTATGCTACTTTTGTTTTATCAACTATATTTGAAATAGTATTAATAATGTTTTCCAAATTTGATTCTTCTAAATTACTAAATATATTTTTGTTATAAAATGGTGTAATTTCTGTTATATAATCTTTACTAACTTTAACAACACAAATAACAAGTTTTTGTGCAAATAATGTATTTTGTTTAAAATAATCTTCATATGCTTTTTTTAGCAATTCTGTCTTTGTTTCATTAATATCGCTACTTCCACTTCCTTTTACTTCAAGATATAAATATGCTTCATTGTTAAATTTTATAATAAAATCAAAATAACTTTTACGAACTTGTTTATTATCATCATAATATTCAACACAAATATTTCCAGTTCGTTGATTTTTACACCATAATTTAATATTTTTATTTTCATTAAAAACACTTTTTATTTCTTTCCAAACTACATTTTCATTTTTACTATCTAAAATCTGTTCGTTTTCAGCTTTTCCATTTTTTTCAATGTCAAAAGCATAATTATCATCTATTTCTTTACTAAAATTAGTATTTTTATCTAAGCTATAAAATGAATGATAAGTATCAGGTTTTATAACTTCTTCTTCAAATTTATATTCAATATTTTGCGTTAAATGTTTTGAATACATTTTTCTTATTTCATTCAAATAATTAGTTAATAAAATCAATAATAAACTTTCATATTTAATTTTTCCATCAAACATATCTTCATACCTATCTTTATCAATAGAAGATAATACAAATTTTTCACAACAAGAAAGATTGCATAATTTTGATTTCAAAACTTTCAATAAAGTTATATTGTCTTTTATGTCAATTTTATCTTTTACATTTTTATAATACAACTTTTTAGTTTTTTCATCTTCTATAAACAAACTATTTTTAAGTTGTAAAATTGCATTTTTGTTTCTTTGTAAAAATTCTTTCATCTCATTTTTTACTTTTTCTTTATTAGGTACATACCCATCTTTTTGTTTATTTTTTAATCTTATTACAAGCAATTTTTCATTTTTATATTTTTCTTTTACCTTGTAATCATACATCGTAAAATTACTCAATGCATCTTTTTCATTTGTATTTATATAATATTTCATTGTAGTAACATTTTTTTTCAAATTTGGATATGGATTTCTTTTAATTCTACCAACTGTTTGAATGCTTAAAGCAGTGGAACACACATTTCTCAATTGAACTAACATGCAAGCTCGGGGAATATCCCAACCAGTTGCAGGACCAATTTTAAAAATTATTACATCAGTTGTATCGTTATTTCTTGTAATTTTTTCAAGTGTAAAATCATCATTATCAACATTACTATTGTCTTTATTATCATTACCAAAATATTGCACCCAACTAAGTCCTGCATTTGAAAGTTTTGTTTTTATCATTTTCAATGTGTTTTCAAATGTTTCTTGTCGCTCCATGTTTGTCTTGCTTTCATCGTCAACTTGTATTAACATTGCCGGTCTTATAAAAACGTTTTGTTCTTCAAGTTGTTTATATTCATCTTGCACTTGTTTGAAGGTTTCTATTGATTTATCAAGCAATTTTTCATCTGTATATTCTTTTTCATTCACAACAATCACATTATTTTTAACTAACCACTTATTTTCATTTTTTATATAATCATTTAATTCATCTTCCGTCAATTCAACTCTGTTGATACTACTATCTTTTGTATCAAAAGTTGCCGTCATTCGTAAAATATAATCTGCATTTTTATGCATTAATGTCTCAAAATTCTTATCGACACCATCGCCTCTTCCACCAATATGTGCCTCATCTCTAATATAAACAATCTTATAACCTTGTTGTTTTGCTTCGTTTATAAAGTCCTTAATAACTCCTTGTTCTGTATAAATCCTACCTTTTCCAAATGTTGCTTTACCAAAAATATAAACCTTATTTTTAACCAACTTGATTTTTGCATCACTATCGCACCTTTTTGCTGATTTACTTGCCGATGGACTTTCAATATATTCAACCTCAAAATTGCTATAATCCAAATCCGCCCTGTATTCATTTATCTTTCTTTCAAATTGTTTTGGAAGTTCACTTGCTGATATAGTTGCAATTATAAATATAAAATTATCACCTTGATTATCATTTATCATCTTACTTATAACGGCGCTTGCCATCAATGTTTTTCCGCTTCCTGTTGGTGCTTTAAAATCAACTTTTATCTGTTCTCCATTGTTTTGATTGTTTTGAAAATAGTAACAAATGTCATCAACTTTTTCTTTTTGGATTCTTATTAGCATCATACATCAACTTTTAATCATGTTCCTCTTCGTTTTCTTCACTTTGCTGTTTTGGATAAAATGCCAGTGCGAGTCCGCATTCATTAAATGGTTTTAAACTTGCTAATTTGTTGTAAATATCAAACTCACTTTTCAATTCAAAATTGTTATCAAGTTGCTTAAATACTTCTTTTGCTTGCTTAACAAGTTCATTACCTTTATCATAGTCCTCAATCCCAAGCTGATGATAACCAATTTTAAACACATCAAGATTGTTGTTTACTAAACTTTTCTTGTCTTTTGAATATTGCCACTTAAATTGCTCTCCTTTTGTTCCTTCACCGTTTATAACTCTATACAACCGCTCATATGTTATGTTTTCTGCAATGCCATTTTCATTGTTAGTGCATAAGATAAATTGTCTTTTTCCTCCGTCCTCTTCGTTCAATTCCATTACTGCTTGTCCTGTTGTTCCACTGCCGGCGAAGAAGTCGAGGATGATGCTATCTTTTTGTGATGCTATTTTTAGTAAGTGTTTAATTAAAGCAACTGGTTTTGAAAAACTAAAATAAACACCTAAATCTTTTAATAGCCTTGCAGATTCGTCTGTTGTGTGCCCAATAATACTATCTGTATATGGATTTCCACTTGCTTGTGCAACTATTCTTCTACTTTTTGGGTCAAATTTTACTTTTTCATACATCTTTCTATAAGCACACCAATTTCCACTTTTATCTTTTTTTATTTCGATAAAACCAAGTTTTTTGCCGACGTTAAATGTATCTTTACTCCAAGTATAACACATCTTATTATTTTTATCTTTATTTTCATTTTGATAAATTTTAAATTTTGTTCCATCTGGCGCCTCAATTTCATAATCTAAACTTTCAACATAACCAAAACTACTTCCTGAATTGGAGTGCCATAACGGCGTCAAACAATAATAACCGCGCTCTTCAAAATATTCATCTTTTAGGATGTAGCCTTTTTCTTTTAATTGTTCTTCTGTGTTTAAGTTTAAATTGAAACTTGTAAGTCTATTCATGTTTTTACAGTACAGTAAAATATATTCAAACTGCTTATCTATGAAAAATTTATCAACACTTGTATTACCACTTGGCTTATTTGTTTTTTTCCACTTAAAACAAGCAACAAAATTCTCCTCCCCAAACACATCATCACACAACACTTTCAAGTATGCTTGTTCGTTATCATCAATGCTTATAAATATAACTCCTTTGTCGCTTAAAAGTTTTCTTGCAAGTTGTAAGCGTTCGTTCATCATGTTTAACCAACCTGTTCTTGAAAACTTGTCTCTGTAAATAAACTTTCCTGTATTTTGTCCTTCAATGTCTGTTAAAGAATTGCCATCCGTCCTTGTGCTTTCTGTATTATAAGGTGGATCAATGTAAATAAAATCAATCTTATTTTCATATACCGCAAGCAAGTTTTTAAGTGCATCATAGTTTTCTCCAATTATAAGTTTATGTGTTAGTTTTTCTCCAAATGCATTGCTTTCAAATGAAAGCTTTTTATCTTTTTCAATCAATGCAATGCAGTTGTGTTGAACTTCTGGTGCAATATCAAAAACAAAACCAGTTTTAACCCTTTGTGTTATAAATTGATAAATCTTATCAATGTTTTCTTCTGTTGCTTTATCAAGAATATCTAAACATAGTTTCTTTTGTTGTTTATTAAAACTTGTATCTGCTATATTTTTTATTTCTTTCTTATAGAAAGCAATCTTCTCAGAGAGAGAGAGAGAGAGAGAGAAGAGGAAATATTATTCATATATTAAATGTAATTTCAATTAAAAACAAAAATCAAGTTTTTATTTAAAATTTTGCTTGTAAATAAAATTCTTATTGAGAATAAACAAGTGTTTATGATCCTAAATTTAGAATGGTTAAAAGATGTTTTAGATACAACAGCAAAACTAAGTGAAATATGTAAAAAACTAAATGAAATTGGTTTAGAAGTTGAAAATGATGTTCCTGATGAACATATTTTTGATAAAATTGTGGTAGCAAAAATATTAGAATGTTACGATCATCCTGATAGCGATCATTTACATGTTTGCAAAGTAAGCGATGGTAATGAAACATATCAAATAGTCTGCGGCGCACCAAATGCAAGAGCTGGAATAAAAGTTGCATTAGCGTTAGTTGGTGCTTACATACCACAAAAAGATTTAAAAATTAAGAAAGTAAAAATTAGAGGTATTGAAAGCTGCGGGATGATGTGTAGTGAAAAAGAACTTGGAATTGGAAAAGATAGCGATGGAATAATAGAGCTTTCAGATGAATGTGAAATTGGAAAACCTTTTACCGAAGAATATAAAGCATTTGATAAAATCCCATTTGAAATATCAATTACACCAAATCGTGGTGATGCTGCAAATGTTTATGGAATTGCTCGTGATTTAAGTGCTTGTGGTTTAGGAAAGTTAAAACAAATAGAACAAAAGTATGATGTAAATGAAACAATTAAAAATGAACATACCGTCGATGTAAAAATTGACAATTGTAAATACTTTTGCCGAGAAATAGAAGGAATAAATTTAAATACTAAAACACCAGAATATATTTTAAAAAGAAATTCAATAAATGGCTGTGGCGACAATGGTGTTGTAGTAAATATTTTAAATTATATTATGTTTACATATGGACAACCAATGCATTCATACGATAGCGATAAAATAGGTAAAAATATAACAATTGATTATGCAAAAAACGAAACCTTTTTAACACTAAAAAATGAAACTATCAAATATAATAAAAATAAAATTTTAGCAGTAAATGATGATAATGGAGAAATATGTATTGCTGGCGTAATGGGCGGGAATAATAGCAAAACTACAAATGAAACAAAAAATATTTTACTTGAAAGTGCTTATTTTCCACCAACACCAATAACTATTTCTGGTCAAGAATTGAATATAATCAGTGATGCAAGATTTAGATATGAACGTGGTATAGACCCAGATTTAACAGAACAAATGCTTAATCTTGCAACAAATATGATAGTCGAAATTTGCGGTGGAAAAGCTAGTAATATAATCAGTAATGGTCATATAGACGATAACAAGAAAATAACTTATCCAATTGATTTTACAAAAAAAATACTTGGTTTTGAAATAGAAAAAAACAAAATTATAAATATATTGTCATCATTGCAATTCAAAGTTAAAGACAATATAGATTCATTGGAAATTTTGGTTCCAAAATTTAGACATGACATTGAATTACCAGCAGATATTGCCGAAGAAATAGCTCGCATAGATGGTTATGATAATATACCTACAATACCATATGAATTATCAAAAAAATTCGTAAAAAATATTTTCAACGAAAAAATAAAAGATAAAAAGTTTTTAGCAAGTAAGGGTCTTATTGAATGCGTATCATTTGGTTTTTGTGATATAGAAAAAGCAAAATTATTTTCAAACATAAATGAAGATTTATTAGTAACAAATCCAATAAGTAGTGAATTAAATTACATGATACCTACATTAATTTTAAACTTACTTGACGCAATAGCAAAAAATGAAAGTTTAATTTTAGAAAACCAGTTATCTTTTTTTGAAGAAGGAATGATTTTTACATCACCTGATAAAAACGGACAACATAATTCAATTGCTGGTGTATATTGTGGAAAATCAGTACAAAATTTTTGCTTAGGAAAAGATACATTTTTTGATATTTTTGATGCAAAAAAAACTCTATTTGAATTACTTGAAAAAGTTTATTATGTAAATACTAAAAATTTAAAAATATCAAAATGTAAACAAAAATACACGCATCCAACAAGATCTTTTGATGTAACAATAAAAAATAATGATAATTGTATAGCAAGATATGGTGAAATATCACCTATTGTTTTAAAAAAATTCAAAATTAAAAATACTGTTTGTTTTTTTGAAGTTTTTAAAGATAATTTTGATATACAAAAAACAAAAAAGAAAGAATTTACAGAATATAGCTTACAACCAATTGTTAGAGATATTGCTTTTATAGTTGATAATTCAATCTTAGCTGATCAAATTATTGATGCTTACAAAAATCCATTAATTACAAGTATTAATGTTGTAGATATTTATCAAATATCTGATGAAAAAAAATCAATGGCTTTAAGATATATTTTTCAACCAATTGAACTAATTACTAATGAACAAATTAATAATTTAATGAATGAAATTATAAAAGCCGTAGAATCAAAAACTAATGGCAAAGTTAGAGATGGAAAATAGTGTAAAAACTTTTTTCTTGCTTTTTATATAAAATTATAACCACATCATCATTAATATGAGAGTTATATCCGTAAGAGAAGCATTATGTGAAGCAATGGCCGAAGAAATGCGAAAAGATGAAAATGTTTTTGTAATTGGTGAAGAAGTTGCTCAATATCATGGAGCTTATAAAGTAACAAATGGACTTTGGGAAGAATTTGGCGATAAACGTGTTATAGATACACCAATAAGTGAATATGGTTTTACTGGTTTAGCAATTGGTGCAAGTTATAAAGGTTTGCGCCCTATTGTTGAATTTATGACATTCAATTTTGCTATGCAAGCAATAGATCACATTATTAATTCAGCAGGAAAAGGAAAATATATGTCTGGTGGAAAAATTAGTTGTCCAATTGTTTTTCGTGGTTCAAATGGTATTTCAAAAGCTGTAGCCGCACAACACGCGCAATCGTTTGCTCCTTGGTATGCAAATGTCCCTGGTTTAATTGTTATTGCACCATACACAGCGCAAGATTCAAAAGGATTACTAAAATCAGCAATAGTAAGTGATAGCCCTGTTGTTTTTCTTGAAAATGAATTACTATATAGTGAAAAAATGGAAATTGATGATACAGAAGAATACATTGAAATCGGAAAAGCAAAAAAAGTTCAAGAAGGAAAAGATATTACGATAATCTCTTACTCATATTCAATGAAAGCAACAACAGAAGCAGTAAATATACTTGAAAAAAATAATATAAGTGTAGATTTTATAGATCTAAGAACACTTAGACCACTTGATACTCAAATGATATTTGAATCTGTTAAAAAAACAAATAAAGTTTTAATAGTTGAAGATTGTTGGAAGTTTGCCGGAATAGCAAGTGAAATTATCGCACAGATTAATGAAAATTGCTTTGATTATCTTGATTGCGAACCACAAAGAATATCATTAACAGATATTCCGCTACCATATTCACCAAATCTAGAAAAAGAAGCCTTTGTGAAATCAGAAACTATCGTAGATACCGCGATAAAAATATGCGAAAAATAAAATTTAATGATAAAATCCTATTTGCTTTGCTATTGTTTATAACTTTCATAAATATAGTGTGTTTCTTTTACATAAAAAATTCAGCTTATTATTTTAGATTAAATGTAAACAAATTATCTAGTGAAGTATTATCGGAAAAAAATAATTTATCAATCAAAAAAGCGGAATTTAATGAAAAATATAGTGTGCATAATTTACAAGAATTGGCGCAAAATAAATTAAATCTACAATTTTCAAATATTAAACAAATTGTGGATTTTGATGATGTTTTAAAGAAATAAAATATGAATTTGTATGTTTTTTTTCAAACTTTCTATCTAGTATTTTTAATACTTGCATCAGTTGGACCTGGTTTTTTAACTATCGCAAATATTGCAATGACACGTGGCTATAAAACATCTGCTTTGGCTGTTTGCGGTTGTTTTCTTGGAGATATCATTTTAATATCATTGGGGGCTTTTTTTGCTAAAGAAGCAATAAACAAAATTCCTCAAAATATTATGAGTTTTTTGTTATTTTTTGCTATCATTTTATTGTTTTATTTAGCAATAAAATTTTTAAGAACCGATATAAGCAAACTTAAAGCAAAAAAGTTTGATAAAAATAGTGGTTTTTCTTTAGCAATAATATTATTCTGCTTAAAAATGTCATCACCTATATCAATTGTAGGTTATGGTGTAATATTTACACAAGTTATAAATACATCAAATGGATTAATTTCAGCATGCTTAGGCGGATATTTTGCTAGCTTAACGGTAAATATTTTAATGGTAAGTATTTTTGGGACAATAGGCAAAAAAATCAATGTAAAAATACTATCATTCTTAAACAAATCTGCTGCTATATTTATCATGTGCTTTGCAATATTTTTAGCCTACATTAATTTAAGAAAAATTCTATTTTAAATTAAACCAATAACTTTCTTGACCTTCATTAAAGTATCATTAGCAACTTCATTTGCTATTTTATTGCTTTTATTTAAAATATCTTCTAAATATAAACTTTCTTTTATTAAATCATTATACTTCTCGCGTATTGGTTTTATTTCTTTAATTAAAAGCTGAATTAAATCATCTTTAAAAGTTTTTGTATTTTTTTCACAATATTCATTATTGATTTCTTGAATGCTTTTTTTACTTATTGCGCTAAAAATATTTATTAAATTACTAATTTCTGGTCTGTTTTCCTTATCGTAATATATACCAATTATACTATCCGTCTTGGCTGTTTTAATTTTTTTTTCAATCTCCTCATCTGTATCAGTTAAAAATATCTTATCTTTATTATCACCAACACTTTTTGACATTTTTTTTGTTCCATCGCCAAGTGACATAATTCTTTTACTTTCTTCCGTTGTTATTTTATCAGGCATTACAAAAATACTATCATCATTATAATTTCCAAAAGTTTTCATAAATTTTTGCACAGTGTCGCGTGTAAATTCGAGATGTTGCGTTTGATCGTCACCAACCAATATTGAATTAGCTTTATATAAAATAATATCAGCAACCATTAACACTGGATAAAATAATAAACCTGCATTAATATCATTAACACTAGATTTACCTTTTTTATCTTTAAATTGTGTCATTCTTTCAAGTTGTCCAATAGAAGTTATTGTTGATAAAATCCAACATAATTCACAATGTGCCGAAACTCTAGATTGTTGAAAAATAAAGATTTTTTCAAAGTCCGGCTCTATACCACAAGCAATATAAGTAGCAGCCAATCGTTTTATATTTTCTTTTAATACATTAGACTCATGTATGCTCGTCATGGCATGCAAATCAGCAATCATAAAATAAAACTTATCATCTTTATGAAGTGATTTTGCTATATTTTTTGAATTCAAAATAGCACCTATGTAATTTCCTAAATGCAATTTACAATCACTTGGTTGAATACCAGATAAAAATACAGTCATATTAAAACTCCATATTGATTATAATTAAATTTCAATATATTTTATCGTGTTTAATTATTGATTAATTTTTTAATGTTAGAAGCAGCACTTTTATATGCTTTTTCATCTATAAAATACTTTTTTGCATATATAATAGCTCTTTCTTGCATTTTACTATATTCAGATTCTGTTAAATTTAACATATTCGTAATAACGGAAAAAATTTGATCTGCGCAATTATTTGCATAAAAACCAATTTTATCTTCAATCATATCGGGTAGATAATTATTTTCAGTTATAACAATTAATGGTTTACCGATACATTCAGATTCTCTAATTGTATTTGTTAAAGAATAATCATATAATTGTTGTATACACAATACAGCATAGCATATAGATAACATAGCTGGTTTATCTTCAATTTCATCAATAAATTTAACACAACTAGAAATATTATATTTTTTTATAATTTTAATAATTTCATCGATTGATGAAAGATTCTTATTGATTTTACCGCTAAAAATAAATACAAAATCATCTCTTTTTATTTTACTTATAGCCTTTAATATTTTATCATAAAACATTACATTACGACAATCATATTGGCAATAAAATATTTTTTTTTCATTTATATCCGTGTCTATTTCTTTAAATATTTTTTTAATTCTCCCAATTTTAATTTTTTTTTCATCAAAAAAATCATAATCTATACAAAAATCAAAATTGTGCATTTTTTCAATTTCAATTGAAAATTTATCTAAATAATAATCTCTAATATAACCAGATGTATAAAATATTAAATCAACACATTTAATACTTTTCTTGAAAAGAAAAAATATATAATTTGTTTTTAATTGCGGAACATTAAAAGCAATATAAATAGATTTTATATCCATAGTTAGTTTTAAAATTTTAATAAATTTTAATAAATATTCATCATAAGTGCATATAGCATCTATTTTATATTTCTTGCATATATAT